>QCHI01000041.1 GCA_003279655.1 Prochlorococcus sp. AG-402-A21 | reverse complement strand
ATATTTGATTTATTGATTCCCCCAATAGCAAAAGCCGGTAGGAGCGTTTCACTTAAGCTCTTTCTAAGGCAGTCAATTCCAATTGGATTTAGTTGCTTTTTTGTCTCAGATGGAAATATCGGTCCTATGCCAATATAATCACAGCCTTCCTTTTCGGCATTTTTTATGTCTTCAAGGCAATGTGTGCTACGACCAATGATCTTTTCAGATCCAAGGAGCTCTCTCGCGATTTTTGTTGGTATATCTTCTTGCCCTAAATGAATCCCATCGGCGTCAACAGCAAGTGCGATGTCGATACGGTCATTGACTATAAATAGTGAATTGTGTTCTTTACAAAGGGAGGCTAGACATTTAGCTTGTGAAATTTTTTCATGATCATTTAAAAATTTCTCTCTGTATTGAACTATCTTTACTCCAGCCTTGAGAGACTGAAGAACAATCTCTTTGAGATCTCTCCTATTAGTGGTTATTAAATATAGGGAACAATTCCTTAAGGTTTGTCTTTTATTTATACCTTCAGCAGTATTAAGCACTTTTATTTCGATTTCGTAAGTTAGGTATCTAATCTTTGTAGCTATTTCACAAAGCTTAGGATCAGTTATTCGAGTAAATTCCTCTATTACTCTTAAGGCTTCTTGAACTCTGGATGAGTTTGCAACAAATACAGCCTCTGGGGCTGATCTGATTTTTTGTAAAGGATGAGGAACTCCCATGGCTGGGTCGTTGGATGTAATCCTTGCCTTTCGATAAATGTTGTGGTGATGTACCCCTAATTGTTGCCTCCAATCTTTGATTTGAATCGAAAAATCACTCCTCTTTAGACCAAACCTGCACCAATCTTCCATCACTCGAAGCCCTTCTCTAGCACGATCTAAGTTCGCGTCAATTAATTGAGCAATACGATTATCAGATGGAGGGGTGACAGGCATTGATTTCATGTCATCCTTTATTAGATGATATGTATTTGAACTTTATTGTGGAAAATGATTCTGAGAACAATATGACTGTGCTTGTTTGGGGCGTTTTTTTGTTAGGAGGCATTGGTTTGTTTGTTGTGTGGGGATTGTCTAATGCATATCCCACAATTACTTGAATTTAGAGGTTTTTGGTCAATATTTCTTTGGCTAATTTTGCATCTAAATTTATCTGTTTGCTCAGGAGCTCGATGTTCTCAAACTTTTTTTGAAGTCTAATTCTGTGTACAGGTTCAATAATTAATTCCTCCCCTAATAAGTTGATATCTTTGTCAAGAAGGTGAACTTCTACTGCTGATTTGGAATTTGGATCAATAGTAGGCTGAGGGCCCATATTCATAACTGCTGGGAAACGTTCTTTTTTTGTTGCAATGGAAGCCCAAGCTGCATAAACCCCCAATGATGGAAGAAATTTTCGCCCATCTATTTTTAAATTTGCTGTTGGCCATCCAATGTTTTTACCTAAACCTCTACCTTTCCCCACTGTCCCTCTAAAGGTATATGGACGACTCAATAAATATTTGGCATGTTTTAAATCACCTTTATTGAGCGCTTTCCTTATTCTGCTACTACTTAGTCGACCATGATTGTCTTCAAGGATAGGAATAATAGAAATTTTTATTCCTAGAGATGCACCTATCTTTTTTAAAGTAGAAATATCTCCTTCTCTATTGCGTCCAAACCTAAAATTCTCTCCAA
Source organism: Prochlorococcus sp. AG-402-A21 (assembly GCA_003279655.1). Classification (GTDB taxonomy): domain Bacteria; phylum Cyanobacteriota; class Cyanobacteriia; order PCC-6307; family Cyanobiaceae; genus Prochlorococcus_B. The sequence goes on along the minus strand of QCHI01000041.1, from coordinate 331 downwards.
CTGCTATGTGTTTAGCATGAAGTGTTTTTACTAGGATTTCATCTACAAATGTTTCAGCATTTTTAGAGGCAAGAGTTTTATTGAATGGAACTAAAACTAATTGCTCTATGCCTAGTGGCTCGAGCAGAAATGTTTTTTCATTTGGTAAATCTAGTCTTAATCTTGATTCCCCAAATAGAACCTCACGTGGGTGAGGCCAGAAGCTGACAACTGTCGGGACTCCAATTGGCTCTTTTAAGATAGCTTTTATTACTTTTTTATGACCTAAGTGAAGGCCATCAAAACTACCTAATGCTAGTGCTGTAGGTAGTTTTGCGTTTTCAGGAGCACA
>QCHI01000040.1 GCA_003279655.1 Prochlorococcus sp. AG-402-A21 | reverse complement strand
GACTGCATAATTAGAAAATACTCTGTAATCTTTAAAATCTTGATTGATGAAATATTGATAATATTTTAATGCTTTTTGAAAATTGCCTCGTGAATGGAAATTAAATGCTTGCCTAATTATTTCTTCTTTAGAAGTTTTAGAAGGAGAATTAGTATTAATAGTAATCTTTTCTTTCTTTTCCCCTAAAGGAAATGGAACTGGGATTGTAGTTACTTCATACACTTTCGCTTTCTCTTGATTTTTATCACCAGATTGCTCCATCTATACTTTTCTATTTTTTGATACTACTCATATTACTACTAATCCTAAAATCAATGTTTTTTTATGATTAGTGTTATAAATTATCAGTCTCTATGGATAATTCTTCCCGATATTTCTAGGGCAATGTCGTCTTTTAGAAGTTTTTAGTTCTTAATCGTCTATTATTAGTTTCACATACGATTTCAATATTCTTATATGCTATGATTTTTTCATTTTCAAGAAAGTATGCTGAACTTAGTATTTTAGAGTTTCTATTTAGTGGTAGTTTATATAACTACTTGGAAGTAGTTATATATCAAAAGTTGTAGTTCCATTTCCCCCTGAATCTACTCTGCAAAGACATCGTATAGAGTTCGCTTTCTCTATACATTAAAATTTTAATTTAAACAAACACCTGTCTAAAACTTAAAAATTTTATCAGGCACTATTGAGTTGGAATGATTGGCTATAAAATCTAGATATATACTAAAACGTTACTTACAAATTTCTGCATTGATTTGATATGAGACTCTTGACATCACTTCATTCCAATTGTGTCGCTCTTTTTGCCGAAATAGTTTCATTGAAGGATACCAAAATGTATTGTCCGCTCTCAGTCCCCAAGTCCAATAGGCTATATCCTTTAATAGTAACCAAACTTTCTTGCCCATTCCTCCCGCTAAATGAGCAATGGAAGTATCACAAGTAATAATCAGATCACAGTTTTCAATTATGGCAGCATTCTCAAGAAAATCCCAGGTTGAATTAATGACAGGTTGGCATTTAATAAATTTATTTTTAAATGAGCATTGTTCTAGTTGTTCTGATCCAAACCCTTTTTGGAGAGAAAGGAGCCTCACCTCATTATGCTTAGCAAGGCTTGAGAAGAGTTCTAAAGGAAGGGATCGTTGGGGATAAATATTCTTCTCTATATCAGGATTTCCTTGCCAATTAATTCCAATTATTGGTTTTTTTTCTTTAGATAAAATATTTTTCCATTTTTGATTTAATACATCTGTTGAATAGATGTATGGTTCAGTAATGATTGGATTGTATGGGTTAACTTTTAGATATCGAGGTAAAGATAAGAGTGGGATCCATTGACCTTCCGAAATTAAAGATGTTTGTTCGGGGGTTAATGGATTGGAATCAATATTTGATGCTTTAATTAAGGGATGTAGTTTTGTTTGAGCAGAAAAAGAAACATCAAGACCTAGTTTTCTTAAATAAGGCACATACCTCATGTATTGAAGTGTATCGCCTAAACCTTGTTCACTAATGACTAAGAGCTTGTCTCCTTTCTGTAACTTATGATTATCAATACGTTTCAGTGCTGTTGTTCCGTGAGGAATAACAGCTTTTTTTGCTTTGAATCTAAACTCATAATTTTCTAGACCAGATTGATAATCTCCATTGAGAAGTTCGATTATTGAAAGACCATAATAGGCTTCTGCAAAATTTGAATTCAGTTCAAGAGCTTTTTTATAGGATGATTTTGCCTCTTCTAATTTGCCGAGAGCATTTAATATGCTACCCAGATTGGAATGTGCCTTAGCGAAATCAGGATTGAGTGCAATAGCTTTGCGAGTGGAGATTTCTGCTTCTGATAAGTTGCCAAAATCTCTCAAGATTATGCCCAAATTGTAATGTGCCTTAGCGAAATTAGGGTTGAGTTCAATAGCTTTGCGATAGAAGATTTCTGCTTCATTTAATTTGCCCACATCTTTCAAGAGATTTCCGAGATTAGAATGGGCATCTGGGAAATTAGGATTGAGTTCAATAGCTTTGCGATAGAAGATTTCTGCTTCATTTAATTTGCCCACATCT
>QCHI01000039.1 GCA_003279655.1 Prochlorococcus sp. AG-402-A21 | reverse complement strand
GATCATGACACCCTTGATTTATTAACTGTTGATAATATCTTGTTGCTTCTACAATGTTTCCTTTTATCTGAAACTGAATTGCTTGATTGATTATTTGTTCTGTAGAAGGATGAGAAGGAGTATTTATATTAATAGTAAGATTTCCTTGATTTTCTTTTAAAGGAAATGGAACTGGGAATGTTTTTTCTGCAGTGAGTTTCTTTTTCCCTGGCATTTGCTTATCAGACTCCATCAATTGTTGTTTTACCCTTTTGATTTCAACTATTTTACTCCTAACCCTAACTTTAAATTTTGTTCACTTAGTCTGAAATAATTTCTGAACTTATAAGGAAGAACAAAACAGTAGATATTGATATTTTTTCTCTAGTTAGAGAAGTAGGGCGAGCGTATAAAATCACCAAACGGAAACAGGGTGTAATAGGATTGACGCAATGTTTAAACGCAAATATAAAAGGGCAAATATCTCCCCTACACGTTTCTCATAAGACTTGAGAGACAATTGGTTGTATGAGGGAAAGTGATTATAAGGAATATTTGGTGCAGTAACTATTAAATTGGAGTCCGTATAACTACTAAATAGTAGTTATAAATTAAAAGGTGTAGTTCCATGTGAGTCTAAAGTAATTATTGATGAACCTAGTTCCAATTGTTTTTGGAGGCGTATCCCATATATCCACTTATCACCTTCTCTGTAAAGACATCGTAGAAGGTTGGTTTTCTTGAAACTCGTGGTTTATTTCGACTGATCAGTTCCCAAGAATCTTTTTATGACTTCTCTACTCATTGAAAACTTCTTAATCTCAAAAAAGTTCATTTTTTTCTAGCACTAAATCAACTAATTGTTTTTTATTGAGTTTAGAAATTTTTTCTACGCCAACTAGCAATTCCCTCAATTGGCTATTGGTCTTTTGCATCAGTAGCGATTTTTGATCAATAAATATTCCTTTCCTTAGGATCGAAAGAAGAGTTGAGAAGGCATCAAAGATTGCCATTGAAGCGATGATGCAAAACATCATCACAGAATCAGCAGTGGTAGCTATATTCATTGGTTTTGAGGAAATAATTTTGCGGGTTGTTAGGCAACTTCTGGACACCATCCGATTTGTAATACCCTCTTCTTTTGCCAGTTCAGGCAACGCTTTGTGAGATGTTCACCTTGAGGGATAAGACGTTGGTGAAGAGGACAAACCAAAAGAGTCACGCATGACTTATCGCAGGTATAAGTGAAGTGTTCACAGGTAAGGCAAATTGAACTTCCTCTGGACTTCACCAGTTCCAGATCAGTGAAATAATTCCACTCCTCTGGATGCTCAAGTGCTTCAACTGGAGCAACAACTTTTGGTGTTTTAATTCGACCCATCTTGGTTCTCCTTGTGAGAGACAAAAAAACTAAGCTCACTTCGTGTTTGCTTTGTTGGCTTAGTGATGGGGACTATATTAATACAAACGTACTATATTTGTCTATTAGGTTAAGTCACCTATTTTTTCTCCATTAAAGAAGGGGGCGACCAAAATCTCGCCTCCTTACTACTTTGGAGGCATATCTATGACTCAAAAAAGAGAAAAGATCTGGACAGCAATTATTGCTACTAAACAATGGTTCACCAAACTATTTACTAGTGAGGCAGATGCTTTAGTTGATGACTTCGGAAATAATTCACCACCAGAGATAGGAACTCAATCTTATTCAGGAGATATTCACGATAAAGGAGACTGATTTAACTCATTAAAATGAGATTAAGAAAGGGACCCTGCTGCTTCAGCGACCTTGAGTCCCTCTCTTCAGTTACAGAACGAATTTTGGTAAGGAGTTGTTCTGCTTGCCCTTTTCTAATCAATTCCACCAAGGGTCTGCATCCGAAGAAATTCCTAATTACATATCGTCTTCGCTATTACCAAAGGGGTTGTATCTGATATTGAAAATTAAAACCACTACTGTACTTAAAAGCAGTAACTCGAAAACAACTTGTGGAGGTGTAAATATCATTAGACCACTCTAGAAAAGGCACAAAAAAACCGCCCAGTGCAGTTAGGGCGGTTTCTTTGTGAGATCAGGCGTAAGTGTTTCCTTGTTTCCACTACGGAGGATCTCAACTCCTCACAATCTCAACCTAACCACAGTGATGAAAAGAGGAATGATGAGTATTTGAGTTTCTCAACTGTCACATGTGCCAATTTTTGAAAATAAGGCATTAAAAAAACACCCCACTTACGCGAAGTCGAGTGCTTTTTTACAACAGAACGATTGTGTGAGGAGTTGTCCTGTTATTTCATTTCTACTCCTGTAGGAACCTTTTGTCACTACTAAATAGACAAATTGATGAGAATCTGCGCAAAATAGGGGCAGGAACAAAGGATAGAAAAATAAAAAGTGGCGACGTTTGACGAGTTCTACAAATCATTAGATCTAGGCTTAGGCATTAGGGGAAAGCAATTTGAGAAATTCGTTAAATGGTTTTTAAGATTGATCCTGTTTGGAAATTTCAGATCATAGAAGTGTGGTTATGGGACGTACATCCACAACGCACTGAATGGGGACCTGATTGTAGAATTGATTTGGTTTTCAAGGATCAATCTTGAAAAACTTCGACAGTACAAGCAAAGTGTTTTGCCCCGAAGGAATCATCAAGAAGTTTGAAAATAAATCCACTCTCAAGCAAAGGTGGTAGTGCTATTCCTTACCCACTTGAAATTTAATAAAGAATAAAATGCAAATTCTTTATTAAAAATGTGTATCCGCTAATCTAAATGGGGTGAGGCTCAAAGGAACTCATTAGTACTCAATCAAGTTTCAATAGAAGAGTTTGACCAAATATTTCATGATGGAATAAAAGGAATGAAAGACATATGTGACTTAGATGACTTTAATCAAGTAATTGATTGGGAAAACAGTTCTTTTTATCAAGCAATTCATCAATCATCTAAGCGTTATTAATTGGGTATCAATAATCTCAGAAAGAGGTTCAAATGACGCTTTCGTTAGTGGTAGAATTACTTTATAAAGAAGTTCTTAGAAAATAATGACTTCTAGTGATAAAGATCACAAAAAGCAAAAGATCACTGAATTCCAAACATTCCCTGTTCCATTTTCTTTAGGAGAAATTAAAAAAAAAATATCTATTATTACGAAGACTCCTTCTCATCTTTCTAAAGAACAAATAATTAATCAAGCAATTCAGTTTCATATAAAAGGAAACATTTCAGAAGCAGCAAAATATTATCAACATTTCATAGATCAAGGATTCAAAGATCACAGGGTTTTTTCTAATTAT
>QCHI01000038.1 GCA_003279655.1 Prochlorococcus sp. AG-402-A21 | reverse complement strand
TGCCTAGTCTGAAAGCGTCTGAATAAGCAGAAGTTGTTGCAGCAACAACATCATCCTGATCAACCAAAGGTCCAACAGTTACTGAAAGATCGCCAACAGGGAAGTTATAAAATAGAGACTGAACATCTAGACCACCTGTTTCAGCACTATCCATGCTTGCAAGTGGGCCACTAGCATTACCAGCTACGATACCTGCAGAGAAAAGGTCTTCACCAGTGAAGCTAGAATTTACATCTAGAGTATATGCATACTGCATATAAAGCTCTTCTTCTGTATCAGATGTTCCGCCATCTGCAACTGAACCAGTTGTGAAAACAGCTGAACCACCAAGAGTTGTTGTTGATGAAAAAGCAGTATCTGCATTAGCTGCAACAGGAGCCATAAGACCCAAAGCTGCTGGAGCTACTAATAAACGTGAAAAAAGCTTCATAGTGTCCTCACACATTAAAGAAGTTGTATCAAATTTAACTTTCTTAAGGGCAGGTTAAAAGTATCTTATGTTACACCTTTTGAGTTGGCCTAGCCCGACGATTCCCTTGAAAGCAACTGCAGTAAAAGACTTTCGAGGGGTTTTGAGCTATGATTTTTCGATAAACATTTTAATTTGCACTGAAGTTTTAAATGATTGCTTTTGAGTGAAAACCTGTCATCCATAAAAGGCTTAGATGCCAGAAGAGCTGCTTGGGAGGTTATCCAAGCCGTAGGTGGAGGAGCATTCGCAGATGTGGCCTTGGAAAGGATCTTTAATCTTTATCCATTCAAGTCGTTGGATAAAGCTTTAATAACTGAACTTTCTTATGGTGCAATTCGCCAAAGATATTACTTAGATTGTTGGATTGATTTGTTAGGGAAAGTACCGGCTAAAAAACAGCCTCCCTTATTGAGGTGGCTATTGCATCTTGGGCTGTATCAGATTTTGAAAATGAAGCGAATCCCTCCAGCTGCTGCAATCAATACAACTGTCGAGCTTGCGAAAACTCATCAGTTGAAAAAACTTGCCCCAGTTGTTAATGGAATCTTGCGATCTGCTCTTAGAAGCAAAGAGAAAGGTCTTCAATTACCTAAATCAAATAATCCAAGTTTGGAATTGGCAAAAAACGAGTCTCTTCCTGTTTGGTTGGCAGAGGAATTGATTGCTTGGAAGGGAGTCGAACATGCTAAGCAGATTGCTAAATCATTCAACAGCGTTAGTCCTATTGATATCAGAGTGAATAAATTGCGTGCAGATTTAAAAGAAGTAAAAGAAATTTTTGATTCCTGTGGTATTAAAAATCAAGTTATTCCAAACTGTCCTTACGGATTGGAAATTCGATCTGGTTTAGGGGAACCTAGGAAATGGCCTGGTTATGAGGAAGGTAAATGGAGTGTTCAAGATAGATCTTCACAGCTAATTGCCCCATCATTAGGACCTTTGCCTGGAGAAATGATTCTTGATGCTTGTGCTGCACCGGGCGGAAAATCAACACATATTGCTGAATTAATTAACAATGAGGGCAAGGTCTGGTCTGTTGATCGTTCATCCAGAAGATCAAAAAAAATATTAGCTAACTCAGAGAGACTTGGGACTAAATGCCTGCAAATATTGGTTACGGACTCTAATGAGCTATTACTCAAAAATCCTGATTGGAAAGGTTTTTTTGATCGTATACTTATTGATGCGCCATGCTCAGGATTGGGTACTCTTGCTCGCCACCCTGATGCAAGATGGAGAATGAATCAAGATAATATTCAGGAGCTTGTCGCTGTTCAAAGTCATTTACTTAACTCGTTAGCTCCTTTATTAAAAAGAGGCGGCACACTGGTCTATTCCACCTGTACTATTCATCCTGAAGAAAATTTTAATCAGATAAAAAACTTTCTTCAATTAAAACCTGAGTTTTTATTGGAATATGAAAAACAGATTTGGCCTGGAGAGGAAGATAATGGAGATGGTTTTTATATTGCTGTTTTAAATAAATTAAAAAATTAATGTAATTATATGGAATAAAAATGTATTTTTTTTATAGTTTTTATCTTGTTTTAAGATTTAATAATTAACTTTATAAACTGATTAAGGAACTATGTCCTATGGCAATTGCAGTTACAAGCATTCCTAAAATAAGAAATGGTTGTGCGCTTGCTTGATACTTAACATCAAAACTTAATGGATCACGCAATAGCCAGATGTCTTGAAATGTTATTTGAGGAATTATTAGTAAAACCAGAATGACAGATGCAAAATGTTGTCCTATCGCTATTAAAACTACTACCATTGCCAGCTGAAATATATCTATCATTCCTGCGCTAATACGACTTGCATTTTTAATACCAAAAACAACAGGAAGTGATTCAAGTCCAAGGCTCTTATCCCCTTCCACGCTTTTAAAATCGTTAATTACAGCAATTCCTAAACCTGACAAGCTATAGGCAAGAGTAAGAAGAGCAGTTGTCCATGTTAAATGTCCAAATAGAGCCTGTCCAGCCCACCAAGGAAGAGCTATGTAGCTTGCACCAAGTGCATAATTCCCAAGCCAACCATTTTGTTTAAGTTTTAAAGGTGGTGCTGAGTAAATAAAACTTACAAATGAACCTCCCAATGCCAAAAGAAGGACTGAAGGAATGGTGTGATGTGCCCATAAATCCAATAAATATGCAACTCCAAGACCAGCTATTAATAGAACCCAAATTTGACATTTCACTTGAAAAAGTGAAATTGCCCCTGAAGGTATTGGTCTATTAGGTTCATTTATTGCGTCGATTTCTTTATCAAAGTAATCATTTATTGTTTGCGTGTATCCAGTTAAGAGTGGCCCGCTCATAAACATGCAACTGATCGAAGCAAGAACGTTGCTTAATTCCCAGTGGAAATTACCACTGGCAGCTGCTCCACAAATGACTCCCCATAACAAAGGAATCCATGTGATTGGCTTCATTAATTGCAAACGAAGCTTCCAAATGTTTTTTGTTTCAGAACCTCCTTTTATTCCAAGGAGTTGCCTAGCATCGCTCACTTTTTTATCTCAGGGTTAAGAAACTTCATCTTCGAAGAACCAATGTTTGCTTCCATCATTCATTTTAATTACCACACCAATACCTCCTCTGCCATCAGTCATCTTGTAATCGATTACAGTGCCTCTTGGATCCTCAGATAGTTGATTGATCAAATAAGAAGGTATGCGATCTCTTACACGTTCAATATTGATCTTAATCTTTGAACCTATCCTTGAAAGGGAGGTTGGCTTAGCCATGGCATCAAAATGCTTAAGTTTGGGCAACCATAACAGTTCCCCTGTTTAAAAATCATGGTTGCTTTAAGATTGATCCCTTGTCTTGATGTTTCAAATGGACGAGTAGTGAAGGGGGTTAACTTTGTTGGATTGCGTGATGCAGGAGATCCAGTTGAGCTGGGATGTAGATACAGCAAGGCTGGAGCAGATGAATTGGTCTTTCTAGACATAACAGCCACTCACGAGAAAAGATCAACTTTGGTTGATATGGTAAGACGAACATCCGAGGCGGTAACGATCCCTTTTACTGTTGGAGGTGGAATTAGCTCTATTAATGGAATAAATGAATTGTTACGAGCAGGAGCTGACAAAGTAAGCTTAAATTCCAGTGTTGTTAGAGATCCTTCGTTAA
>QCHI01000037.1 GCA_003279655.1 Prochlorococcus sp. AG-402-A21 | reverse complement strand
GAAGCAGGGCTCAGATACAGAAGACACGATTTCAAGCACTTTGCTACAGGTTCTTTCAGCCAGTCTAGAGTTGAAGAAGAATACACAGAATCCAGAAGAAGAGGAATTTACTATCGCCAACGCAATTAAATTTGGATTATTAACTCTGAGATTCAGTGGTTACGCAAATTTAGAAAGGAAGCAACCATTATTACCTTTTTCTTTTGATTGCATTCATATAAAACTAGCTTCATTAACTATTCTAAAGAGATCTCTACCGGCACCTGATCAAAAGCAGAGGCCTTTTTTTGCACTAATAGCTATTGATCCAAATGGTAAATGGTTGTCAGCGAGGGGAAAGGGTGGGCGACTTGCTCTATGGGTAAAAGATAAATAAGCTACCAGCTTTAAAATACCCTTAGATAATTAGTTCAGAAAACTCTCATAATAATATTTTTATAACATAACTCCGTACATAAATTAATAAGCAAATATTACACATAAGTAGTGACATCAAGCGATAACTTTATTTCTCAGAGAAATCCTGTCAATAGAATTTGGATGCTCTCGAACAAATTTATTGAACTCAATAGCTAACTGTCTAGCTTCAAAAGCATCAATGGCATAAAACCCTAACTCATGTCTTTTGTTAGCTAAATCTCGGTAGCTAACAGCGTATCTTTTGCAAGATGTAATCGGTCTTGAAGACAATTTTTTAAATATCAACTAACCATATCCTAAAAATAACAAAATAGTTCTGAAAGAAATCTACCGAACAATTTGGGATAGGAAACCGAATATAAGTGACATAATGCTTTTGAGCTATTAGATGTCAAATAATATCTGAACTAAATTCTTAATGACGATCGACGCAACAAAATTTTAGCTAAATTACATCTTTAAAATTTTATAAAATTTTAGAAGACTTGAAAATAACAAGAGTCTAAATATTCAATTATTAGAAAATCTAATTACATTAATAATTTTTACTTTATAGATTTGGTATTTCTCCCTACATACAGACATTAACTAAAAAGGTAACTTTAAAAAAATTATTCAATTAATCAAAGTTATGACTTTAGATATTTACAAAGCGATTGTTAAAGCATCCGAGCAAGGGAATTTATGGGGACTAAAACGAACTGATTACTAACAATGTTTAAATTCACAAAATTTAAGTTTATTCAACTCATTATATTATGGAATTTACCAATCGTAATTTTATTTATAGCAATAATATCAATACCCATAGAATTATCTGATTCAATTTCAATTTTTTAACAACTCAGATCTCTAAACAGAAAAATTTCTTTTTAATAGAGAAATAATTAATCAATAAGTGTAACCCTGACAATCTAGATATGCACTACTTTTAAACAGCTTGAATGGCTAGAAATAGTAAAATCTGGTATTTGATCTATGCCATTCAATAAGTACACAGCGCATGTTTGATTAAGCAGCTTTAAACTGAACACTACTGTTGTCGGTCCATGTCCAAGCAGACTTCTCCATTGTAGATAGATCGACACTGTGGCTCGCCATCCAGTCTCCATTGGCTTCTATAAATTTCTCAATATTCCCCTCTGGGTGCTGATGTATAACAATGATTTTTTGAGGGTCATCATCACTACAACCTCTGTACAAGGGCTGAATATTAAACTCTCTATGCCTTCTGGTAGCTTCTTTGCTATCGAAGATTGCAGCCCACTCATCAAAGGTGCTTTCAACCTTAAAAGTAAAAACTGAGGTGACAGTAGAAGACATCTAAAATCTTTAATATGGGCAAACGATACCCAAACAAAACAAAACTGACTAACAGTTGTTGTAAAAACTAGATAAATAAGAAAACTTTCTGCTAGAAATAGCTAATGCAAATACCAAGAAAAACCCTCAAACGAATCATTAACTTAATTGTTGTTCTAATCGTTGCCATTGTTGGTTTCATAAAAGTAAAGCACCCATTTAGTTATTTAATTGGAGTACCTGTTACCAGTTGGGTCGTTTATCTTTTATGTAATGCCATGTGCACAGATATTCTTTTTGGAGAAACCTTAGGTTGTTCAGAAAAAAGTATTTACAAGGAGAAATAAGCTAACTACGAATTAAAACTTTCTCAATCAGTGAAGAGAACCAGATGCCCCTAACCTGAAAAGTACTTGCAACGATAAACTCAAGTCAAGATATCGAATTAATCATAAAATTACTCTTGAACACTCAACATAACAAAATGATATTCGCTTTACTCAGTTGGAAATAATCTTTCTTTTAGCTGAATTAATACCATGTCTTTTAATAGGTTATTTACTAGGACGATTTAAAAAAGATTTATCCCTAACGATATCTCGTCCTTTAATGAGCTATGGAATTCCTGTCAGCTTGATGGGGATATTACTTAAGTCTGGCCTTGAATTCCCTTTGATACAATCTGCGGCTTTAGCACTGGTAGCTATTGGCTTTTTAATGACTCTATTAAATTGCCTTCCTGGTATAAAAAACTTAATACCAAACAGATCTCTTCAATTAGGTAGTGCATTCGGAAATACTGGGTATTTCGGAATACCAGTTTCACTAGCACTGCTTCCAAATCATGCTTTGATTTACAGCATAGGTTTTGACCTTGGTGCGACATTAGTAATTTGGAGTATCGGTCCAATACTGCTAACGGATACTTCAAAAGTTTTAAGTTCTAATAGATACTGGCAGAATTTCATAAAAGCAATCTTTAAAAGCCCTGCTGTAAAGGGACTGATTGGCGCATTAATAATTCATTCATCACCATGGAATGAACAAATAACAGCCTTACTATGGATACCTTCAAGGGTTGTGATTGTTTTAGCACTTGTAATCGTTGGAATGCGTCTAAGTTGGCTGAGGAAAGAAAATCTCTCAAGAATAAAAATCCAAATAACATCCATAAAAAATGCTTTAATCATGAAAATGATTGGATTGCCAGTCATTATGTTGATCATTTCCTCAGTGATCAGATTACCCAACGTCATGCGAGAAGCTTTAGTACTTCAATCAGCTGCGCCAACAGCAATATCTGTCTTACTAATATCCCAAGCAGCGTCAAGAGATGAAGATAAAGCCACATCGCTTGTTGTCTTAAGTACGATCATCGCGCTCATATCAATTCCTGCTTGGTTGATGATTTTAAGATTGTAAAAAGTTAACAACTATCGCCTTTTAACTCAGCTTGTCTAAGTTGTAAGAAATACAATTTTTTTAATGACCTCAGCTACAGCAACAAAAGCGACAGCAAAGAAAACAGCGGCAGTAAAATCATCAGCAGTAAAATCTCAATCAATTTTTTCATCAACCCAATCAAGATTTGCTAGTTCAAAGCTAATTCAAAACCTAGGTTCATCTAATGATGGGGTTCAATTCGATTTTTCAAGTTCGTTAAGAACTGCATTTGGAAGGGACTGAAGAATATGGACCTTTTAAAAACACTTTTTACAGTTGTTATATGTCTAGGTATTGGATGGGCAATCTCAAAAGGCATCATGTTTGGTTTGACTCATATTTAATATGCCTGAAGAATGGCATCCTACAAATGAAGAACTCGAAGTGATAAAAAGTGCATGGAGGCGAGTCAAGATCCCATGCGAAAAAATAAAAGCGCAAACAACTGCAAATAAAAATATATTTCAAATATGCTTAACGAAATAGCAGATCATTATCAAGAAAATTAATGGCTAAAGAATGGGAACCAAAAGAAGAACATCAAGCAGTTATTGCAAGGAGTATAGAGTTTATTTCTGATGAATTAGCTGAATTACAAGAGGCTTTACGGTGTCCGAATTCATTTATTGTTGAAATAGCTAATAGGGTAGTATCTGAATATAAAACAAACCAAATCATCATTAGAAGAGATGAAGAATAAATGGAATTTATGCAATCACATGATTTAAACCAATTGGGGCTTTGGACGCCTCTTATTGGAGGTATTCTTCTTTACGTTGGCTTAAATCTAAAAATCACTGAAGTTGATCCTAATGAGTAATCAATACATGAACAATGAGTACAACGATA
>QCHI01000036.1 GCA_003279655.1 Prochlorococcus sp. AG-402-A21 | reverse complement strand
TGGTTTGCAGTCATGCATTAGATTTAGTCCCAGTGCTTGTGAGGACGCAATTAATGCATTAAAAAATGGCGCAAAAATTTTTACCGATACATATATGGCAGAGGCGGCAATAGCTCCCATGGCTAAAAGGACCTTGAATACAGATATTCAATGCATTTTAGGTATGGCTCCTACGTCAATTGATTCAACTTTGACTACTAGAAGTTCAATTGGCATGAGAAATATGTGGTTAGATTTTGAGGAGAAACAGAACGTATTAAATGCTCCATTCGTTGTAATTGGGAGTTCGCCTACAGCTTTAATTGCTTTATTAGATCTGGTTGAATCTGGACATGAAAGACCAAGTTTAATCATTGGAATGCCAGTAGGTTTTATAGGTGTTTCTGAAAGTAAAAGTCGATTATTAAATAGTGAATGTCCTTATATTGTCTTGGAGGGTTCTAAAGGAGGAGCATCTTTAGCTGCAGCTGCTACAAATGCACTATTGAGAGCTGCTGAGGCTGAGAAGTAAATTGCAAGAATAATTTTATTTGCAGCTTTTCATTGATTGATTGACTTGAATAATATTAGAGCTATTTTTTTCCAGATCATTTAAAATTTTCTTTGCATTATTGACTACTTCTTTAGGAACTCCCGCAAGGCGAGCAGCTTCAATTCCATAACTTTTACTTGCCCCTCCTTTTGCAACTTTGTGAAGAAATGAAAGAGAATTATTTTTATATTGGACGAGAACTTGGTAATTTTCTACGTTATTTATATATTCAGAAATTTGATTCAACTCATGATAATGAGTTGCAAAGATTGAACGACTTTTTATTTTTTTAGCTAAAAATTCACTAACTGACCATGCAATAGATAAGCCATCAAAAGTTGAAGTTCCTCTTCCAATTTCATCTAATAAAACCAATGATTTTTCAGTGGCCTTATTCAGAATGAATGCTGTTTCTAGCATTTCAACCATGAAAGTTGATTGACCTGCCGCTAAATCATCAACTGCTCCAACGCGTGTAAAGAGTTGATCCGCAATTCCTAAAGTGCAAGACTTGGCGGGAATCCAACTACCTATTTGAGCCATAATTTGCAAGAGACCTACTTGTCTTAAGTAACAACTTTTGCCGCTTGCATTTGGCCCTGAAAGAATTATTAGATCAGTCTTTGAACCAAGTTCGGTATCATTAGGGACGAATACTTTATCAACCAGGATTTGTTCAACCACTGGATGCCGACCATCTACAATAGATAATTTTCTTGATTTACTTTCATTTTCGTTGTCAACTATTTTAGGTTGAATGTAGTCATTTGTTGCTGCTAACTCAGCCAGTCCAGATAAAACATCTAGATAAGAAATTGCTTTTGCAGCTTTTCTAATAATATTTGATTTATTTCCAACTAGAATTCGAATTTCACAAAATAGATCATATTCAAGTTGTGATATTCGTGCTTTTACTTGGAAGATTTTTCCCTCTCGTTCTTTTAGACCTGGCGTGATAAATCGTTCTTCATTAGTTAAGGTTTGTCTTCTAATCCAATGATCTGGAACATTAATAGATTTTGCTTTGCTGACCGCTAGGAAGTATCCAAAGGATCGATGATATTGAAGTTTTAAACTATTTATATTGCTGTTTTTCTTTTCTTCTAGCTCTTGAGATTTTAACCATAAATTATGATCATCAAGTTGATTTCTAAGTCCATCAAGTATAGGATTAACACCATCATAAATTATGCCACCTTCTGTAAGACTAAGGGGAGGATTATCTATAATTTCAGTATTTATTTTTGTAGCTAGCTCTATTAATTCTTTATCTAAATTTATAATAGAGTCAAAAGACTTTGTTGTATCAAATATTGGGTCCTTAAGATACTGTTTAATTATAGGTAAACGTTTAATACCATCAGCTATGGCAACTAATTCTCTTGCTCCTGCTTGTTGAGCTCCTGCCCTGCCAGATAAACGTTCCAAGTCACCCATGGCTCTAAGGACTTTTCGTATGTTTTTTCTTAAGTTTGAAGATTTAACCAATAAGCCAATTATTTTTTGCCTATTTTGTATTGAATGAATATCTGTTAAAGGCTCTTCTAACCACCTCCTAATACATCGACCCCCCATTGATGTAAGTGTTTTGTCAATTGCCCATAATAATGAACCATGAAATTGTCCATTTTTTTGAGTTGAAGTAATTTCTAAATTCCTTCGTGTTTGATTATCTATAATTAGCCCCGCTTGATTATTGGTTATGCGAGGAAAATCAATACATATATTTGTCTTTATTCCATTATTAAAGTTATTATTAATATTTGGATGAGTTTTATTTAAATATGCAATCAATCCTCCAACTGTTCTTATTGATAGCGAATCCGAATGAATACTCAACCCATCAATATTATTTAAACAATAATGATTTTTAATAGTTGTCTTTGCCTCTAATTGAGAAAAGGATGTTTGATTAAATTCGGTTATTTCTATTAATCCCTCATGCCAGGTTTTATTTGAAATTGATTTTTTTTCTGAAATTACTTCAGCTGCTTTTAACTTAATTAATTCTTGACGTAAATTATTAGTGTCTTTTCCCTCTTCAACCAGAAATTCTCCAGTGCTGACATCTAGTTTTGCTAAAGACCATACCACAAATTCTGGCTTAGATCTGGACTCGATTAGAACAGAGGCTAACCAATTATTTTGTTTAGCCCTTAACATTCCTTCTTCTAGGATAGTTCCAGGGGTTATTAATCTAGTTATACCTCTTTTGATTAATTTATTTCCTTTTGATGGAGCAGCTTCAAGTTGATCACAAATAGCAATTGATAAACCTTTTTTAATAAGTTCTGCGCAATAACGGTCAGATGCATGGTGAGGTATGCCAGCCATCGGGACTTTGCCAATTTTTTTTCCACCTTCTTTACTGGTGAGTGTGATTTCTAGCAGCTGTGAAAGTGTTATTGCATCTTCAAAAAAACATTCGTAGAAGTCTCCCAATCTATACAACAGAACTCGGTCAGGATTCTCAATCTTCAATTCGACATAATGTCGCAATGCAGGGGTAAGATCATCAAGTTTTGGCAAATTGTGATGCGACCATTTTGGCTCTTCAATTTCCTCATGAGAAAAAGCATCTTGATCAAATATTGGACTTTTAGAAGTTTTTTTTGTACGAGGTCTAAGTGATGCGTCATTTTTCAGTTGTTGATGGGAAAGATTCTCTTTAGATGTTTTTGAACTAATAAGTTTTTCAGCTTCATTGATATCGCTATGCTCATTCCCCGCAAATAGACTGCCTTGTATAGGGTTTTGGCCGGCAGCCATTTAATTACTCATTATTCAATCAATGCATATTAGAAGAATTAATTTTTTTTGCATGTGAAGCCTCGCTACAAAAATTAAAAGGAATACGTTAAACAAACACTTCCATGGGAGAATTTAACCATATTGAGAAATTTTCTTCAGCTTCAACTATGCTGGCCATTAATTCAATCGTTGCCAACGCACTATTGTTCTCTTCATTACTTTTAGTGATTGGAGTCCCTGTTTTCTACATGACTCAATCCAACCCTGAGGACAATAGAAATCCCAACATTAAAAAGATCGAGATTCTTGCCGGAGTATGGTTTCACTTGGTACTTCTTCAGGCCTTGGTTGGTGAATATATCACTCATCAAATGAGTGCGTAAAAAAGCCATTATTTACTGTCTTGTCATATGGGATAGTTTTACAATTGTTGTTTAATTTTTACTTATAAGATAGTAGTGTGGGAGTTTACTGTAAGCCTTAAACATGGCGATATTAGAAGGTACTTTTGAAAAATCATCATCTTTAAAAATAGCTGTAGTAATAGCTAGATTCAATGATCTAATTACTAATAAGCTTCTAAGTGGTTGTCTTGATTGCTTATCTAGGCATGGAGTTGATGTAACAGAATCTAGCTCTCAACTGGATATTGCATGGGTTCCTGGTGCCTTTGAACTACCTATAGTTTCTCAGGAATTAGCTAGAAAAGAAAAATATGATGTCATCATTACTCTCGGTGCAGTTATTAGAGGCGATACACCACATTTTGATGTTGTAGTTTCGGAGGCAAGCAAAGGTATTGCTTCTGTCTCAAGAGAATTAGGTGTTCCAATTATTTTTGGAGTTTTGACAACAGATACTATGCAGCAAGCGCTTGAGAGGGCTGGAGTCAAAAGTAATTTAGGTTGGAGTTATGCCCTTCAGGGATTGGAGATGGGATCGTTAATGAAAGCTGTACGTTGAAAATTTTTGCAATTAAAAAAACAATTTGACCATGGACCCTATTATGAGTCATGCTGAAGTTGAGTTTAATACCATGCGGATGTAGCTCAGTGGTAGAGCATCTCCTTGCCAAGGAGAATGTCGAGAGTTCGAATCTCTTCATCCGCTTATTAATTAACTAATTTGTTTAATTCAACAGATTTCTCAGATATATATCTACTTATTAAATAATACTAGCTTTGTCACTTTCAGTTCATACAAATAGAATAAGTTTGGTTTAATAATTTCTTCTAAATTTAAGAAAACTATGTATGTTTGATATTGAAAATGCACAATTAAAGTTTTTCTACCACTATTTTGTTAAACGAAGTTTATTTTTGATATTTCCAAGTCTAACCAAGTTTAGGATTCCAATTAATTAATGATAAATTGCTATTGGCAAATAAAATATTAAATAAATTGTTTATGGGTATTGAATTGGCTCATTCGAATAATTCCAAAGAAAAGCCTCTTTCCCAAATGCGAATTGCTCTCACGGCAATTGATCTAGAGCAGGCCGAGCATAGAGGTATTGCATATTTATCCAAAGGCTTAATAAGTTCTTTATCTGATCTTGGAGCAGAAGTGTATTTATTAACTGGATTTTATGGCCGTCGCTTGAATCCATTAATGAAATTTTTAATGAGTGAGCAGTCAGTTAAAGAAGTTGATTGTGCAGACATACTTGATCAGTTCTGTGACCCTACCAAGCGATTAAAAAAAAGAAAAAGAAAAAGCGATCTTGATTATGAGGAGGATTTGATTACACGATTAACAAATAAATTTATAAAGTTCAGAAATCAGACTCGTCAAGCTTTAGATTTATTATTATCTATATTTAGATTTTATTTAAATAGAGGTAGATTTTCGGGACGATTAATAAATCTATCTAACTTTGAAAATACTCCTTATTTTGGGCAAGAAAGAGTTGGCTATCTTTCAAAGATATCAGGTTTTTTATCAATCCGAGATATTTATAATTACTGTACTTTAAGAAGTAAAAGATTGTTATTTGTAGCACCAAGTATAGACTTAAGAAAGCTAAAAATAGACTTATTAATCACCTCATGTCCTCTAAGTCTTAATGTGATAACTAATACTAGAAACTCATCTAGTTGTCTTCAGTTAATAATGGATTTCATACCGCTTTCTTTTTCAAAGCACCC
>QCHI01000035.1 GCA_003279655.1 Prochlorococcus sp. AG-402-A21 | reverse complement strand
TCGCTCTGAAAGTGTTGGTATGTTCTTCTTCAAACTTTGCCCAGTTTTGTAAGTTTGTTTGTTTTTTATCTTCTGGGAAATATTGCTTATATAGAGATTTAACTGGTTTTGGAAGCAAGAATCCAAGAAACTCTAGTTCATTAAATTTGAGAATTTCTTGTAGTTGGTTAATGGTGAATCTATGTTCTTGTGCGTGAAAGCATAGATCACGGCATTCTGATATTGAATAAAAACCAGAACTCTTCAGAAGATTGTCAATTTCTGGGTAAGTTCCAGAAATTACATTTTTTCTGAATCGACGAATGTCAGTTATCGTTGGCTTTAGATTTGTGCTAGCAATATAATTTCTTGCTTTGATTATATCTTGTCTTGCTAGTTCGCTATATAAACCCAATTTCAGAAAACCATTATTTCTTAAAATATCTAATAATGCTCTCAACCCTTTTGAAGGATCATCCATATGGTGTAAGACACCTCCACATTCAATAATGTCAAATTGTTCTTCTAGTAAATTAACTTTTAAGATATCCATCTCAATTAGTTCAACATTATTAATTCCAAGTTCATTTATTTTCCTTTGAGCATAAGATAAACTAGGTAAACTCAAATCTATAGCCTTTATTTGAGCGTTCTTATACCTCTGTGTTTGTAAGATTTGATTACCTGTGCCACATCCAGCAATGAGGATTTTTAATTGATGCTCACCTTCGTTTTTATTGATGTAGTTAGGTTTGATTTCAATATTAATTGCTTGGTTAATAGATAACTTTTGACTTTTTTGATGATTTCCATATCTCCATCTAGGATATGGATTTTCTTCATATTGAGATTTCACTTTTTGAGAAATTTGATCATCTATTATCCCTAATTGTTTTATATTTTTAGACAAGTCAATTTCTTCTAGAGGTTCTGAAATTTGTGATATCATTAGTTCTTGAAAACTTTGATTAGAAGAAGTAAAAGATTTTAAGTATTGTATTTGATCAAGAAGTTTATATAGAGGGTAATAACAAGATAAAATTGAAATATTTTTTTCATTTAATTCACCATTTTGGCATTTATTTATGATTATATTAAGAGAAAATTTTTCTTCTTCAGTCAATGAATAAACATATTCATTAAGAAAGCATTGTTCTCCTAAGGCAATAATTAATTGTAATTCAGAGTTACTTATTTCTTTTTTATTCTTGCTAATTTGATTGCATAAATATTTTCTTACATTAGTTAGTAATTTCTCCAATCTAATATCCTTAAAAGTTATTTTTTTAAGTGCATTAATTATGATTTTTTCCTTTATAAGAAAATCTATTTTTGAAAAGTCTGAATCTAATTTTTCTAGACTAATGATTATTTCATTCCTATATATAAAGTTAAATGCGCTTGTTAATTCATTATGGGAAATATTATTTTTTTCTAGCAGAATATTTATTATATATTTTAATTTTGACTGATTTAATTGGGATGGATCTGAATCTTTTAGAAATCTAGTTATTGAGGCATAAATATTAGAAAGTGTTGGATTGATATCAATTGCTTTTAGATAAGAATCAAATGATTCTTGTAATTTTCCAAGATCTTTCAATATGATTCCAAGATTGTGATGAGCATTTGCGAAATCAGGTTTAATTTGAATTGCTTGGCGAGTAGATAATTCTGCTTCTTGTAATTTGCCAAGATTTTTTAATATGGTTCCATAATTCGAAAAAACCCTGTGATCTTTAAAACCTTGATTAATAAAATATTGATAATATTTTGCTGCTTCTGAAATGTTGCCTTGTGAATGACACTTAAATGCTTGATTAATTATTTGTTCTTTAGAAGGATTAGAAGAATTAGAAGGAGTATTAGTATTAATAGTGATGTTTTCTTTGATTTCCCTTACAGAAAGGGGCACTGGAAATATTTTTACCTTAGTAATTTTCTTCTTTTCTTCTCTTTCTTGACTAGAACTATCCATCTTCTCTGATCTTTTCTCTCTTTTGGTTCTTCCGATTTTACTACTGATTTCAATCCTTGTTAATTCTTTCTGAAATCATTTACCACTTATAGAGAGATTAACTAATATTTTTCATTAACTTTCTATGATTATTAAGAAAATTAACTCATATAAAAGAACTAATCCTTTTAATTGCTGATCTTTGTCAGTTTTCACGGGTTTGCTACGAGAAAATAACTCCTGAGAACCCAGTTATATTCTTCTTCTTTTTGTAGGGACTTTTGAGTGGGAATAAATTACCAGAATCAAACCAAGTTATAGAATGAATAATTGAGTTTTACGTGAATTTAACTTGGGACATAACTACCTAGTTGTAGTGGTTTAGTCGTGAAAAGTCTCACGGCAGTTTCACTTGTCACCTTCTTTATAGAAAAGTTGTAGAAGGCATATTTCTCTATACTTTGATTCCTGATTTATGGATAGTTATATGTGGACAAAATGATATTTCATATGTGTTGTATGATGAGTTAGAAGGGCATTTGCTTGTTGATCATCTATGAAATCAAGTCTCGATATCTATCAGTTTGAGTCAGTATTTCGATTGCAGGTTTAAGCATCTCTTTGTAGTTCTTCCATCGACCAATTGAGTTTGAATTGATAGGTGAACGAACTTCCACATTGCTTCTTGTGAAAACTGAGCGAGGGTTGAGATGTGGTGTTAGATATGAATCATTCCACTTCCAACCTAACCAAGTAATCAAAGATTTAATTTCTTTATTAGGATTGCTCACTAACATATCATAATTCAAATTGTATATTGTTGATCTAAATCTATTCTTATATTCAGTCATTAAGTCTTCTTGATTTAAATAAACTCTTGCACAATCAACTAAGGAAGAGGAATATTCATTCCCGCTAGCGAAATGAGCTCTATAAATTGACAGAATATTATCTAAAGGATTCCTATAGCAGTGTATGATTTTTGCATTCGGTATTTGATTAGATATAATACCTGCATATTGATAATTATATAAGTTTTTATTAGTCGTAATATTAAATTTACCCTTTAGACTATTTGCCTTCTTCCAATATAATTCAGCAATAGTTAATTCTTGATCAACTTCTTTCTGCTCTAGGAATGATTCCTCGAGGATATCACTCTCCCCCAAATCATCAACATCAGTGTTCATGGTGAGAATTGATTCCAATAATGTAGAACCACTTCTTGGCATTCCTACAATGAAAATACTCTTTGGAGATTGTGTATGTTTATTTTTAGTAACCCTTTTTTTATATGATTCAAAAAGTAATATTCTAGATTTACTGAGAATAATCTCCGGCTTAGATGGTTGTAGCTCAAGTTTAAATGTATTTGCTAAGTGAAGACATTTATAACTTCCTTCGTAATTTTTTTCCTTATGAAGAATATTTGCTCTAGCGAAGTAAATATGAATTTGATCTTCTTTTGATTGGTTTTTTAAGATAATTTCAGAAAAGAGATTATCCTTCCATGTTGGATTTATATTCGAATATTGAAGAGTTGTTAGAGAAAAATATGCCCTTGCGAAGTCTGGTTTCAGTTCAATTGCTTTTCTTTGAAATAATTCTGCGTCTTGTAATTTTCCAAGATTACTTAATATGCCTCCCAGATTGGAATATGCCTCTGCATAATCAGGTTTAATTTCAATTGCTTTGCTTATAGATATTTCTGCGTCTTGTAATTTCCCAAGACCTTTCAATATGCTTCCCAGATTTAGATACGCCTCTGCGTAATCAGGCTTGAGTTCAATTGCTTTACGTAGTGATAATTTTGCGTCTTGTAATTTTCCAAGATCTATCAATATCCTTCCCAGATTGTAATGCGCCTCTGCGTAATCAGGATTGAGTTTAATAGCTTTGCGTATAGATATTTCTGCGTCTTGTAATTTCCCAAGATCATTGAATATGGTTCCCAGATTCGAATGCGCATCAGCGTAATCAGGATTGAGTTCAATTGCTTTGCGTATAGATATTTCTGCGTCTTGTAATTTCCCAAGATCTTTTAATATGGTTCCTAGATTGCAATGCGTCATTGCAATATCAGGATTGAGTTCAATTGCTTTGCGTATAGATATTTCTGCTTCTGGTAATTTACCAACATTTTTTAATATGCCTCCATAATTTGAAAAAACTCGATAATCATTAAAACCTTGATTTATACAATATTGATACCATTTTACTGCTTTTGAAATGTTGCCTTCTAAATGAAATTGAACTGCTTGTTGAACTATTTCTTCTTTAGAAGGAGTGTTAGTGGAAATAGAAATATTCTTTTTTATTTCTCCCATAGCAAATGGAATTGAAAATGTAGTGACTTCATAGACATTCTTTGTCCCTTGATCTTTTTTGTCACCAGATTGTTCCATCTATATTTGTTTATCTTTTGTATTAGGCATTTTACTACTAATACTGAAATTATTTTTGTTGCATTTTGATTGCCATAACGTTGCAGTTGCTTTGAATCATTACGTATGATATCTCTATGTTAATGTCGTCTTTGAGGAAATTTTAGTTTGTAATCGTCTCTTATTAGTTTCACTAGAGTTTCACGCAGAAATTACTTATTATCAAATACTATAATTTTTTCAGCTTCAACAGGGGATTCTGAACTTAATATTTTCAAAGCTTATATTGAATGGGCGTAACGGAAACGCCTACTTTACAGTGATAATTAGATTTATATGGTTTTACGTGACACCTTTTACCGTATTCATGGTGAAATTGTAGAAAGTTGTTTTTCTCTAAAAACCTTAAAACTTATGTGCTCTCTGAGTATTCAGGTGGTCATTTTACAAACCCAGAACTGATACATGCTTACGAAAGTTGATGGATGTTTCTCTTCAAACTTTCTCCAGTTTTTTAAGTTGGTTTGTGTTATGTCTTCTGGGAAATAGTTCTTGTAGAGATATTTAACTGATTGAGGAAGTAAGAATCCAAGAAAATTTAATTTAACAGATTTTAGAGTTTCTTGTAGTTGGTTAATTGTGAACCTATGCTCTTGTGAGTGAAAGCAAAGATCTCTACAGGATGAAAGCGTATAAAAATCAGGACTCTTTGATAGAGAGTTTAATTTTGGTTTTTTACCTGAAAAGATAGTTTCTCTAAAATCACGAATACTATCTTCATTCGCTTGAAGTTTTTTGCAGGCAATATAATTCTTTGCTTGAACAATATCTTGTCTTGCTAATTCACTATATAAACCTAACTTAAGGAATCCAGTCTTTTTTAAAATACCTAATAATGCTTTCAACCCTTCTGAGGGATCAGCCATGTGGTGCAAAACTCCTCCACATTCAATAATGTCAAATTGTTCTTTTAGTAAACTAACTTCTAATATATCCATTTGAATTAGTTCAACATTATCAATTCCAAGTTTATTTATCTTCCTTTGAGCATAAGATAAACTAGATAAGCTTAAATCTATAGCAGTTATTTGAGCATTTTGATACCTCTGTGCATTTAAGATTTGTTGACCAGTTCCACATCCAGCAATCAGAACTTTTAATTGACTATCTCTTATCTTGTAACTAATAGAATTAGGTATGATTTCATTATTAACCGCTTTTGCAATAGATAATTTTTGACTTTTTGAATAAAATTCATATCTCCATCTTGGATATGGATTCTCTTCGTATTGAGATTTTACTTTTTGAGAAACATCATCATTAATTGACCCTAGTTTTTTGATATTCTGTGATAATTCAATTTCTTTTAGAGGTTCTGTTATTTGTAATTTAATTAGTTCTTTCATATTATTATTGGAAGAATTAAAAGATTTTAAAGATGGTATTTGGTCAAGAAGTTTATATAGTGGGAAATAACAAGATAAAATTGAAATATTTGTTTCATTTAATTCACTATCTTTACATCTATTGACGATAATATTAAGAGATAAATTTTCTTCTTCTTTTAGTGAGTAAACATATTCATTAAGGAAACATTGTTCACCTAAAGCAATAATAAATTCCAATTCAAATTTATTCATATGCTCTCTTTGATTAGCAATCCGATTGCAGATAGTTCTTCTTATTTTGGTTAGGCATTCCTCTAATTTACGATCACAAAAGATAATTTTTTTAAGTGCATTAATTAGTACTTTATCCTTTATCAGCAATTCTATTTCGGCAAAGTCTGAATCAAGTTTTTCTAGATTACTGATTATTTTATTGCTATATAAAAAGTAAAATGCTCGCATTAATTCTTTATGAGGCAAATTATTTTTCTCTAACAGAATATTTAATATTTTTTTTAATTTTGACTTATTTAATTGAGATGGATCTGAATCTTTTAAAAATCTAGTTATTGAAGTATAAATATTAGAAAATTTTGGATTAATTTCAATTACTTTTAGATAAGAATCAAAGGCTTTT
>QCHI01000034.1 GCA_003279655.1 Prochlorococcus sp. AG-402-A21 | reverse complement strand
CCTGGTCGTGTTTATCCTGGGAAAAGGATGGCTGGTCGTATGGGCGGTAAGAAAGTCACTACAAGAGGCCTTGAAATTCTAAAGATAGATACAAATCACAATTTATTGATAGTAAAAGGATCTGTTCCAGGGAAGCCTGGATCTCTCCTAAACATTAGACCTGCCAAAAGAGTTGGCGTCTCTACCCAGCAGGGAGGTAAATGATGGCTAATTGTACTGTTCTTGATTGGCAAGGCAAAGAGGCTGGAGAATCATCAATTGATTTGAAAACTGCCAAAGAATCCTCAGCAGCAGATTTATTACATCGTGCTGTTTTGCGTCAACAGGCTCACAGCCGTCAAGGGACTGCAAGCACTTTGACTAGGTCAGAGGTTCGAGGAGGCGGGCGGAAACCCTACAAGCAAAAGGGTACTGGTAGAGCAAGGCAAGGTTCAATCAGGACTCCTCTTCGACCAGGAGGTGGAATTGTATTTGGCCCTAAACCTCGTAAATATAGCTTGGAAATGAATAGGAAGGAACGAAGGTTAGCTCTTCGTACTGCTCTAATGAGTAGGATTTCAGACGCAAAAATAATTAAAGACTTCGGTTCAAAGCTTGAAGTTCCTAAAACAAGCGAAATTGTTTCTTTACTCAAGCGAGTAGGAATTGATTCTGATGGGAAAATTCTTATTATTCTCAATAAGCCATCAGAAATTATAAAGCGCTCAATTAGAAACTTAGAAAAAACAAAGCTTATCTCTGCTGATCAATTAAATGTGTTTGACCTTCTCAATGCCAATTCTTTGGTAATAGGCGAAGACGCATTATCAACCATTAAGGAGGTATACGGTAATGACTAAATTTTTTGATAAACGCCTTACTGATGTGATAAAGCGTCCTTTGATAACTGAGAAGGCTACAAAAGCTTTGGATCTTAATCAGTACACTTTTGAGGTCGATCCAAGAGCCGCTAAGCCTGAAATAAAAGCTGCTGTCGAAAAAATGTTTGATGTCAAGGTTCTCGGTATTAGTACTATGAATCCTCCTAGAAAAAGTAGGAGAGTTGGAAGGTTCTCTGGAAAGAGACCTCAAGTTAAGAAAGCTGTGGTTCGCTTGGCAGAAGGCAATTCCATTCAGTTGTTCCCAGAATCAGAGGAGGCTTAAAACAATGGCAATAAGAAGTTTCAAACCTTACACACCTGGTACTCGTTCAAGAGTAGTAACTGATTTTAGTGAAGTTACATCCAATAAACCTGAGCGTTCACTTGTCGTATCTAAACATCGAAAGAAAGGGCGTAACAACAGAGGAGTAATCACTTGTCGTCATAGAGGTGGAGGGCACAAAAGGTTATATAGGATTGTTGATTTTCGTCGAAATAAGCACGGTGTTTCCGCCAAAGTTGCTGCAATACATTATGACCCTCATCGGAATGCAAGACTTGCTTTACTTTTTTACTCTGATGGTGAAAAGAGATACATACTTGCACCTGCGGACATAACCGTTGGGCAAGAAGTTATTTCAGGCCCTGATGCACCAATTGAAACTGGTAATGCTTTACCACTTTCTTCAATGCCTTTAGGCTCGAGCGTTCATTGTGTTGAACTGTATCCAGGTCGAGGCGGACAGATGGTTCGTACCGCTGGAGCTAGTGCCCAAGTAATGGCTAAAGAAGGAGATTATGTTGCATTGAAATTACCTTCAACCGAAGTCCGTTTAGTGAGAAAAGAATGCTACGCCACACTTGGAGAGGTTGGTAATTCTGAAATTAGAAATACAAGCCTTGGAAAAGCTGGAAGAAGAAGATGGCTTGGCAGAAGACCTCAAGTTAGAGGTAGTGTCATGAATCCATGTGATCACCCGCATGGAGGAGGAGAGGGAAAGGCACCTGTTGGACGAGCTGGCCCTGTGACTCCTTGGGGTAAAGCCGCTCTTGGTTTAAAAACCAGGAAGAAGAATAAGCCCAGCAATAAGTATGTCCTTCGTAAACGACGCAAGATATCTAAACGTAGTAGAGGAGGTCGCGATTCATGATTTCTATCTTTCTTTACCAATTCTTTTAAACCGTTATGGGACGTTCACTAAAAAAAGGGCCATTTATTTCAGACAGTTTGCTTCGTAAAATCGAGAAGCAAAACTCTAATGAAGATAAAACTGTCATCAAAACATGGTCCAGAGCCTCAACAATTTTGCCAATTATGATTGGTCATACAATTGCTGTTCACAATGGAAAGAGCCATATACCTGTTTTCATAACTGAGCAAATGGTTGGACATAAGTTAGGTGAGTTTGCTCCAACTCGAACCTACAAAGGTCATATCAGAGACAAAAAAGGAGCGCGCTAATCAAATGACTACTTCATCAACTAAAACTGCAGCCCAGGCACATGGGCGATACATCCGCGGATCTGCTTCAAAAGTACGCCGAGTTCTTGATCAAATAAGAGGAAGAACTTACAGAGATGCCTTAATCATGCTTGAATTTATGCCTTATCGATCAACTGAGCCAATAACTAAGGTATTACGCTCAGCTGTTGCTAATGCAGAAAACAATCTTGGCCTGGATCCTTCTTCTCTAGTTATTACAACTGCTACGGCTGATATGGGTCCACCAATGAAACGCTATAGGCCTAGAGCCCAAGGCAGAGCATTTGCTATTAAAAAGCAAACATGCCATATCAGCATTGCTGTTTCGGCTAATCAAACAACAAATTCTGAGGATTCAGACTGATGGGACATAAAATTCACCCCACTGGAATTAGACTTGGCATCACCCAAGAGCATCGTTCTAAATGGTACGCACCTAGTAAAACTTACCCTTTACTACTCCAAGAAGATGATCGGATACGCACTTTCATCAAGAAAAAATATGGAGCAGCAGGTATAAGCGATGTATTGATTGCTCGAAAAGCAGATCAGCTCGAGGTCGAATTAAAAACTGCTAGGCCAGGAGTAATTGTAGGTAGGCAAGGAAGTGGCATTGAAGAACTAAGATCTGGTATTCAAAAAACAATAGGTGATAGAAATAGACAAGTACGAATAAATGTAGTTGAAGTAGAAAAAGTTGATGCCGATGCTTATCTTCTTGCAGAATATATTGCACAGCAACTTGAAAAACGTGTTGCATTTAGACGAACAATTCGAATGGCTGTGCAAAGAGCACAAAGAGCTGGTGTTTTAGGTCTAAAAATACAAGTTGGTGGAAGGTTAAATGGCGCTGAAATCGCCCGTTCTGAATGGACACGTGAAGGCAGAGTTCCTCTCCACACTTTGAGAGCAGAAATCGATTATGCAACGAAAGTTGCTAGTACAACCTATGGCGTTTTAGGAATCAAAGTATGGGTTTTTAAAGGTGAAGTTCTTCCTAAAGAAGAACAGCCTTTACCTGTTGGTTCTTCTCCTCGACGTAGTAGGGGAAATCGAAGACCTCAAGAATTTGAGGATCGTTCCAATGAAGGTAAATAAGGAGTTTTAATCATGCTTAGTCCCAAAAGAACCAAATTTCGTAAACAACAAAGAGGCCGTATGCGCGGTGTTGCTACTAGAGGCAACAAAATCTCTTTCGGTCAGTTTGCATTGCAAGCTCAAGACTGTGGATGGGTTACCTCAAGGCAAATTGAGGCAAGTCGACGAGCAATGACTCGTTATGTCAAAAGGGGAGGACAGATTTGGATTCGTATTTTCCCTGATAAGCCAGTAACGATGAGACCTGCTGAAACAAGAATGGGATCTGGTAAAGGTAATCCAGAATTTTGGGTTGCAGTTGTTAAGCCTGGTCGAATCTTGTTTGAAATGGGTGGCGAAGAAATTACAGAGACAATTGCAAAAGAGGCAATGCGTCTTGCTCAATACAAGCTGCCAGTCAAAACAAAATTTATTTCCCTAGAGGAAGATCTCAATAAGGGAAATTATAAACCTGCTAAAACGCCAGTTACAGCAGATGATTCGGAGTCATCATCATGAGCAAAACAACTACCAAAGATGTAAGGAATCTCTCTGATTCCGAGATATCAGAAAAGATTGAAAATCTTCGTAAAGAACTTTTTGATCTTCGTTTTAAGCAAGCCACTAGACAGCTAGCTAAAACTCACCGTTTCAGAGAGGCACGAACCGAATTGGCTCAACTTTTAACGGTCACTAATGAGCGAAGCCGCTCAAACACATCATCTTGATTTTTTAGTTATGGCACTTAAGGAAATGGTAGGCACTGTTGTCAGTGACAAAATGCAAAAGACAGTAGTTGTAGCTGTGGAAAATAGGTTTCCACATCCCATCTATCAGAAAATTATTAGTCGCACTACTCGATATAAAGCTCATGATGCAGAAAATCATTGCAAAGTGGGAGACAGAGTTCGGATTAAAGAGTCACCTCCTATGAGCGCTCATAAACGATGGACGGTTACAGATGTTCTCGTTAAAGGAATGAAATCTAAGGAGGCTGCAAAATGATTCAACAAGAAACATTCTTAACCGTTGCAGATAATAGTGGTGCCAAGCGTTTGCAATGTATTAGGGTCTTAGGGTCTAATCGCCGATATGCTCATGTAGGCGATGTGATCGTTGCTTCTGTTAAAGATGCGATGCCAAATATGGGAGTCAAAAAATCAGATGTGGTGAAAGCGGTTGTTGTTCGAACAAGAGCAACAATGCGAAGAGAGACTGGCAATTCAATTCGCTTTGATGACAACGCTGCTGTTCTCATCAATGATGATCAAAACCCAAGAGGGACAAGAGTATTTGGTCCCGTTGCACGAGAATTAAGAGAGCGCAATTTTACTAAAATTGTCTCCTTAGCTCCAGAGGTTATTTAGTCATGCCAGCAATTAACAAAAGCAAAGCTTCTGCTGATCGGATCAAAATGAAGATCCGTAAAGGAGATACAGTTCAGATTATTTCTGGAAAGGACAAAGGTAAAACCGGAGAAGTCCTTCAAACTCTTCCCTATGAAAATAGAGTTGTAGTTCAAGGAATTAATCAAAGAACAAAGCATGTAAAACCATCACAGGAAGGAGAAACTGGTCGAATTGAGACCAAAGAAACTTCTTTACATGCCTCCAATGTAATGATCTATTCAACTAAGGAAAAAGTCGCTAGTAAGGTTGAAATTTTTGTAGATAAAGATGGATCAAAGAAACGACGATTGAAGAAGACAGGAGAATTAATTGATTAATTAAATTAATTTACTTTTCCCTTGTCTGAATTAACTAAAGCAGACTTTCTTTCCCTAAATGAATTCTGACCAAGACCAGAATTAACTTTTTTCTCAGCCATGTCATTAAAAACCCGCTATCGAGAGACAATTAGACCAAAGCTTTTAAAAGACCTTGGACTAAAGAATGTTCATCAAGTTCCTAAGGTGCAGAAAGTCACTTTAAATAGAGGACTTGGTGAAGCTGCATCTAATTCAAAAGCTTTAGAAGCTTCTCTAGCAGAAATGGCAACAATTTCTGGGCAAAAAGCTCTTGTGACAAGAGCCAAGAAAGCTATTGCAACCTTTAAGATCAGACAAGGCATGCCTATAGGTTGTGCAGTCACACTTAGAGGTGATCGAATGTATGCATTTTTGGAAAGGTTCATTAATTTGGCACTTCCAAGAATCAGAGATTTCCGGGGTGTAAGCCCAAAAAGCTTTGATGGCCGAGGAAACTACACCATTGGAGTAAAAGAGCAACTTATTTTCCCAGAGATTACTTTTGACAAAGTCGACACTGTTAGAGGTATGGATATCACAATTGTGACCACTGCTTCCTCTGATGAACAAGGTAAGGCTCTTCTTAGTGAAATGGGAATGCCCTTCCGTAAAAAATGAGTTTGATTAGCTAAATACTATGGCCAACCACGATCCAATTTCAGACATGCTCACTCGTATAAGAAATGCAAGTGAAAAGCGTCATGAAAAAACCAAAGTCCCTGCTTCAAGAATGTCTCTTAGTATTGCTAAGGTTCTTCAGCGTGAGGGATTTATTGCAGAAATCAATGAAGAAGGAGAAGGCTTTCGAAAGCAGCTCATTCTTGGATTGAAATATACTGGTAAGCATCGCTCACCTATTATTCGTTCAATGCAGCGAGTGAGTAAACCAGGTTTGAGGATTTATAAAAATACTCGAGGATTACCAAAAGTTCTAGGAGGCCTTGGGGTTGCAATAATTTCTACATCTAAAGGAGTCATGAGTGATCGTGATGCTCGCAAGCAAGGCGTTGGAGGAGAAGTCCTCTGCTACGTCTGTTGATTGATTAGGTATTTATTATGTCTCGTACTGGAAAAAAACCAATCTCCCTTCCTGAAAAGGTAGATGTACAGCTTGAAGGACTTTCCATAACTGTTAAAGGTCCTAAAGGGCAATTGCAACGAACGCTGCCTGATGGAGTAACCGTAAGTAAAAATGACAACACCATTTTTGTTAAACCTGTAAATGAAAAGAGACAGGCTAGGGAAATGCATGGACTATGTAGATCTCTAGTGGCAAATATGGTTGAGGGTGTTAGAAATGGTTATACAAAAAAACTTGAGATTGTTGGTGTTGGCTCAAGAGCCCAAGTTAAAGGAAAAACTCTTGTTGTTAGTGCCGGTTACAGTCATCCAGTTGAGGTTGTTCCTCCAGAAGGCATAACTTTTAAAGTTGAAAATAATACAAATGTAATTGTAACTGGACCTGACAAAGAATTAGTTGGTAATGAAGCTGCCAAAATAAGAGCAATTAGACCTCCAGAACCTTATAAAGGTAAAGGAATTAAATATGAAGGAGAACAGATAATTAGAAAAGCTGGTAAGTCTGGCAAAACTTAATTTTCTTATTTGTCTTTTTAAATTTTTTAGCCATGTCAAAACTTTCTAGAAAACAGCAGACCCAAAAACGACATAAACGCTTGAGGAGAAACTTAAGTGGAACAGAAGCTCGACCAAGGCTTGCTGTGTTTCGTTCTAATAACCACATCTATGCTCAGATTATAGATGATGATGCTCAAAACACTATATGTGCCGCATCAACCCTGGATAAAGATTTAAAGGCTTCTTTAAAAGTAAATGCTGGAAGTTGCGATGCTTCTACAGCTGTAGGAGAGCTTGTTGCAAAAAAAGCTTTATCAAAAGGTATCAAACAAGTTATCTTTGACAGGGGTGGAAACATCTATCATGGCAGGGTTAAAGCTCTAGCCGAAGCTGCCAGAGTGGCAGGCTTGACCTTTTAATCATTGCTTCAATAATGACAGACTCTAAAAACCAGTCCCCAAATAAAACAACTTCTGGATCATCAGATACTCCGCCTGCCGCAGATGGTAGACAGGAAAATCGTCGCAGCCGTGGTGATAAACGCGGAGGCAGAAGAGACAGAAGAGGTCAAGAGAGAGACTCTGAATGGCAAGAACGTGTTGTCCAAATCAGAAGGGTTTCCAAAACAGTCAAAGGCGGAAAGAAAATGAGTTTTAGGGCAATTGTTGTAGTAGGAAATGAAAAAGGACAAGTTGGAGTTGGGGTTGGAAAGGCTGGAGATGTTATTGGTGCAGTTCGTAAAGGAGTGGCTGATGGAAAAAAACATCTAGTTCGTGTTCCTTTAACTCGAAATAGCTCAATTCCTACTCTCTCTAATGGTAGAGATGGAGCAGCAAGTGTATTAATTCGTCCTGCAGCGCCTGGAACAGGCGTAATTGCGGGAGGTTCTATTCGTACTGTTTTAGAGTTGGCTGGAATTAAAAATGTACTTGCAAAGAGGTTAGGTAGTAAGACCCCTCTTAATAATGCTCGTGCTGCAATGGTTGCTTTAAGTGAGTTAAGAACTCATAAAGCCACAGCAAAAGAGCGTGGTATTTCTCTTGAGCAGATTTATTCTTAAAACATTATGACTATTAAATTAGAATCTCTTCAGTCAAATAAAGGATCTAGACGTAAAAAAACGCGTAAAGGTCGAGGAATTGCTGCAGGCCAAGGAGCTAGTTGCGGCTTTGGAATGCGGGGGCAAAAATCTCGATCAGGAAGACCTACTCGACCAGGTTTTGAAGGTGGTCAGATGCCTTTGTATAGGCGAGTGCCAAAATTAAAGCATTTCCCAATAGTTAATCGGAATGATTTTACTGTCATTAATGTTTCCAATTTGAATGGAT
>QCHI01000033.1 GCA_003279655.1 Prochlorococcus sp. AG-402-A21 | reverse complement strand
GTAGCTACCTTTTATGGTTTTAATTTCTATCTCTTATGAGGCTGAATTAATGCCGATTATACAACGTAACCTGAGACCTATTATTATAAAAGAGATTAGAGGGTACTAGATTTAGCTGCTCACGCTTTGCTCACACATAATCCGCACATAGTTGGATTGATACAAAGTGATAGATTTCATACCTCTCAACATAGCTAAAGAGCAGCGGCGTATGGGGGCAAATGAGTGGTACTTATATGAATAATGAGAGTGAAGAAATTTTTCTTAGATTCTGTTGAATTTAATTATGCAACTTTTTCCTCTTCTTCGTTAATTACTTCAACGACTTCTGGACTGAATGAAGAAAGTGCGTCATCATCATCGTCGTCATGTTTTAGCTCTACTGATTGCTCTTCGATTTCATTAATTGGATGGACTACATTTAATAGTGGCTCATCTTTTTTTGATAGAGTCTCTTCTACAAAGCTTGTCTCTCTTTCTTTAGGAGAAAGAGAGGTACTGATTAAGATCCCTATTAGATTTTTTAGAGAGAAGAACAATTTTTTGCAAATATCAAATAAATTGCTCAGTTCTTCTCTGATCACCTCTTGAGAATCTTTTTTTATAAAGTAAGTTGTGACAGTCCATCCAGTAAGCATTATTAAAAATAAACCGATCGATATGGTAATAAGATTTAGCATTATTAAAAGATAGAGTGCACTAGTTATATCGATTCTTTGTAGGTATTTCAAGTTAGAGAAAATTTCTTAAATCCGAAAAAAATTATTTTAGATTTTTTGCTTCAATAGTTGTTTCACAGTATTTTCGTCAGCATTCATTAGCTGGCTTTATATGCGTATATACGATATATAAGTTTAGTAGAAGATATCAAAGATGCCTGTCATTACTTATCTGAAGAGTAAGCAAAAGAAAATTCAATCCAAATATCATCGAGTTACCAAACGATTTGAGTCGCAATACGAGTTAATTCATCGGAAGCTAGCTTCAAGGTTTCATAGAGAACAAACTGAAACAGAGCTCATTCGCTACAAAATTAATAATTTAATAACTCAATCTAAAGAATCTATCGAAAGCAAAATCAATTCAACAAAATTTATACCTGATTTTTCAAGAACGTCTACTAGAAATAATGATATATTTTATCCAGACATTATAGATTGGTTTCAGGGTAGATTTTCAGGACAAACAATTAGAATAATTGTAAGAGAAGGAAAAATAATTGAGAAGATTTTTGTGTCTCCTAAAGGCAATAAAATTTCTGTAAAGAGAAATAAGTTAGAGTTGCGGATTAGATCAATACCGACTATTCAAATTCAGTTGAGGTTACGGATGAGGTCAATGCCGATTATACAACGTAACCTGAGATTAATTGATATAAAAGGGATTTGAGGCTGCTTGTTTTAGTTGCTACCGCAATGCTATCACTTAATACGCACATAGTTGGATCTATTTAGGGAGATAGATCTGCTTTCTCTCTAGATAGCTAGATTCAAGCGTTGTATGGGGGAAAATGAGTGGTGGTTCTATGAATAATGAGAGTGAAGAAATTTGTGGTAGATATTTAGTTAGCATCAATGCCGATTATATGATCTAAAAATGTGATTATCTAAACTCTCCTGTATACATGACGACTTGAAATACCTTATGATTTTGTATATGTAATATATTAGTTATGAATATGTTGAAAAAGAAGAATGGATATAAATTCGCAAAGACTCAAGAATACTTACTTAATAGATTTAATCATATCGGGAGTAGGCATTTTGAATCTAAATTCACATTAGACCAATACAAATGGTTATACAAAAAAACTATTCAATATGCCTCAACCGATTCACCCTGTCTAGATTGGGGTTGTGGTCATGGACATTTTTCTCTGTTTTTGCAAGAGAATAATTTTCTTGATATTTATGGGTGTGCTTTTGAGTATCCATTTTTGCTTGATGCTCTAAGTAAAAAGAAATTTAGTTTTTTAAAATTAGATGAAGCAAATCCAAATAAAATTAATTTCAATGATGAGATGTTTGCTTCAGTTTTTTCTGTAGGCGTTTTAGAACACGTTAGAGAGACAAATGGTAACGAAATACTCTGCTTGAAGGAAATCAATAGAATCCTAAAGAAAGATGGTTTGTTTATTTGTGCACATTTTCCTAGGAAAATTAGTTGGATAGAATTCTTAACTAAATTCATTCCTGGAAAACGTGGTCATAAATATTTATATAATAAAAGAGATATTTCTAAGTTTCTTTCGGAGAGTAATTTCACTCTTATTGAATTAAAATCTTATGGAATCATTCCAAGAAATTCATTTTCGGGAAAATTATCAATTATAGGTAATTTAAAATTCACACGCTTATGTTTAAATATATTTGATGCGGCTTTATCTTTCTTGTTACCACAATTTACCCAGAATTATGGTTTTATTTGTAGAAAGAACTAACTACTTTAGTATTATTTCTAGATTTAGAATTTCAATTGACTATCTACTAGGTATTTACTTGGATGTAAATTGAAGTTTCTCTAACCGTTTTATATGTCCTGTGTATTCACCTTCTTGAGTTGTCTTCACTTTGGAGAGGTTTGTGTATCCGCCATGCTATGTGAGAATTCTTTAGCATACTGTGATAATAAATGACTATTAATGTTTAAACCCTTCAAAAAACTATCAAGAGGTAGACGTCTCAATATAAAACGTGTCATCTTCTTTCCCTTAATCGTCTATGCAGCCTATGTATTCATTGATAGCTTTCTGCCATTGTTTATGGTTGGGTTTGTGATTTGGTTGTTGTATAGCTGGACTGGGAAGAGGAGGTTTTGGTGAAGATAATCTTTTTGATTGCAATTCTTTGTGGTCTTACTTTCCCGAGTGTTCGTATAACCCTTGCAGCTTTATTAGAGAGTACGTCTGACTATCTATATGAATCAGCCAAGAAAGAAAAAACATTCATTCCTTATTGGCTGAAGAAAGTTCGAGATGACTAATTATTTTCTCTTTTGTTTTCATACTTATGTTTGATCTCATCAATAGTTAGCTCAAGTCCATTTTGCTTCTTATAAGCCTTTTGATAGTCCTTCTTGCAGTAGTCGAGAACATGCTCAAGGTACTTTTCTGTGTTTTCTTCGCACTTGGCTCGTTCAAGGATATAAAACATGATCTCAGTTAATATTTCAGGTCTGCTTTTCATTGAGTTTTAATAGTTAAATTTCTTTTATTATCTCTTCTATGGAATCATCTAAGTGGAAACCTACAGAAGAAGAACGGGAAGTGATGGAAGCAGTTTGGATGCAAGTTAAAGGTGCATGCGAGAAATTAAAAGAAGAAACTAATGCTAAAGATGAGCACATCAAAAAAATGCTCCAAGAGATGGCTGATCGTTATTACTCATGAACAATCTTGAAAGCACTAACAATGATTTATAAAATCATCAGGCACGATAAAGAATCTGACGATATTACTCAGCAATCATTTAACAGCTATGACGAGGCATACGATCTATTAGAAGAAATATATTCTGATGTTTGTTGTTCTGATGCTGATTATGGGGACCGTCCCTATTATGAAATTATTGAGGTAGAAGAATGAAAATTATAGAAAAGCACAAGCAACTAATTGCCTGGTATCAAAAGAAGCTTGGCCTGAGTGACTATGGATTACTTTGGCTTGTTTTTTTTAAAGGAGTATTTGTAGCTTTAGTAATAGAAAGGTTCATTGCTCACTAAATATTTGATCAAGCTAAATATTGATTCCATACTGTCCTGCGATACCTTCTAAGTCATCCATTGAAAGATCAGAGAAATAACTACGAATACATTGAAGGGCGTGAAAGCTTTCTAGCTTTCCTCTCCCTTTGTAGATTTCTTTAGCAATTTTTTGTGCGAGCTGTTCTTTTGTCATTTGATCAAGCAGCCTCTGGACACCATCCAATCTTTCTCTCGAGTCGCTGCATCCAACACTGACACTTTGAAGTGAGATGATCTCCATGAGGTATAAGACGTTGATGGAGATGACAGGTAAGAATCGTTCTGCAATGCCTGTCGCAGCAATAATTGAAATGTTGACATGTCATGCAAACGCTAGCTGAACGTGTGTGTTGAAGAGTGTCTTCTTCGAGATAGTCCCACTCCTCTGCTGGGTTGTAACGCTTCTGGGGTAAAACTTTTTGGGTGCGATACGAAGACATTGCTTAATCCAATAGGTTCTGCTACCACGGAATCCCAATCTGATGCACGAAAAACGGCATAGGGTGAGGACGTTGGAGCCATGTGTTTGTAGCAGTACATCTGTACTAGCAATGGTAAGGAGGTGTTGTCAAGTAATTCTGAAGAATGCTTTCACCCCCTACTCCTTCGTTAATATTTTTGACTGTTTATCTAATTCAATCCTCTATCAAAAACTACTACGTCTTAGAAAGAGAAAAAATCTTCTGTTTGTCTTTGCTGAACCCGGAAAAAATTATTATTGTTGGAACTATTGCTAGTTGATAATATAG
This sequence comes from Prochlorococcus sp. AG-402-A21, assembly GCA_003279655.1. Classification (GTDB taxonomy): domain Bacteria; phylum Cyanobacteriota; class Cyanobacteriia; order PCC-6307; family Cyanobiaceae; genus Prochlorococcus_B. The sequence continues at coordinate 4,828 of QCHI01000033.1, read as the reverse complement.
GATTAACATACCTAATCTTTTTGATTTTAGTTTGAGATTGATTAGATGATTTTATTTTAGCCATTGATAATAAAGCTTTAGTCGAGTGATTTTCTGTTTTGATATTGACCTGACTAGTGTTCACTCCTTTATATGAATTTTGGATAGATTGGATCCTTAGAAGACTTGATCCTCCTATCGCTACAACAGCCAAACTACCAATCCCCCAAAATTTTGATGGTGGTAAGAAATTTAATTTTTTAATATTTGGTTTTTCTAATGTTTTGTGATTCACAGCTATAGACCCAAGATTTAATTTATCTTCTAGCTTTTCTTTGACTAATTCAGGATGTAGATTATCGGCTACTTTTTCAACAAATTGATTTGTTTGATTGTCTAGAATGTTGTGAAAAAAATAACCTATTAAAGCAAAGACAATTAATAGACAGAGGATCACTATTGTATCTGTAGGAATTGAAATTGTACTAACGTCGGTCAACTCAATCTCGGTGATTCCAGTTGGCATTTAAAATCTATAACTCTATTTATTAAAACTACCTCTAAAAAACATTGCTAGACTTCTTAACTTATCTATTTAATTTTAATGCGTATTAATACTGGCTATACAATTTGAGAGTCTAGGAATTCTGAGAAAAGTTGATTATTATGGCAGATTGCTTACTATTGAGGGGTCTAATTTTAGCAGTTAATTTCAGATTAGAAGACTAATAACATACGCAATGGTTAATATAAATATCGATTACACTTCCTAGAAAAGTGACAACGTAAACCCATTTCTTTTCCTAGAAATAAGGCTATTTCGGCATCATCATTTGTGCCTATAACCAGACTGTTATTAGTTTGCTCCTATGACTTTAATTTGTTTACCACTATTACTGAATTTCATTAACTCGTTTTCATCCTCATCAGTAAACGTTTCGACTCTTCTGGCATAAACAGCATCTGAATTTAAGTCTTCGATCATTTCATAACCGAAGAACTCCAATAATTCCTCTTGATTCTTAAAGCATCGATCACTCCATTCATAATTCTTGTTCCCCTTCGCATTTTCATACTCATAGCACTCATAAAAATAATCAGTTCTATATCGCTCTACTAATGCAAACTCTTTTTGCTCTTCCTCTGAGAGTTGGTCGTAAATACTCCACCCAATTATCAAAACTGTCATACGTATGCATCTTCAACTTTTTTATTCCACTCCTGAAAACTTGCCCTGCAATCAGGTGAAGGTTGTTTTCGAATGCCTTTTAATTTTTTCCATCTGATGTAGAGAGCGCCAAGCAACCAACTATCAGTTAATGACTTTGTATCAATCTTTAATCGTTTCTTTTGTTTCTTATTGAACTTTTCTGAATCAAGAAGTTCTTGTTTCCAATCTATTTTTTCAGTCATTGACTTTTGCCCTCAACTTGTAGAAGGTTTCTTCAATGCGACATGAAACACCCTTGTTTTGATCTGGTAAACATTGCATACAAGTAGGAATTGCCATCGTCACAGGATGACCACCTTTGATGTGAAAGACAACCTTTTTGTTTTTTGTCTATGAAATGCGGAGGAAAACTCATGTTTCTAACTATTCATTTCATCAATACTTTTCTATTAACCACTCTGCAAAAGGGATTTCTTGATTTTGCGACCTTATCAGCATCCTCAAATTTATCTACATTAACTATCTCTTTGATGACCATCCCTTCAAAGAAACAAGAAACCTCAACTTTCATTATCGACCTCCTCCCAGTCGGGAATGAAGAGTTCATCTTTAATTGATAGGTCTATGAAACCCTACTCTCCTACGTTAAGCAATAGAGTATCAAATCAATAATCATGCTGTATTGATACTTTTGTTATGTTCAAATGTTAATGACATATCTTTCTAAAAGTGAGATCTATTGGTGATCTCTTGATGTATTTGAGTCTTTTTCAATACGTCTACCTAAGGTCTCAAAGGTATCTCACTATCGCCTAGACCTAAGTCGAAGATTCCTACTTCAGCAAGGTGATTGTTTTATAATTGTGAAGGGGGGACTGATGTAATGGAGAGGAACAAGAGAAGGGTAATGAGATGGAGGTTATTTATGGAATTAGGCTAGAAGCACATCGCTGATAATGAATTGATTTTTTGCTGATGCGGAGAAAGCTACAAGAACTTCAAATCTAGACTCAAAAACAGTTTCTAATTGACCTACTCAATAATTAAGACCTTCAATATCAGACAATATCAGATTTCTAAGTTATAGGTAGCGAATTCTTAAGGTGTATGAGGGGTAAATAGAATATTAGCTTATACGTTAATAGTGAAGAGAAATTTATTTTATTTTTTGTGCTTTCCTTCAGACCTTTACTTCATCTAGTTCTGGAAAAAGCATGTTGATATAAGCCATTATGATTACAACCAATGGAGGCATATTTGTTTTGTCATCTTTTGTGAGTCGCTGAATCTCTGACAAGAAACCCTTAGCTTCTTGTTCACTAATTTTGTACTCTGGGTTCTTTTCTACTTCGTCAACGAGAGATTGGATTTGATTAGCTGAATCCATTAACTGATGTATTGTTCTATGCCAATAAAACGAATGAGATCTTTGTCTACAAGTAAAGATTAAGAAAACTTATCATATCTTTTATTTCAGGGCTAAGGCTTCAAAAATTTTGTCAAAAATTTGAGTAGTTTTTAGACAATTGTTTCTATTAGGAGCTAAAAAGAACACCACTATGTTTTTATCTCTTGTCTATATCAGTCACCTCTCCTTCTCCTGAGAGTACCATTGAGAAGCTGGGAATTAAAATTGGTCAATTTGAACTTGTGACGATTAAGAGAGCTGTTTGTTGGTTGAGGGTGAAGTAACGGTCACTGCTGATTGAGGGAGGAGAACCTGTGAAGTTTTGTACCGGTGACTTAGTTGTCTTCCCAGCAGGAATTTCCTTTAGATGGGATGTTCATAAGGCGGTCTGCAAGCATTATCGATTTGGTGGTTTATTGATTAAATTAGAAGTTAGACGCTCATTATGGGGACCGTCCTTATTATGAAATTATTTAGGTAAAAGAATGAAACTTGTAGATAGGCATAAGCCGCTCGTTAGTTGGTATCAGAAAAAACTAGGTTTGAGTGATTATGGATTGCTTTGGCTTGTTTTCTCAAATGAGTATTGGTTGCCCTGTTATGTGAAAGATTAATTTTGCACTAAATGTTTAATCAACAAGCTCTATTGGAATATCTAAGTTCACCTGAGGGACTTAATAAAATCATTGTCGGAATTATTTTAGTTGGAGCTATTAACGCAATTTTTATAACTTATAGCATTAGGAGTACTTATGGAGCTGCAAAAAAAGAAAGAGAAAAACTAAAAATTCAACAAGCTAAAATCGATAAATTATCACCGATAAAGAAATAGATTTATGCCTCTTTTATAACTATATGAAGACATTGCCTTAATCCAATAGGTTCTGCTACCACTGAATTCCAATCTGATGCACCTAAAGCGGCATAGGGCGAGGACGTTAGAGTCATGTGCCTATAGCGGTACACGTGCACTATTAATGGTAAGGAGGCGTTGTCAGCTTTTACCCATTAGTGAAGTCAGCGTCTCTTTTAAGCACGTTTTTATAAAGGTTATTGATGTACGTTTCATCACTTACATTGCTTACATGCCTTTGGGTGAACACTTCAATTATTTAAGTGATATATTCCTGTGATGGTGTTTGGAAATTTTCTTTAAATACTTCTCAGTTTTGTGGGTTTGTTTGTGTTTCATCTACAGCAAAACAGAGGTGACCTGTAAGCATATATTTAGTACCTTTGATTACTTTGTTTCCTCTATGTGTATGCGTCCATTCCGCTGGCCAAATTAATGTTAAACCTGTTTTAGGCTTTATCTCTAAATTATAATTGTCAAAATATGTCGTCCCTCCTTCTTCTACATTGTTTAAGTAAGTCATAAAGGCAAAAAGTCTATGGAGACTTCCTAAGCCTTCCCTTTCACAATGTAGTGCTTGATAGTGTTGACCTGTTTCATATCTACCAATATTAAAGGAAGGTATGTCTAACTGGCTAGCAATTTTTTTTAAGTGGGGCCACTTATCACTAAAGTCTTTATAACATTCAAATAAATTATCAAAGTACATCTTGAATACTTTATCTTTTGATAGGTGGATGTCCTTTGCAGAAATTCTTAAATCCATTCTATTTTTCACGTCTAACTTTATCGATGCGTGGCTTCCTATCGCTCCTTGTTGTAAATTGCCTTGATTATTTTCAAAGTAAACTACTAATTCATTACATAATGAATTATCTATCATCCATGAACCAATAAAGTTAGGAGAAAGATTGGATTCTGCTAATTCAAATGATTTAATCACTATTGATATATCGATACACCATTTTCTAAATCAAAGGAGATAGTACCTTCTCCTTTTTTTATAAGATTTAATGCTTTGATATATTGACCTTTAACTAAAAGTGATTGCCCTAAACCAACAAGTGCTTCAGGCATAGTAGGATTAATGGTAAGACTTCTATCGAAATTTAAAATAGCTTCATCTATGTTCCCAAGAGCACTACATATGATTCCCAGATTGTAATGCGCCTCTGCGTAATCAGGGTCGAGTTCAAGTGCTTTGTGAGTTGATAATTGTGCGTCTTTTAATTTGCCAAGAGCTCTCAAAATACTTCCCAGATTGTAATGTGCCTCTGCGTAATCAGGCTTAAGTTCGATTGCTTTGCGAGTTGATAATTGTGCATCTTGTAAGTTGCCAAGATCTTTTAATATGTTGCCAAGATTTAAATGAGCATTTGCGGAATTAGGATTGAGTTCAATTGCTTTGCGAGTTGAT
>QCHI01000032.1 GCA_003279655.1 Prochlorococcus sp. AG-402-A21 | reverse complement strand
GCTTTCTTTTAACAGTTCAATCCAATCTTTCAAAGAATTTAATGAGTCAATATTCAATTGGTAATAAACCCATCTACCAGTTTGCCTATCGGTAATCAAACCTGCGTCTTTTAAAACTTTTAAATGAAAAGATATTTTCGATTGCGCCAATCCAATTTCATTAATCAAGTCACAAACACATCGTTCTCCTCCTGAAAGAGACTCAATGATTTGCAATCGCAATGGATCAGATAAAGCTTTTAGCAATTTCCTGGCCATTGCATTTTCAAGAACTCCTTCGCTCTTTATCGCTGTGGCCATCACAGAAGGAAAAATATAATCACATGATAAAACAAACTTCAGAAAAGGCTTGCATCGACAAACCTTTATATATCAATATAAATTGATATGAGGAATCTTATCCTTTATTGATTCACTCAATTAACTCAATTACAGGTTATGCGAATCGGTATTAATGGTTTCGGTCGAATAGGACGACTTGTTCTAAGAGCGCTCTGGGGTAGAGAAAATGTCGAGATTACACATATCAACGATCCATTGGGTGATGCAAAGGGAGCTGCGCATTTACTTGAATTTGATTCAGTTCATGGTCGTTGGAACAAAGCAATAACCAACGACCAAAACAACCTGAGTATTGAAGGTCAATCAATATCTTTTTCAAAGGAAAGCGATTTTATAAAAGTGCCATGGAAAGAAAAAGGAATAGAACTAATTCTCGAATGTTCAGGAAAATTCAAAACACCTCAAACATTAAATCCTTACTTCGATACTCTTGGGATAAAAAGAGTTGTCGTTGCATGTCCAGTAAAAGGAGAAATCCAGGGAGAGGATGCTCTAAATATCGTCTACGGTATAAATCATGATTTATATGAGCCCAATAAACATCGCTTAGTAACAGCTGCATCCTGCACAACTAATTGCTTGGCTCCCGTTGTGAAAGTTGTTAATCAAGCTTTTGGTATTAAGCATGGAAGCATCACTACACTCCATGACCTAACGAATACACAGGTAATCGTTGATTCATTTAAATCAGATTTAAGAAGAGCAAGGAGCGGATCACAAAGCTTAATTCCAACAACAACAGGTTCGGCAAAAGCGATAGGGATGATATTCCCAGAATTACAAGGGAAATTAAATGGCCATGCAGTTCGAGTTCCTCTCCTCAATGGATCTTTAACTGATGCTGTATTTGAATTAGAGAAAGAGGTCACGCAAGAAGAAGTCAATCATGTGTTCAAAAAAGCTTCAGAAGAAGAGCTAAAAGGGATACTCGGTTACGAAGAAAAACCACTTGTCTCGATTGATTATGTCAATGACTCAAGGAGTTCAATCATTGATGCTCCCTCAACCATGGTGGTCAATAAAACTCAACTTAAAGTCTATATTTGGTATGACAATGAATGGGGGTATAGCTGTCGAATGGCAGATCTCGTATCACATGTAATAAAGCTAGAAAAAGAATAAAAATAAAAACATGCGATTAACGGCATTGCAACAATATGGAATAGTAACGATCAACTATTGGGCATTCACACTGACAGATGGTGCTCTAAGAATGCTAGTGATTTTTCACTTTCATAGCCTTGGATATACAACATTAGAAATTGCATTCTTATTCCTTTTTTATGAGTTCTTTGGCGTCATCACTAATCTCTATGGAGGTTGGATAGGAGCAAGATATGGATTACGTCTAACACTTTGGGTAGGAACTCTTTTACAAATCGGCGCCTTATTGATGTTGATACCCGTTTCAAGTGGTTGGTCGAAACTTATAAGTGTCATTTATGTCATGGTTGCTCAAGCGATTAGTGGCATAGCAAAAGATCTCAATAAGATGAGTGCTAAAAGTGCCATCAAAACTGTCGTTCCAGACTCCTCAGAAGAAGATGGTGGAAATAATCAATTATTTAAATGGGTAGCCATCTTAACTGGTTCAAAAAATGCACTCAAAGGAGTTGGCTTCTTTCTTGGTGGACTTTTGCTTACAAGTTTTGGATTTAATAAATCAGTTGAATTAATGGCTATCGGCTTAGGTCTGTCATTTCTAATGACATTAATTTTGCCTGGAGATATTGGAAAGATGAAAAGCAAACCCATCTTTAAAGACTTATTTTCTAAATCTCAAGGGATCAATGTCCTCTCTTTTGCACGCTTTTTTCTCTTTGGCGCAAGAGACGTATGGTTCGTCGTTGCACTACCTGTTTTTCTTGAAACGTATCTAAATTGGAATTTTTCTGAAATTGGAGCTTTTCTAGGATTGTGGGTTATTGGTTATGGTTTTATTCAAGCGTTTGCGCCGTCTTTAAGAAATTTATGGGGAAATAAAACAAGCCCAGGAGTTTCTTCTGTTCAATTCTGGAGCGCTGCCTTAACTGCAATACCAGCGCTAATAGCAATAGCACTCTGGCGGCAAAGCAATCCAGAAATAGCAATTACAGCTGGATTGATATTATTTGGGTTCATTTTTGCAATGAACTCATCAATACATTCATATATGGTTCTTGCTTATACGGACAAGGAAAACGTGAGTCTAAACGTCGGCTTCTATTACATGGCAAATGCGGCAGGGAGACTGATTGGTACTCTCCTATCAGGAGTTTTATTCATGCTTGGAGCTAATGCCTCTATAGGAATGCAACTATGTTTATTGTGTTCAAGCCTATTTGTATTTATCTCATTGTTGACTAGTTTACGACTACCACAAGTTTCAAGTGCTATAGCTATTGAAAAAGCCTAAGATCCCATATCAATTAAAAATAAATTAAATATCACGCGAAAGCAATACTACTGAACCTCTGATTCTCGGTCATATTCAAGTCCAACTTCATTCATCCAAGCTGCTTTCGTTTTACAGTTTTTACCATGCTCGGCTAGATGTAATCCCTCAATCGAAATAAATAAAACTAGTAGTGAAACTGGAACCCACCAAATGGGTGATCCAACTATTTCCTTCCAATTATTCATTGATTCTTTTTTTTTCATATTAAGGATCTTTTTTTTAGCTTAAGTTAGGAAGTGACTGGCTAGCAAAAAAGACATTAAAAAGGAGGCAATAGCCTCCTTTTTAATTTATAAGGAATTAATCTACTTACCAATACGCTTTACAGCAGCGCGAGACTTGGAAAGAATATCACCTTTAAGAGGTACAAATCCAAGAGAGGAAGCCTTAGCCTGGGCGTTATCACTTAGTAGGTAGTTAAGTGAATCTTGAATGGCTTCAGTGTTTCTACCATTACCAGTTTCGTAAGCAAGAATCCATGTAAGGGTTGCGATTGGGTATGCACCCTTGGCTTTAGGGTTAGGGTTATTACCGGCTAGATTTTTATCTAGTTGTATTCCATTAAGAGCAATCGCACCAGCCTCTGTCGTTGGCTGTAAGAACTCTCCTGATAAATTTTGGAGAGCGGCTGCTTTAATTTCACCTCTAATATATGACTGGTTTACATACCCAATTGCACCGGGAGTGTTACGAATAACGCCAGCGACACCTGCGTTACCTTTACCACCAACACCAGCAGGCCAGGCGACAGATTTACCTGTTCCTAAATTCCATGTCTTAGAGAATGCTTGCATGGAATTTGTAAAAGCCTTCGTAGTACCGGAGCCATCAGAACGATGCGCCCAAGTTAGTTTTCCTTCAGGGCAACCAACCTCTTTCCAGTTGGTAATTTTACCCATAGCAACACGAACAGCTTGCTCTTGAGTAAGTTTAAGATCGCAATCGTAGTTATAACCAAAAGCAATAGTGCCACCAACCATTGGGATTTGAACCAATCCCCGCGTAACTTTTGAAATATCTGTTGCTTTCATCGGATCATCAGACGCACCGAAATTAACGGTTTCATCGATGAAAGCTTTACGGCCAGAACCTGAACCAACAGCTTGATAGTTAACACGAGGTCCACGTTCTTTAGCTAAGTCAGAGAACCATCGAGTGTAGATTTTAGCGGGGAAAGAGGCGCCAGCTCCGCTTAGTCGAGCACCCGCAAAGGCACTTCCACCTGAGCCAAGAATAATTAAAGAGGAAAGGACAAGACTCTTCTTAGCAAAGCTCATCAAAGGTCTGCGACGTAAAAGCAATGAAAGCATAGGACGTGAAGGCACTAACATTGATCAATATTTATTGATATAATCAATATAGCTTGATACAGGACTTACGACAAAAAAACTAATTCAAAATAAACATATCTGTTTGATGGAGCGAAGCGGTAGATTCACAACCCATAATAGGATTGATGCTTGGTTGAAAACCAACCAATAGAACAATCAAGCATTTAATAAGAAGTTGAAAAACAAAGTAAAATATCTTCTAATAATCCTAGTCTTAATAATCGGCACATCTATATCTATTAGGCAATACAAAAACACATATCCACATCCTAGTGAGAGAAAAGATTTATCAGTTAATGGAATCTTTCTAGATTAAAATGTTATGTTTACAAAAATATAAAACATAAATAAGGTTTAAGTGTATAAATTTAGACTAAAATAAATAAAGAATGAAGGCTTGAAGAAAAGAGGAAACTAAATGAGATGGCCACCGAATGCAGCTTGGACCTCAGCCGTAAAAAGAGAAGGTTATCGACATTTTGAAGTGAAAAGCTATGGAGGCAAAAAAGATGAACGGTGGGTAGAACTATTTCCAGTTAACAACAACGAAATTCTTATAAAAGTTCCATGGTCGGAATTAAAAACATACTCAAAGTGGACGAGTGGATGGCTTCAGTTGCCAAAAGATGAAGATTGCGATGGCAACTAATCTTTAGAGAAAATAAAAAACAGATATTTTAAGTAATTGTTCCTACACGGCTGACAGTGGTTTGTTCTTATATTTTTTGAACTTCTCAGGACAACCTTCTTTTTATACTGAGCTTTAGAAGGTTGTTTCTTTGAATAAAAAACGTCAGTGCTCCCCCCCAGAAGCCAATCAATTGATGACCAATGCAATTGATTGCCTGACGTACATTTATCCTAAAATCTCCTTTTCTTTACTAGCTTTGTAGAACCGTACGTCTAGGGTATGGAAACCGTAGAAAGAATAAAACTCTCTAAATTTGACATTTAAAAAGGGCCCTAGGGGGCCCTTTTTCTTTACCGATTCTTTGGAAGCTTCTGGATATTGGTGGCCTGGGGCCAAGTGTCTAGTAGAAAGGCTTTTGTACTCCGTTAGGGCACCTAAACGATGCAGAGGAGTTTCGACTGAATTGACGCACCTATATCATTGATCCTTGTCGCATCAGACGAATAGCCCACTTATTCATTGAGAATGTTGGAGCAGGAACCAGAATTCAGTTCGCTTCTCTTAAATACTCAGGTGGAGTGTCGACCATCAATGGTGCCTCTTAACTCAACAAACGTATCTTTGCTCTATTTGCACCTCAACGCAATCAGCCTTAATGCCCATTGCATTTCCACTGCACCTAGTCAAAAATAGTAAGTTTGGGGTCTAGCTAAGATCTAATCAATAAATCAAAAACATGAATCAGACTCCAGAGAAAGAGAAGGGAATGAGCTTTATTAAAAAAGCCGGTAAATGGGCTCCATTAGTTGGAGGAGCATGGATTGTTCTGAATATTGTTGTTCCATTAGCTCTTCTTCGTATTCCTGCAGTCCAAAAATACTTAGTAGTACTGGAGGACAAACTCCCTTTTGACATTCCAGGTATTGGTTAGATGGCAACAGAGATTATTTGTTTTTTCTTGCTTGGTATTGCAGCACTGCTTCTAAATGCTGGACTCGACGCTCAAGTTCTTCCACTCTTTTGGCTAATTCTTCCATTAGTAATCAAATTAAGTTTCGACAATATAACCAGAAAGAAAGCACTCCTCTTCAACAAAAAAACGAAATAAGGGCTAAGGTCGTGAAAAATTAGCCGAAAAGCCTTGAACGAGTTACAAGCATTGACGCTATCAGGTGCATTAGCTGTATTTGCTATTACCTGGCTATTTTTTGGTTTTGGGGATGACGATGATGATGGAGGCGGAATGATGAGACCTGTCAGACAAAATGCAGATTAAAATCAGTTGCTAATTAGAAAGGGAAAAGCCTCGATTTGAAGAAGACATTCCAAGAGTATTTTTACAAGTCCTAAAGCTAATCAACCTTCTGATCAAGCATTAGCCTAAGTAATGAGAGCATGGGTATATGAAAAATTTTCTGATCAAATTAGCTTTATTCGTATTCATTGTTTTCTCTGGATTGAATAGTGCTGAGGCTGTAATACAAGGCTGGGTTCCACCAGAGGATTATGGAGAAGGTGACTCATATGAAATGGGAATGGAATCCGAAGAAGAAGCTGTAGGAATGGATTCACAAAGTGAAGAGTTGAGTATGGAGGATATTTTTGGGGATGAACAAGTTTTTCCTTTTCCACCTGGTCTAGGCAATTAATCAAAAGGCAAACATTCGCTTTAGTAAGGTAGATGCAGATAACTATCTAACTTTTAAGTTTGTTGAACTAATGGCAGCAATAAAAAAAGACTCAGAGCCTCTAGATAACTTATCCAGTCAAGAGATAGAGGATATTGTTAGATCAAACGAAATCTTGGATCAAGAAAATGAAAGACTAATCAAAGAAGAAGAAATAGAGGCACAAAGATTTTCAAAGACAAAATCTACAAAAAGATTGCTTAGACGATTAAGAAGATCTCCACTTGAAGTGATAAATCGATCACTATTTTTTGTATTCATTGGTAGTTTTATCTTCTCCTTTGTCTCTGTTTACTCAATCAATAAATTGTGGTTTATCTTTTATGTCATCAGTGCCTTCTCATGTGTGTTATACACTCCCAATAGACAAGCCCTCAAGGAACTAATTGCAGCATGGCCTAACATCGAAGATCTTTTAAAAAAAAGAAGTCTATGGAAATAAATTATTGAGACTTATAGGGCATAGATTTTAAAATTATTTTTTGAGCTAAGTCTGATCTATCCTAAATTCATAATTGATCAAATGGTAATGGATAAGAAAGGAGCCAAAGGGTACTGGATCTCAACTGCAAAGATTATTAATCAAGAATTATTTAATGAATATGTCGAAAAAGTTGGACCATGGCTCAAAGAAAATGGTGGAGAGGTATTTGCGAAAGATACAGACCCAATAGGAAAAGAAAAAACTGAAGATTCAAACCTAGCCGTCATTTGTGAATTCCCATCAATGCGAATAGCAGTAGAAGCTTATGAATCCAGTGAATATCAAGAGCTATCAAAGCTACGTACAGCCGCGACAGTTAATTCTACTTTCACAATCATGGAGGGAATGGACGAGGCTACAAAACTTAGAAGAGCTATGGGAATGTAGATAATGGCATCAGCTACTTCACCATTCATTTCACATGGATGGATGAATTGAACTAATTCCTTACCGCATTAAAACTCAAGGAGGCATATTTTGATGAGTACTCAAAATAGAAGTGACGATCCAGAACTAGTCAGTAAAAACCTTGAATTAATTATTAGTTCGAACAATTACCAATTAGCCCATGAAGATAGAGAGTTACTCAATAGTGATGAAATGAGAGGAGTGCGAATGCTTCTAGAAATTAATAAACCAGAAAAAATCCTAGAAGAACAAAATATTTTATCAACAATCATCGTCTTTGGAGGAGCGAGCCTTACCGATAAAAGCTCTATAAATAACAGACTTGAACTAGCGAAGAACTCTCTCACCAAAGATCCGAGATCATCTGATTTACAGAGAGAAATAACACGTTTAAAGAATTTACAATCGATATCTCATTACTACGATTCGGCCAGAGAATTCGCAAAGATTGTCTCCAGGCAAAACCAAAAAGAACACTGCAATTCACATGTAATTGTCACTGGTGGCGGCCCAGGGATTATGGAGGCTGCCAACAGAGGCGCTTTTGATGCCGACTGTAAATCCATAGGTTTAAATATAAGTCTCCCAAACGAACAACATCCCAATGCTTATATCACTCCTGGGCTTTGCTTCAAATTTAATTATTTCGCCTTACGAAAATTTCATTTTGTGATGCGATCAGTTGCAGCTGTCTTTTTCCCTGGGGGATTTGGAACATTTGATGAACTCTTTGAATTACTAACTCTTCGTCAAACAGGAATGAAAACACAAATCCCTATTATTCTATTTGGTCGAGATTATTGGTCGAAAGTGATCAACTTTCAATTTCTTTCAGACCATGGACTTATCTCAGATGAGCACATGAATCTCTTTCAATACGCCGATAGTGCTTTAGAAGCATGGGACATTATCAAACAATAAACGTATCATCTGATAATGGATTGGAAAACATCACTAGATTGGTATTGTTCAGGCAACATTCTCGAGGAAGAGGATATTGAGCTTTTAGAAAAACATTATCAACAGGTAATCAAAGAAATAGATACGAATCTGTCCCTTGAACTAGCTCCAAAACATATTTGTAATCAAACCAATATTCCAGAGGGAAGTTCTTGGTTTACAGCAGTAGCAGTTGTACTTGATCGATTAAATCCTGTTAAGACTGGCAAGCCAAGAAGTTTAATCGTTGATCAATTAAGAAGAAAGCAAAGCAGTTAAGCCCTCTTTATACAAAAGAGTTGAACATAAAAGACCAGATGCCCAACAAAGTCCTCTAGCAGGAGGAATATCACCAACATAAGCACCGATATAAATAAACCTTACGAATGGGTGAACCCATGCAGCTATCACTGCTACAGGAGATAAAACACCGGCAATCAGACATAATAAACATGCAGGAGCGTGAAGAGTGATACTCTCCCAGCAATTTTGATGACACCAGACTGCTCTTTTACCAAAATCAGGAAGTTCATCAAACAAAGCTCTTGGAGCACTCATGTTCTCAGCAGAATAACCAGCCTTGACTCGGCCATACGTTAGTGGTCCAATTGAAATCAAGACAACAACGGCAGACAGGCATAGGCTCCAAGCGAAAGCTGTTTCCATGGAATTCACAATTATATTTTGAGCCTAAGTGAGGCAGAGTAAAAATGAGGATCAAAGGTGGGGATTAAATTAATATGCCTAAAGTTAAGACAAATAAAGTTTTCAAAGAGAATATAAAAACACAATATTTAGTTCATAAACTTGTTATCCTCTGGGAGTCAAAAGAGTTCTGCTCGACCAAATCACCCATTATTAAAGCAATCCAACCATGGACTGGGATTCTGCAAAACAACATTGCAACGAGCGAAACTGGCAATGGTCATTGGAATTAATCAATCAGGCTCAACAGGAGATGGAAGAGTTAGAAACGAAACTAAAAAAATGTGAGGATCAACAGAAAGCGAATCGTTTATATAACGCCTGTAATTACTAATGGAAGAAATGAGCGCAACAATAGTTCCATTGGGTTCACTTGCATTTATATTTGCAGTGATTTCAATCCTTGTCTTCCTTAGGAAAGCAAGTATCGCAAGACAAGCTGATGAGTCTATAAAAAATAGAATGGAGGCAAAAAGAAATGAAAAGACCGAATCTCTTGAAGAACAAAAAAAACGTTTAGAACTTTTGCTTAGAAAATAAAAAGATACTTACTTACAAATTATCATCGCTAATTTTACCAATTCTTTTAATCGGATTAGACCCGTCTCTATGATTTGCTGGATCAAATGGAAAATTTGTATCTGGGCCTAAAAGATCATCAATACTTTTTGAATCCATTAACCCTTGATCATTTTCAATATCAACATCCGATGTCATTAACACCTGCTGGGCTTCAACTGACTGGAAGCAAACACTAATTACTAAAAATAGGGAAAGTAATAATCCAAACCAAGTTTTTATAACACTTTTCATTGAGAAGTAAAAGATTAACTATTTTCTAAAGGAAAGTATATTTCCTTATGTCCTATCAACTACTAGTCATCAAAAATAAGACATGCAGGTGAGGAAGGATTTAAAGCACACTCTCTCTCCCAGTATGAAGCTATCGCTGTCATTCCTCTTTTGACCAACTCGTGCTTTCTACCTATGTCACCCATATTCTCTCTGGGGACGCTAAATGAAGTTTGAAGTTTCATAGATTTCCTCTTCAATTAATATCGATATAAACCATCAATAAGGCCTATGGCAAGTGAATTTATCCTCATCTTTCTCTTAAATTATTTTAGAGTCATCAAATAAAATATCCTAATCAGGGAAAATCAATTTTTGACATCTAATGAGCTGTTTAAAAAGCAAAATCAACCCAAGCAATTAAGGGTTAAAACAAGTGACTCCACCAATAATTTCAATAATGACATTAGGCATCGCCATTGCAGGAATTTCAGTTTGGTGGGTCAGAACAACCCTCAAAGAGGGTAACAAGGCACTTGAAGAAAGCCAAAAAAAACGAATCTAGACAATTAACACTTTCATCGATTTAGGTACAAACAATGCTTTGAGAAAAATCATTTGAACATTTACTAAAAAAAAGCACCTCCACTTAAATAGTAGAGGTGCTAAGAAACACATTCTTCAGACCAACCAACAGCTACTTCTTATTAAGGGCAGTCTTAACCTTTGTGGGAGACAAAGCCTTAAGTTCCTCATTTATCTCATTTTGACGTTCATCAAGAACTTTAATACGAGCTTGATAGCTCTCTTCTAGTCTTTTTCTGGAGTCCTCGATGTTGTCGAGTTCCTCTTGACGTTGATTACGCTTAAGCTCTTCAAGCTGACTATCAGAAACCACATAAACAGTTCTGGTAGGTGCAATTAAAGAATCAGAGAAAAAAGTGTCGAAGAGTGAAGTGTACATAACTTTTCTTTCGGAGTACACAACTACTCTGTCTTAAATTAATTTAGTTAGGGATGAGGCATACCGTAGAAAATGATTCGGTAAATACAACTCACTTCGGTTGCTACTACTGAAAAGTTAGGTATACCGACCTCTACTTTTTCACAAAGCGTCTCTTGAAAGAGATAACAAAATAATGGCTACATATTCACTCTTACTTGGAATCCTCGTGATAATCATTTCATGGAAATTCTTTAATGACTGGGCTTCTGGCCTGGCAGGATTTATTTATGGTGGCATCTTATTTTGGAGTATCAAATTATTTGTTCAACTCATTAAAACTTTATTTGGATAGAAAATGATGTCTCCATTGAAATCAAATGAAACTACTGAAACCATGTTTTAAGCCCCAAAAGATAGTCACCAAAATTGCTGACAAAGGTAGTGCGATCGCAAGTGTGATATTGATTGTTCTAAAAATCTTCCCAACTCCATTACTCGTATCTTTAGAAGGATCTACGATAAGTGGCATAGCGAATACGTATTTTTTTTATTTATAGGCGCAATTTCCATTCAATTGGTTAGATTGTCGTAATTATCGAGACAGTCTCATGTATTTATTAGGTCTTGGACTATTAGTTTTAAGCACTTGGTATCTGATGAAGCTATACACAAATTTCAATAACGATCCGATAGCAAAGAAAGAAATCGACAATGCATGGCAAGAAGCAAAGAAAGAAGCAAAAGGTAAAAATCCTTTTGCACCAGGAAGAATTAAAGAGGCTCTCAATGCATATAAAACCGATATGAATAAAAAAGACAACTAAAAGATAGAAAATCCAAAGAGATCAAAATATTTCTAAAAAGTAGTTAAATTAGTTTTTTGTAGATTTAGTAGTGACGCCTTCATTAGTTCTAATGGATTACGTAGACAGAAAGACATTGAATAACGAACAACTAGAATATCTCGAGCAAGTTTTAAAAGCATCAATTCAGAAATTGAAATTCACTGGTATCGAACCTGTAATTGCTAATAATGAAATATGTGATGCAGCACTCATTTCCCAGGGTTCCTATGAAATAAGTTGTATTGCATCCATACTTGATATGCTTCAGCCAACAGAAAAAACAATGGAGCGCAAAAAAAAGGTATTCAACGCTCTTTGCAATGCAGGTTTAATAGTTACTGATTAAAGAAAGAGGCCTACCTGAGCAAACAGATCTAAACAAATATAAACAAGATATCTACCAAAAATACCAGTGAGAGGCATTGAACCTCTCATGCCGCCTGACGGTCTGGGTAAGCTTTATTTAGAAGCTTCAGGTGCTTTTCTAGCTTTGCGTGCACGTCTAGCAGGTCTACCAGCACTTGGCTTAACAACTGCAGAAACCTCTGCTTTAGCTTTGGCTGCAGCCTTTTTAGCTACTGGCTTCTTAGCTACTGCTTTCTTTGCTGTTGCCTTTTTAGCTACAGGCTTTTTAGCTACTGCTTTTTTAGCTGTGGTTTTTTTTGCTGCAGCAGCTTTTGGAGAAGAGCCTTTACGTGTGCGATGAGAAAGAATTAAAGCCCATTCATCAGCGCTAATATTTGCTG
>QCHI01000031.1 GCA_003279655.1 Prochlorococcus sp. AG-402-A21 | reverse complement strand
AATTGTTAGTAGTTTAAATTCAAATAGTTTTTTTGATTTAATATTAATATTCTTATTATTTATATTAAGATCCATTAGTATAATAATACCAGTTTTACCTGGAACAATATTTTCCGCTGCTGCTGGCTTTCAGTTTGGCTTTACGCAGGGACTAGTTATTATTTTTTGCGCAGATTTTGTTTCTTGTTCAATATCATTTCTGCTGGCCAGAAAATTAGGAAGAAATTTTATTAGTAGATTACTTGGTTCAAGTCAAATGCGAAGAGTTGAAAGCATTAGTCAAGATTATCTAGAAAATAATTATTTTCTCATGACAGCTCTTCTAATGTCAGGGTTCTTTGATTTTGTTTGCTATGCAATAGGACTAACAAAAATAACATGGAAAAGGTTTATGCCTGCTTTGATTTTTAGCATAATAATTTCAGATTCACCTTTTGTTGCTAGTGGATTTACAGCAAGAAAAATTAAGGATATTGGATTAAATAATTTCTTACGAAAAATATTAAATGGAGAATTAGATATGATTTCAGGAAATTATCTTTTTCTATTCATAACATCTTTTTTAATAATTTTTACCTTGGCAATGATAAATATATATTTAAATAAAAGATCTAATGTTATAAAATAGTTTATTGGTTTGCATAAAAAAAGCCCTTAAGAAATTAAGGGCAAATAAAAATTGTAATTGTATCTAGCTTTGGTAAGACTTACCTCGATAAGTAAGTTGTACATGCTGCTTTTCTACAATTGCTTTTTGCTGGTTGTACTTAAGACCTCTGTAGGTTAAAGACATTTTTTCTCTCCGAAATATGCTCAAGTCCCCGTTCCTTGGCCTGAGTCAAACTGCGGCTCATCATTTGATGAGTTGAACGTTTTTGTAGTTTTTGCTACACATTTACTATAAGCAAAACAGTTTTATATTGATGTTCATTGTGTTACATTAAATTTATTGTCTTTTTTTAAGTAAGAGTTTTTAGTTCTTATGATCTGTGACAGTTGAAGAACTTTCCTCCTCGTTACTGTTTTTTAGATTCAAGGTCCTATTTTAAATTTGTGAGGAGTTGGGATCCTCCAGCAGTGGAAACAAGGAAACACTTGCTTACAGGTCCTCAAAAAAACCGCCCTTGTAAAAGGCGGTTTTTTTGTACCAATTCTACGTCTATTTGAAATTATCGATAATCATTTTCATTACATCAATATTTGATTGGAAATAATAAGGAATTGGATAAGGAAAAGTCCATTATGAAATCAAAAGAAAGGATATCCATAGCAATTAAGATTAAAAATATTAGTTCCATTAGATCAAACTTTGCTCTACGTGCTGCTCATATAGTTAGATCTCCTTGAGTTGTGGAGAAGCTATAACACTTGTCTAAGTTTGAATATTTTCTCTCTAAATCAGAACAGAATGGATGAGGAAAGGAAAATCAAAAGCTTAATTTGGTCTGATCAAGTGAGTTGATGAAATTCAACATCAAAAATTTTTAGTAAATTCAGGAAGATGGACTTTTTACAAATTCTTTTGATTAAACAGTATCTTTTTTGTAATGTGCTTCTTGTGGAATGGGACATTTATCAACAGATATATGACTAGTTGAAAAAATAACGCAAGATTTATTACATAAACAAATGAACTATTAAACCTCTATGAATAAAATCTTACTTAGAATTAGGACATGTTTAGAGAGGAATAATCTATGACTAGGAAAAGGGACAAAATTTGGACTGCAATCATCGCAACAAAGCAATGGTTCTCCAAATTATTTACCAGTGAAGCAGATGCTTTGGTTGATGATTTTAAAAATCATCAACCGCCAGAGATAGGCACTCAATCTTACTCAGGAGATATTCACGACAAAGGAGACTGACCCCTATGTTTGATGATATAACTAGCGTTTATAAAGTTCCAGAAGTGAAAGAAGTTTTGGCTGAAGTAAAAGCTTTGGAAAATTATAAAATTACTTTTTTTACAACAGGTCTGGACTAACTAATTCTATTTGTAGACGATGTTCTTCTGCCTAATTAAAGATGGTCAATTTCTTTTGAAAGTTAAAACACCCTAATTAGACATATAATCCTCATAAATAGATCCTTTATAAAATCAATAGATGTGACTGATAACGAAATAGATCACAAGCAAGAAGGATCTGAAGTGAAAACAATCACAGTTCCATTTTCTTTAGGAAGAATAAAAGAAAATATTAATATTAGAACTATTCCTCCCTCTACATCTTCGAAGGAACAAATAATTAATCAAGCATTTAAGTTTCATTCACAAGGAAATATTCTAGAAGCAAAAAAATATTATCAAATTTTAATAAATCAAGAATGTAATGACCATAGAGTTTTTTCTAATTATGGAGCTATTTTAAAAGGTCTTGGAAAATTAAAAGAAGCAGAATTAATGACTCTTAAAGCAATTGAAATTAATCCTAATTTTGCGATGGAGCATTTGAATCTGGGAACCATATTGAAAGAGCTTGGGAACCTAAAAGAAGCAGAAATCTCTTATCGTAAAGCAATTGAAATCAAACCTAATTTTACAGAGGCGTATTATAATCTGGGAACCATATTGAAAGAGCTAGGGGACTTAAAAGAAGCAGAAATCTCTTATCGTAAAGCAATTGAAATCAAACCTGATTTTACAGATGCGCACTACAATCTTGGAAATTTATTGCTAGATAAAGGCAATTTAGAAGAAGCAGAATCTTTATATCGCAAAGCAATTGAACTCAAGCCTAACTATGCAGAAGCTCATTTAAATCTGGGAACCATATTAAAAGATAAAGGCAATTTAGAAGAAGCAGAATTGTCATGCCGTAAAGCAATTGAAATCAAACCTGATTCTGCAGAGTTATATTCCAATCTTGGGATCGTACTAAAAGATCTTGGCAAATTAAAAGAGGCAGAATTATCTACTCGCAAAGCAATTGAAATTGAACCTAATTCAGCTAGTGCATATTCAAATCTAGGAATAATATTAAAAGAACTTGGCAATTCACAAGAAGCAGAAACCTTTTTTCGTAAAGCAATTGAAATCAAACCTGATTACGCAGATGCACATTACAACCTTTCATTCATTCTTCTGAAAAAGAAAAACTTCAAAGAGGGGTGGATTAGATATGAATCAAGATGGGAAAGAGAAGGTTTGATAAAACTGCTTAGCACTTCCAAACCAGAGTGGGACCTAAAGAATAGAGGTAGAGTTTTGCTTTGGCCAGAGCAAGGACTAGGAGATACAGTTTTATTTTCGTCTTTAATTCCTGAATTAGTAAAAAAAGTTGATCAACTAATTGTTATGACTGATAAAAGATTAATTCCTTTATTTAAGAGATCATTTTTTAATAAAATTACTTATATCGATAGAAATGATTTTGTAGATGAGTATGTTTATGATTACCAAATCCCAATGGGCTCCCTTCCTAAAATATTTAGACCTTCAAATGAAAGTTTTAAAGAAGTGCCGCAAAAGCTGCTGAAAGCTGACGAAGCAAAAACTCAAAAATATAGAAAAAAATTAATAGCTAATAATCATAAGAAAATTGTTGGCATATCATGGAATACAACAAATAAAAAATATGCTAAAAGCGCTATATACCTTGAAGAATTAATATCAGTTATTTATTCATCTAATATACGTTTTGTCAGTCTTCAATATGGCGATGTAAAAGAAGAAATATATAATGTAAAGTTAAAGCATGGCTTTGAAATCTTCGAAATAGACGAATTAGATAATTTTTATGATATTGACGGTTTAGCAGCTCTAATAAATGCTTGCGATGAAATTATCACAATTGATAATATTACAGCACAACTTGCAGGGGCTTTAGGTGTAAGTACTAAAGTTATTCTTGATACAAATAGTTACTGGCCACATGGATTTGATGATAAACAAAGCTGCTGGTTCCCATCTATTAAGTTTTTCAGACAAACAAAAAGAGATGAATGGAGTGAACCATTATTAGAAATTAAAAATGAAATTATAATTTAATTATAATTTTCCTAAGTACTATTATCCCACCATAATGTATAAAATCATTGTTTTCATCGTAATCTAAATAAGATAAGGATTAACCATCTGGGGAGTTTTTTATAAGTAGTCTTTCAAACAATAAAATCCATCAATAACATCTTTGCCATATCTTTGAGTTTTTTAGGAAAGCTTGAGTTCTAATTAAAACAGAACCAATTTTCATTATTAAATTAGAGTTATCATGAGTAGTGGGTGGATTTTCTAATGTTTACCATAATGATTCAACACTAAAAAATGTTATAATTTTTTAGTGTTGAATGTTACCTAATATATATAATTAATAAAACATAAGATTTGTGAATAGCTTTTTAGCTTTATAAATAGCAGTCTTACTTATATTTGATTCATAACAATTTGCATAATGATGCCTTCCTGATAATAGTTTGGTAATAAAGTCAAATACACAACCGGTTTAAAGAATTTAAGAATTTTCTCGCTTAGAAATATTATCTAAAAGCCTTTTCCTTCTCCACTCAAAATAAATTGATATATCACCATCTTCTCCCGATTGGCATTATGGATAAGATTCATTTTTATAAAGACCTTCAAAATCTCCAAATAAATCTAATTTACCTAAAGGTAGTTGAAGAAAAACAAAATCTTTAACTTTATTTATTGCTAATCAGACTTATTGCTGTAAATTTAGCTGGAAATATTGAAATAAATAAATATGGAATATTACAATTCAAATATAAAGGAAAAAGCACCTTTTGTAGATTCTAGTGGACCTTGGTTAATAGATAATGGCGGTAATCGTTTTTTTGATAGTTGGTTAGGTTCAGGTACTTTAATATTTGGCCATGAAAAAATTAAGCATTCAAATGTAGGTAAAATGCTACCAGAGACAAGCATCTCTAATCTTGATGACATTTCTTTAATAAATAATTTAGTTGATTTTGAAATAGGTTCTTTTGGGATTCAGACCAGTGGGTCATCTGCAATAACTAGAGCATGCCGGATTGCTAGAGCAGTAACAAATAGAAGACTGATCGCTTTAATTGGTGATTTTTGGCATGGATCAGAAGATGAATTCCTTTTTAGGCATAATTATGAATTGCTTTCTGATGGTCTTGCTATTTCTCCCGGAGAAAATTATGTATGGTTTGAGACTTTAGAATCTTTTCTAGCTCAAAAAAATTGCGAAGAATTTGCGGCAATACTTGTAGAACCAGTTCAAGGGTCAAATCCTCAATCAAATATAATAAAAGAAGTTGTAAATACTGATATTAGAGAAAAGATTAAGGAAAATAATATATTGTTGATTTTTGATGAGATAATAACAGGATTTAGAAATAATTATGGCTCTTCAAAGCTATCAAGAAAATGTGATCCAGATATTGTTGTGTTTGGTAAAGCTATAGGAGGCGGATATCCAATAGGAGTTGTAATAGTCAATAGAAAATGTACTAATATAGCCAAATTAAGAAAAATATTTTGGGGTGGAACTTTCTCAGCTAATCCAACACAACTTGAATTAATGATTAATCAATTGAGGAAATTAGAAAGATTAGATTTTAATTTAATTAATCATAATTTAGAACGTATATGTCAGTACATATTAGAAAATATACATATAGAATCCTTAGGATATCGAATAAAAAGAAGTAATGGATTTGCCAGAATTGTAAATCCAAATGAAAAATTTATTCCTAGTAGAGGTTTTTTAGTGAAAAAGTCAGAATCTGAAATAAAATTAGATGAAGTTAGTAAAGAGAAGAATATTTATATTTCTAAAAACCGACTTATTTTTCCATCTATTTTTAATATAGATAATTGTATTAACTTGAAAAAGTAAAAGGAACATTTATAAAAATCTACCTTTGAGGACCAATTAATAAACTAAAACAATCCTAATAATAAAAAAGTTTATTCTAGTATATAATCACTATTATTAAAGACCACTATTTAAGTACCTTCTTTGATGGAAAAGACTCTGCTTGAGAATTTACAGAGGAAACGTCCAATCATAGATTGTATTGATTTAACTGAAAATGGTCCAAAACCTTCTTTTATAGATTTAAATACTGGCGAATATTGCAATAGAAAATGTGTTTTTTGTCCCAGATTTGACTCCAGTCAGTACCCTAATCAACATTTATATATGAAAATAGACTTGGCAAAGAAAATATCAAAAGATTTAAAGAGCTTAGATTTCAAAGGAATAATTAATATATGCGGTTATGGTGAACCATTAGCTCATCCTGAGATTTGTGATATTGTAGCGATTCTTTCTGATGCTGCTCATGTAGAAATCGTTACCAATGGAGATTTACTTAAATTAGATTTAATTAAAGATTTATATAAAGCAGGAATTTCTCAGCTAGTAATTAGTGCATATGATGGCCCCCATCAGATACCTAAATTTGAAAAATTGATGAATGAGGCTGATATACCAAATAGTTTATTTAATATTAGAAAAAGGTGGTATAGCAAAGAAGAAGGGTATGGAATAAAATTAACAAATAGAGCAGGCTTTTTGAATAATGGTAATGAATTAATAGATCAATCTAGATCATGCGCATATCCCCATTACTCTCTTACTATTGATTGGAATGGCGACGTGCTTCTTTGCGTTCAGGATTGGTATAAGAAATTAAAATTTGGTAATTTATTTGCCGATTCTATTGAGGATGTATGGTTTAGTAAAAGGATGAATCAATATAGAAAAAATTTAATTAAGGGAAGAAAATGTGCAGGTTTCCCGTGCTCAAATTGTGATGCTGATGGACTTGTTTTTGGTAAGTCTCATTTAGAGACTTGGACAAAATATTTTTATAATTAATTTTAAAATCTACTTATTTTTTGCTAGATGCTTTTCTGCTATTGTTTTCTTGTAGCAATTAAATCATGTCCAAAAATAAATTTATAATTGCCATACCTGCTCGATTAAATTCTCATAGACTACCAGGCAAAGTATTGGAGCACATTGGAAATAAAACAATGCTATACCGCGTAATGGAGAATTCTTTAAATATAAAAAATATTGAAGACACATTTCTATGCACTGATAATAAATTAATTGCTAATGAGGCTAATGATTTACCTATTAAAGTCATTCTTAAACCTGGTAACTTTTCTTCTGGGACAGAACGGATTTTCTATTCCAACCCTTTAATTCTAAAAAATATAAAATTTAATTATAATATCAGTAACTTATATATTATTAATATACAAGCAGACCAACCTTTTATCGATAAAAAGCTGATTAATAAATTTGTTGAAAATATAAATCTAATGGGTAATCCAGAATTAGTTACTGCTTATTATAAAAGACAATATAGTTTAGAGGAAAACTATGATATGGTCAAACTTGTAACTTCCAGGAAAAGTAAAAGAATTTTATATTTCAGCCGATCTGTTATTCCATTTATTAATAAATTTAATAGAAGTCAATTAGAAATATCAGAACCAATTTCTCTTAAATGTCATATAGGAATCTATGCATATAGATTTGATATTCTACAGTCTTGGTCAAGTTTGCAAAATAGTCAATTAGAAGAGAGTGAATCGCTTGAGCAACTTAGATGGCTAGACAATGATATACCAATATATGCATTTAAATATGATAGAGAAGTTCTCTCTGTTGATAATAATGAACAACTAGAGCATGCTCGTAAATTAGCTAAATTGTATTCCTAATTAAAGAATATCAAGATTAAATTCTACTTTTTATATTAATTAATATGTCACATATTTCTCTTAGAACACCTTCTCCACCTTTCGATCTTAACTTTAAATCTGCCTTCCTTTCAACTTTAAAATTACAATCATTTGGTGCGATAAAAAGACTTACATAAGGTAA
The DNA here is from genome assembly GCA_003279655.1 of Prochlorococcus sp. AG-402-A21. Taxonomy (GTDB): domain Bacteria; phylum Cyanobacteriota; class Cyanobacteriia; order PCC-6307; family Cyanobiaceae; genus Prochlorococcus_B. Next base: position 4,460 of record QCHI01000031.1, on the reverse strand, counting down.
AACTTCTAGATCATTCACATCATCTCCAATATATAAAGTTGAATCAGTAGAAAAACCTAACCTTTTTTGTATTTCAATTATTTTAAGACCTTTACTTTCTATATTGGTATGACACTCTTTAATACATAATGATTTAGCTCTTGCTGATGTAGCGTCTGACTCTCCGCCGCTTATAAAAGCTAGATCTATATTATTTGATTTTAACAACTTTACAGCTAGACCATCTTTAACATTAAATAATTTAAGACCACTAATGTTATTGCTATATCCAATTGAACCATTTGTTAGGACTCCATCTACATCAGTAACTATTAATTTAATTTTTATTAATTTATTTCTTAATCTTCTTCTTAAGAACATGAATTTGAATTCCATGATTACTTAAATTGATTTACTAATTCGTGAATCTTACTTAATTCATTGATTAATGATTTGAATTGCTGAAGATTAAGCATGTTAGGTCCATCGCTTAGTGCATTATCTGGATCTGGATGTATTTCTAGAAATACACCATCTACGCCTGCAGCAACTGCTGCTCTTGCTAGTAATGGTACTAAAAACCTTTTTCCACCTGAACTAGATCCTTTCGCACCAGGTTCTTGCACGGCATGTGTGGCATCCATGATGATTGGACAACCTGTCTTTCTTAAATAATGTATACCCTTCATATCTACTACTAAATTGTTATAACCAAAAGAAGTTCCCCTTTCAGTCAACCATAGTTGATTCCTTGATAAATTTGGATTAAAAGACTTAGCCTTTTTAACTACCATTTCACAGTCCCATGGGGCTAAAAACTGACCTTTCTTTATATTTAATGCTTTTGTTATGTAATTATTATTATCTACAGCCTTTATCGATTTTTCAATTAAGCTAGTTTGTCTGCATAGATAAGCTGGTATTTGTATTACATCAACTTCTTTCGCTACTGAATCAACCTGATATGTTTCATGTACATCTGTAAGGACAGGGATATTAAACTCTTTTTTTATTGAAGATAAAATTGAAAGCCCATTTTCCATACCATTACCTCTAAAGGAATTTGCAGAGGTTCTATTGGCTTTGTCAAAGCTGCCTTTAAATATGAACTCAATTCCTAAAGTTGTTGTTGCATTAACAGCAAATTCCGCAACTTCCATGCACATGTCTATGCATTCAAGACTACATGGTCCAGCTATTATTGTTAACTTGTTAGCTTTAAACATTTAATTATTCATTTGCAATACGTCGTGCATAGTTATAAATCCTATTACTTCTTTATCAGACGTTACTCCAAGACATGTAATAGATCCAGGTTTATTCTTTTCCATCTTTTCGAGAGCATCAATTACAGTAGAATTCTTGTCTATAGTTTTTGGGTTTTTCGTGCAAATATTTTCAGCAATTATATGATCCCAATCACCAGATGTATTTTTAGAAAGTGCTCTGCGCAGATCTCCATCAGTAATCAAACCTATAAATGAAGTATCGTTTTTATTTTTTACTAAGGTAAATCCAACACCTTTTTTATTTTCTACTATAGAGGTAATTGATAAAATAATAGACCTTAAGTTAGAGCTATTGTATACAATTGGAAGATCACAAATATCTATCATAATATCTTCAACTGTAAGGGTTAGCCTTTTGCCAATAATACCAGCTGGATGATTTATAGCGAAACTTTCATTAGTTATTCCTCTAAAGATAGACCATTGTGCTGCCAGGGCATCACCAAGTGCTAATGATAAAGTAGTACTTGTTGTAGGAGCAAGATTAAGAGGACAAGACTCTCTGTCTATATTACATTCAAAATGAACATTTGATTTTTTACTTAGAGTAGATGATGAATCAGAAGTTATAGAAATTATAGTTCTAATTTTCCTAGTTAGATGAGGTAATAAAGAAATAAGCTCTGTTGTTTCTCCACTATTAGATATAATTATTGCGGTATCATTATGCATTGCAATTCCTATATCTCCATGGAGAGCATCTGTTGGATTCAAGAACAAAGCGGGGTAGCCAAGAGAAGTAAATGTTGCAGCGATTTTCCTAGCAACAATTCCACTCTTACCTACACCAGATAATAACAATTTACCATTATGTTCAAATGTGTAATTCAATGCAATTAGAGCATTATCACAGGTTTTCTTATCAAGTATCTCAGAGGCCTTTTGCAAAGCACGACTATCATGCAATAGGCAATCTTTCATTACAAAAGGAGTTTTTAAAATCAAATCATCATTATTCATGAAAAATTGCCATTTTGCTTTTTTTATCGCGAAAAATAAGCTTAATAAGCTCTAGGAATTTAGTAAGATCTTATTTATAAAGAAAACACTTTGTATAAGATACAATACTAGCATGATTCAAGCAAATCAAAGTAAAATAAGGCAGCTCATGAATTTATAACTTTTACAAAATCGCCTGACAAGGACATTTAAATATTGAGGACTAAGGATTATTTAAAAGTCTATATCACATTTCTTTAGAGAAATGGACATAAAATATTTCCTTATAAGCGTCTACATGTATGTAAAGTAATGATTCATTTGAAAATTTAATAGTAGAAAATACTTGATTAAAACGCTTGAAATAATAAGTCCAGATTTCAAATTTACTTTGCTAAATAAAAGTTATCTACATCAAAAAGACAATCAATCTTAAAAAGGTTTAATTTATTTTTAATAACTATTATTATTTATTATAGGTTTCTAACTCGATTGCTATGGAGGGAATCATTAGCTAATTCAACCAGCGGAATTATTTTCTCGTACCTGCAGCAACTACACTTGATGGGGTATTAATGAGTGCTTTCTGAATTCCTTGTTGAGAATTTCAAGTAGCTTTACAGCAAAACTTTTTTGCAGGGTATAATTTTCATTAATAGATCCTTTGCAAAACAAAGAATTTGACCGAAGGGAAAAGGAATCAAAAGCAAGCAGTATTTGAAGCCAAAACATTTACAGTGCCATTTGGTTTAGAAGAAATTAAAGAGAATATTTCTATTTCTACTAAGATTCCTTCCAAATCTGCTAATCCTTCTAGTCATTCTAAGGAACAAATAATTAATAAGGCAAAAAAATTACATCAACAAGGAAATATTCTAGAAGCATCAAAATATTATCAACAGATAATAACTCAAGGATGTAGTGATTACAGAGTTTTTTCTAATTATGGAGTCATATTAAAAAATCTTGGTAAATTAAAAGAAGCAGAATTATCAATGCGTAAGGCAATTGAAATTAATCCTGATTTCGTAGATTTATATTATAATCTGGGGATCATTTTGAAAGATCTTGGTAAACTAAAAGATGCAGCATTTTCATTTCGGAAAGCTACTGAAATAAATCCTAATTTCGCTGAAGCTTATTCTAATCTTGGCAATATATTGAATGCTCATGGCAAATTAAAAGAAGCAGAATTATCATATCTAAAAGCTATTGAACTTAATCCTAATTTTGCTGAAGCTCATTTAAACCTGGGAACCATATTAAAAGATCTTGGCAAATTAAAAGAAGCAGAATTATTACAACGCAAAGCAATTGAACTCAAGCCTGATTTTGTTGAAGCTCATTATAACCTAGGAAATACATTAAAAGATCTTGGCAAATTAAAAGAAGCAGAAGTATTAATGTGCAAAGCAATTGAACTTAATCCTTATTTCGCCGATGCGCATTACAATTTGGGAAACATTTTGAGAGATCCCGGCAAACTAAAAGAAGCAGAATTTTCATACCGCAAAGCAATTGAAATTAAACCTGATTTCGCAGAAGCGCATTCTAATCTGGGCATCATATTGCGAGATCTTGGCAAACTAGAAGAATCAGAAGTATCGACTCGCAAGGCAATTGAAATCAAACCTAATTACGCAGAAGCACATTCCAATCTGGGATCCATTTTGAAAGATCTAGGAAAATCTCAAGAAGCCGAAATCTCCTATCGGAAAGCAATCGAAATTAAACCTGATTATGCAGAAGCATTTTGGAATCTGTCACTACTTCAACTACTTCAAGGTGACTATAAAAATGGTTTAGAAAACTATGAGTTTAGATCTAAAATTAAGGAACCTATTATTCCTCACGGCAAAACAAAAATAAATAAAGTCAATACAAAAAAAGCACAAAAAGGAGAGAAACTTTTAGTTATTAGCGAGCAAGGCTTAGGGGATACGATTCAATATATGCGCTATATACCATATTTAAGAAAGCTAGGTATAGATGTTTCTTTTTCTGCTCAAGAAAAACTTCATACACTGATCGAAGCATCAGGGATTGATTCAAATCCATTACCCCCAGAGAAAGTAAATCTAGTTTCAGAAGGTAAATGGATACCACTCTTATCTTTACCTAGATATTTACAAGTAAATCCAAATAATCCAATCATTACTGAACCATACATCTATTCAACAGATGTATTAAATCAGAAATGGAAAGATATCTTATCTAAAGACAAAAGACCCATCGTTGGCATTAACTGGCAAG
>QCHI01000030.1 GCA_003279655.1 Prochlorococcus sp. AG-402-A21 | reverse complement strand
TAATCTAGGCAATGAGAAAACACTTTTAGAATCATTTAGATTGATGGAGTTGAATTCTTAGATTATTGAAAGAATCTAAACAATATTGAATTAAAATCTTTCAACAATTGATTTAGCAAAATCACTACAACTAAGAGGTTCTACGCGTGGTTCCATTAATCTTGCCAGATCGTAAGTAACTTGTTTATCTGAAATAGATTTGCTCAATCCATTTGTAACTAGTTTTGCTGCCTCATTCCAACCTAAATATTCCAGCATCATTACTCCACTAAGTATTACTGAACCTGGATTGATTCTGTCCAGGCCTGCATGTTTCGGAGCTGTTCCATGGGTGGCTTCGAAAATAGCCGCCCTATCTCCAATGTTTGCTCCTGGTGCCATTCCCAGCCCACCAACAATTGCTGCGGCTGCATCTGATATGTAATCACCATTAAGATTCAGAGTTGCAAGTATGGAATACTCTTGAGGACGAGTTTGAATTTGTTGAAAAATACTATCTGCTATTCGGTCATCAACCATCACCATGTCCTTCCATTTTCCATTGCCATGACTACTTCCAATGCTTGTAAGAACTGAGCAAACTTCATCACAAATAGCTTTCTTTTTCTCTTCTGTGAAAGATGAATAACCTGGATCAATTAACTCAGCATTCTCCTCGTAAGATATGCGAGGATTTTTTTCTAAGTTATCTAAAATCCAACTTTCTCTCTCGGTTACGCATTCATTCCTAAATTCTGTGGTTGCTAATTCGTATCCCCAATCTCTGAAAGCTCCTTCAGTAAATTTCATGATATTTCCCTTATGAACTAAGGTCACATGTCTTTTACTCCCCTCAAGGTTTAGTGCATGTTTAATCGCTCGCCTGATATGTCTTTGACTACCACTTTTGCTAACGGGTTTAATTCCGATCCCTGCTTCGTTAGGAATTTTCCTGTTTTTTAGTTTTTGGCTGGCTGGAATTATTTCATTATTGAGTTGATCAATCAATTTGATGCATTCGGGATCATCAGATTCCCATTCAATGCCCATATAAATATCTTCAGTATTTTCTCGATAAACAATCACATCTAAATCTTGCGGCTTTTTATGAGGGCTTGGAGTCCCTTCGTAATATTTGCAAGGTCTAACGCATGAATACAAATCAAAAATCTGTCTTAGGGATACGTTTAAAGATCTAATACCTCCCCCTACAGGCGTTGTTAACGGTCCTTTTATTGCTATACCGTAAGTTCGTATCGCCTCAAGAGTGTCGTTTGGTAAGTATTGATAAGTTCCATATAAGTCGCAAGCTTCATCACCTGCATAGATTTTGAACCATTCTATGGATCTATTAATTCCATAAGCTTTTTCAATAGCTTTATCGATTACTAATTGTGTAGCAGGCCAAATATCGATTCCTGTTCCATCTCCTCTGATAAATGGAATAATTGGATGGTCTGGAACTACTGGGTTTCCATCAACAAAAGTAATCTTTTGGCCTTTTGATGGAGCAATGAGCTTTTCAAAACTTGCCATAATTTTTATTCAGCGATTAATAGATCTAATGTTGAGCTTATGTCTAAGTGGTAAGTTTTGATTAAATGATTTTGAACTCATGGCAGTAGCCTTGGCTATGCAACTTCGTGAAGGGACTAAAAAGTCTCATACGATGGCTGAAAATACAGGTTTTATAAGTTGTTTTCTCAAGGGAGTAGTTGATAAGTCCTCATACAGAAATTTATTAGCTGATTTATATTTTGTTTACTCTGCGATGGAGGAAGAGATAGAAAAACTTTGTGAAAATTCTCATCCGATAATTTCTCCAATTGGATTTAAAGAGCTTTTTCGTAAGGAAAAATTGGAAGAAGATCTTTCGTTCTACTTTGGAAGTAAGTGGTCTGAATTGGTAAAACCTTCTAAGCCAGCTGTTGAATATGAAGCAAGAATTAGAGAAATTGCTAAAGATAATCCTGAACTTTTAATTGGGCATCATTACAGCAGGTATATAGGTGACTTGTCTGGGGGACAGCTTTTGAAAACCATCACTAAAAAAGCCATGAATCTTACTGGTGATAAGGGACTTAGCTTTTATATTTTTGAGGAAATTAGGGATGAAAAAGAATTTAAAATTAAGTATCGAAATACCTTAGATAATCTTCCTATTGATCAAAAGATAGCAGATTCAATTGTTGAAGAAGCTAATAGATCTTTTAAATACAATATGGATATTTTTAATGAATTGGAAGGAAATTTAATTGCTGCTATAGGAAAAGTTTTATTTAGATTTTTTGCAAATAAAAAGCGAAAAGGTAGCACCGAATAATGAAATTAATATTTTCTCAAGACTATTCCTTTATTTATATTCAGTATCTATTAAGATTTCTATTAGAATAGTATAAAAGGTTTGTATTTATTCGTTTTAACTGATTCAATCACTTTAATGGAGAGAAAATTATTAAATCCTCTAAGGAGATGACTGTAAATGTTTGACGATCTTTTAAGTGAGTTAACTACAAATATTCTTGAACATGGCGGAAAGAAGTTGATTGTTCCTGATGAATTTTGTGAACGCGTTTCTAAAAAAGGTAATTATAAACTGAATAGCTGGTTATGGGATGTTCCTGGATTTCGAAGATGGAGAGTGACCAGATTGGACGCAGGAGATCGTCTTCAAGTATTAAATTCAGTTGCTTATCCTCATGATCAAAATGATATGCCAATTATGGGTATTGATTTATTATGGTTTGAGAAAAAAGAAAAGCTAGTTGCTATTCTTGATTTCCAGCCTCTTGTTCAAGATGAAGAATATTTTGATAGATACTTTGATGGCTTAAAAAGTCTAAAACAATGTTTTAATGCGTTTAATTCTGATATGAAAAGTAATATATATGATCCAAGTAAGTACTTCTCTCCATGGGCTCTATTTTGCAAAGGTGGTAATTTTGAAGCAGAGAATATTTTACCAAAAGTTTTCAGCTCTTTTCTTGAAAACTATTGGGTAAATCTTGATTTATCTAAAGTTAATGATAATTATATTAAATCTCAAGAGGTAAGTTTATTGCATATAGATTATGATAAATATAGTGCTGAAAAAGATCCAGCTCATGGTTTATTTTCTGGCTTTTTTGGCAAAGAATGGTCAGAGAAATATATGAATGAGTTTTTATTTCCTTTAAGACTAGAAAACATTAATTCTTCATTTTAGTTTTGAAATGCAAAGTAATCGCAATAATAGTCTTGAGTCTATTTCAATAACTAATTGGCGTTGGGCTTATTTTTTAGATGCAACTATTAAGAAGTTTTCTATTTATCAACCTAGCCCTTATCCAATAGAGAATGATTTTCTTTTTAGAGAATCTTTTTTTGGTTCAAGTTCTAATCCTAAAAAAGTTATTTTGGAAACATGGGGTCTAAAGACGGAGAAAATACGACAGGCTAGATGCGCTTGCCTACAAGCTGGTGAAATCACTTCTGTTATGAATTTGGTAATTTCACCTTTCAATAATTATGAGTTACCTTTTTTTGGAGCCGATTTTGTTACACTTCCAAATGGTCATCTTATTGCTTTAGATCTTCAACCTGCATTAAAAGATGACATGGTTCATACTCAATATGTTTTAGGAAAGTTAAAATCTATACATGCTAATTGGCAATCTAAGCTTCCTACAGGAGGAGATATACCTTTGGAGGCTAGACAATATTTTTCTCCAGGTTTTCTTTGGTCTAGAATTCCACTAGGAGAAGAAGGTGATAAATTAATTAGTCAGATAATTAAACCAGCTTTTGATGATTATTTGAATTTTTTTATGGATTTAGTGGCTAATGCAAAAAGGATTTCACCAGAGAGATCTTCAAAGGTGCTAAATGGCCAGAAAAAATATATGCGATATCGAGCTGAAAAAGATCCTGCAAGAGGAATGTTACGAGGCTTCTTTGGGAGTGTCTGGACTGAACGTTATATAAATAATATTCTTTTTGACTTACAATAAAGTAGAGATTTGAAGACTATGGTAAAAAAAATTCTCTTTGTTTGTTTAGGAAACATTTGCCGTTCTCCTGCAGCCGAAGGCGTATTTAGGCAAAAAATTAAAGATAGAGATTTAGAAAAACTTTTTGTGGTTGATTCCGCAGGAACTGGCGGTTGGCATGTTGGAAATCTTGCTGATCCACGTATGCGCGAAACAGCATTATCAAGAGGTATAGAACTGACAAGTAGATCGAGAAAAATTGAAGAAAGTGATTTATATGAATTTGACCATATCTTGGTTATGGATAATGATAATCTACACGCTGTTAAATCATTAATTAAAGATCATCAGAATCCTATAAGTTCTAAAATAAAACTTATTCTAAGTTACTCAGAAAACTCTCAATTAGATGAAGTACCTGATCCTTATTATGGTGGTCAAAATGGATTCGATAAGGTTATAGATTTACTTGATGATGCTATGGATGGATTAATAGATAGTCTCATAGATTAGGAGTTGGCCAGACTTCTTCTGGGATTTTTGATCTGAAAATATAAACCAGTTCTTTTAATACATCTTCAATATTCATCCCATCTGTTACTAGCTCTATTGCATCTTGAGCTTTTTTTAAAGGAGCGATTGTTCTTTCACTATCTTTTTTATCTCTTTCTTTAATTTCTTGTTCAAGATCTTCAATGCTGGAGAATTCATAACCTCTTTTCTTTAAGTCAATAGCTCTTCTTTTTGCTCTTTCTGTTGGAGAGGCAGTAAGAAAAATTTTTACATCTGCATCTGGGAATACAGCTGTGCCGATGTCTCTTCCTTCTGCAACCAAGCCCCCATTATTTCCAATTACTTGTTGTTTTCGCGTAAGTAATTCTCTTACGAATTGTTGTTTGGCAATTTCAGAAACCATTGAAGTCACTTGTGGGGAGCGTATCTTTTCTGATACGTCAATATTATTTATGAATATTTTTTGCTCAAAAAAACTTGAGTTTTTAAATTCTAATTCTGAATCTTTCAAGATATTTTTGATTTTCGCTTGGTCATTTAGATCAATCGAATTGCTGATTATTAACCAAGTCACCGCTCGATACATTGCTCCGGTATCTAAATAAATCAAACCAAGTTTTTTGGCAAATGCTTGAGTCACTGTGCTTTTCCCAGCACCAGCTGGACCATCAATCGCAATAATTGGTTTTCGTTGCATAAGAAAAGTGTGATCAATTAGCCTCGTAGAACCACATTTTACTGCTGCTGCCAAAAGGCATAGTCCATTTATATTTTCTGTTTCTTTTAATGAAAATGGATCTACAATTTTTAGATATTCAATTTTTAAATTGTTTTCTTTTAGTCTAGAAGCTATTTTTGCGAGATTGATTGCTTTTTCTTTATCAAATTCTATTTTTGCTTCTTTGAGTGCATGAGGTAATGATTTAGCATTGACTCTTTCAGAATTGCTCAGATAAGAATTCCTGGAACTATAAGCAAATCCACTTTGGTCTCTTTGCGTGGAATAAGATTCAATTTGTATAGGTATGGATAGTTCTTGAAATAGCTTTCTAATAATAATCAATTGTTGCCAATCTTTTTCTCCTAGGATTATTTTCTCTGGTCTGATAATTCTGATGAGACGAATAATCACTGTTGCGACCCCATCAAAATGCCCTGCTCTCTCTGCACCACATAATTGATTTTGTAATGTTTGAGGAACTTTAATTTTAAAATGTGAATTTTCTCCCCCAGGAAAAACCTCAAAATAATCTGGAGCCCAAATTGCATCTGCTCCGGCATTAAAAGCTAATTCAGCATCTTTTTTTATATTTCTGGGATATTTTTTGAAGTCTTCATCCTTCCCAAATTGCAATGGATTTACAAAAATACTTACCAGAATAATTTGGTTTTTTTTTGTTTTTCTTTCTTTAGCCTTTTCAATTAAATATTGATGGCCAAGGTGAAGTCCTCCCATCGTAGGGATGAAAATTATTGCTGAATTTTGTTCACTAAGCCAATCTTTTAATTCAGCATTAGTTTGGAAGATTTTTTGCACCACTATGTTGGTAAATAAATTAATTTCATCAACTTATGATTGAAATGAAATAAGTTGATTGCATACTGATCACATATGGATTTCATATTAGGGTTCATATCTTATGAATAAGAAAGCTTTTTACTGATGGATTACAAAACTGCGGGAGTTGATGTTACTGCTGGAAGAGCCTTTGTGGAGAGAATTAAATCATGCGTTGAAAAAACTCATAAAAGTGAGGTCATCGGCGGGTTAGGAGGTTTTGGAGGATGTATCAGAATTCCAAAAGGCTATGAAAGTCCTGTCTTGGTATCTGGGACGGATGGTGTTGGTACAAAATTAGAACTAGCTCAGCAATATGGTTGTCATTTTGGAGTTGGAATAGACTTAGTTGCAATGTGCGTCAATGATGTAATAACTAATGGGGCTAGACCTTTATTTTTTCTTGATTACATAGCAAGCGGAACTTTAACTCCTGATGCTTTGGCTGAAGTGATAGAGGGAATTGCAGCAGGCTGTGGTCAATCGGATTGTTCTCTCTTGGGAGGCGAAACTGCGGAAATGCCAGGTTTTTACCCTAGTGGAAGATATGATCTAGCAGGTTTTTGTGTTGGGATCGTTGAAAATCATCACCTAATAGACGGTAGGCAAATTAATTGTGAAGATCAGATTATTGGGATAAAAAGTAATGGTGTTCATAGCAATGGTTTTAGCCTTGTTCGTAAAGTACTTTCCATGGCGAATGTGGACGAAAATACTATTTATGGGAAGAATCAAAGAAACTTGATTCAATCTTTGTTAGAGCCAACCGCAATTTATGTTCAACTTGTAGATAAATTGTTAAGAGGAAATTTACAAATTCATGGAATGACGCACATAACAGGTGGAGGATTGCCAGAGAATCTTCCTAGAATTTTCCCTTCTGGATTGTTACCACATATTGATATCGCTAGTTGGGAAATATCTGAAATCTTTCATTGGTTACAAAACGCAGGAGATATTCCTGAAATTGATCTTTGGAATACTTTTAATATGGGAATAGGTTTTTGCCTAATTGTTCCAAAAAATGCAGTGAATTCTGCTTTAGAAATATGTAATAAAAATGATTTTGCAGCTTGGAATATAGGTCAAGTTGTTGAAAGTCAGAACGATTCAAAGCAAATAGATATTTTAGGAATACCTAGGTGAGGTGTTAAGCGTAGTTTTATCAAATCCTTTAGCACATTTTTTGGAACAAATTAAATGAAGGTTAAAAAAGATTTTCTATAACGTTAAAAAAACAGTAAGATGTAAAAAAACGCTAGCCGGATATTAGTTCGGGTAATGCGAAGTTAGATCTTAATTAGCTCTATGCCTTTTGAAAATCAACAGCGTCTAACGCGAAGGAGAAGTTCTGCAGGACCAACTCCTCCTAAAAGGCCTTTAGGAGGTCAAACAGATTCTGGCATGCGACAAAATGGTGGCCCAAGACCAACTTTTTTAACCCTTAGAGATCATGGAAAAGTTTATGTAGCGGATTTGCCAAATTTGTCTGACGGACAACTTTCTCATATTGGGAAAGAAGCTGATGAAGTGCTGACAAGTTTGGAGAGTAGAATTAATGACCTAGAACAAGAAGCAACTAATGGGCAAAGAGACAATGATACTTTGATTAAAGCGTCGACTAAGCATGAAGTCACTCTAAGATTTATTCGAGCCATTCATGACGAACAAGAGCATAGAAAAAATAATCCTGCATTAAAAGATGCGGCATCAGAGTCTTTGCCACTCACATTCCTTGAGGTCGCTAGGCATAGATTGCCAGGTGCAACCTTTGATTCGTTGTTGAGAGAAGCATTAGAGGCTTGTGCTAAAGATGAGAAAGAGCCTGAAAAAGAAATAATTGAAAAAAGGGTAAATTCACAGCCTATTCCACCAGCAAAAGTGATTAGTCTTCCTAATTCCTCAGATTCGATGAAGGTTATTGTCAGTCCTGAGATTTGAATTTTTATTAGGGACTAGTGAGAGGGTTTTGAGGCATATTTGCTAGACATTTATTTCTGCATAAATCTAGAGTTTCTTTTTCACTTTTAGTTAAAGACCAATTAAGTGCAGAACTTGCATCTTTAGCTTGAAATGGATTACGAACCCCGACTATTGGTTTGGCTCCATGAGACCTTACCCAATTCAATGAAACTTGTGCCTGTGAGGCTGAATATTTTTTACCAATATTAGTTAGTAATGTTCTTAATTCTTTAGTTTTTGGTAGTAGTCTTTGGAATAACTTTTGTCGTAAGAATGTTTTAGGCTTGGGAGATTTGTCAGGTGGAACTGTTAGGATTCCCAGTCCTAATGGACTATAAGCTAAATATTCAATTTCATTCTCATCACATATATTTTTGATATTTTCATTCTCTGAAGATGCTTTGGTTAATAACGAAAATTGCATTTGTATACTGTTAATTTTAATCCCTCTCTCTTTCATTTTTTGATATAAAAACTTTAGTCTTTTTGGACCAGTATTAGAGAGCCCGATTTCTTTGATTAGACCTTTTTCGTATAAATCTCCTAGGCCATTTAGTAACTGCTCTTCTTGCCAGGGTGCATATCGATAAGTACTCCAATGAAGCTGTACTCTTGTCATATTTCCTTTGAGTCGCTGGTTGCTCTCTTGAAAAGCTTTATTTAGACCATTGCGACCAATTCTCCATGGAAAGGGTGCGAGCTTTGTAGCAATAGTAATTTTTTTGAGCTTTCTCTTGGGTAACTCTTCCAGGAAATCCCCAATCAGCTTTTCGCTTTGTCCAAATAAACTCCCAGTACCATATGAATCTGCACTGTCCACTAGATCTAATCCGCCATCTATTGCATCAAAAAAAGTTTTTCTAAGTAAAATATCATCTGTTTCAGCTTCGTATCCCCAAACAAGCTTATTTCCCCATGCCCAAGTTCCAAAACCAATCCCGATTTTCTTATTAGTCATGATTTCATTAATGTTATTTCAAATCAAGTAAATTAATATCATTATCTTACATGAATAAATTAAATAGTTTTAAAGATTCTTCTTTTGAAAAAAACCACAGTAATGAAGAAAATAAAAAAGATAATGAAAGGAAAGATCAACAAGAAAAGGTTCTATGTGAACATTGTGGAAGAACTTCGAGTAACGGAATCAGATGTTTAGGTATTTGTGTAGCAGATAATGATTATTAATTGAGTATTTTTATATTTAGATACAAAAGTATTAAAATAGATTGTTAGTATTAATTATTAATCTGTATTTAATACTATTCAATTACATCAATAATCCCTTCAGTTATATATCTTGCCATTTTAGTTATATGCTTTCTTATTTCACCCTCTTTAATATTCCACTTGTTTGACATTTCCTTTACTTTATTATTTTCTTTAATGTACTCAATCATTTTATTTGCCAGGTATATAGGTAATTCTTGTTGATTTGTAGAAGATAAAGTTTCCCATCCTTCTTTATCGATGAGTCCAATCTCCTGGAGATCTTTTGTATTCGCGAAATTATATAATTCTATGACACCTATAGACAGATACAGAGATCCTAATTCATCAAGAAAACTTTTTGAGTTCTGACCATTTTTGAATTCATTTATTTTGTCATCTAGTAAAGATATTTGTTCAGAATTACCTTCTTTAATTGAATTTAATAATTGATAAAAAGAACTGAATTCAATTTTGTCAGTCACTGTTCTTATTGGTTGATATGATTAATATTAATTCATAAATAATGTTTCTATGTGAATTTTTCTATTTAATTGTAATGAAAAAAAACCTTCATAACATGGATAAAAAAGATTCAATCAAGAAGTGAAAATAAGATGTAAATATTTGTCATCTTGATTGCCTACAAGCTTTTTGCTAGTGGTTCTTTTAAAGGCTAACTGTAAGAATGGATATATGATCAATATTTAGATCTAGTACCAAATCAAATTTTTAATTTCTGAATCTTCTTGAAACTTGCTACTCGCTACACATGGAGCATTGTGCTGGAAGGCTTCCTCAGAAAAATTAAAAGAATCATAATAAAGGCGGCACCCAGATTCGAACTGGGGATAAAGGATTTGCAATCCTCTGCCTTACCACTTGGCCATGCCGCCGAAAATGAAATTTTCATTTCCAATTCAGATCGTATCAGTCAAACCGAACAAAATCTTTTGTTTCTTTGTAATGGACATGGAGAAGATACTATTGCTTGCAGGCTTATAGAAGCTCTTCATGAAATTAATCCAGATATCTCCCATGAAGTTCTACCGATGGTTGGAGATGGGAAAGTGTTTTCAAGGCTTTTAAAAGATGGCTGGCTTGCCAAGATTGGTCCTTCAACATTTTTGCCAAGCGGGGGATTTAGTAATCAGAGTTTTAGTGGCTTGGTTTTAGATTTAAAAGCTGGATTATTAAGAAGTCTTTGGAGGCAATGGACTTTGATTCATAAATCAGCCAAAGAAGGAAGAATTATCGTTGTTGTTGGAGATTTATTACCTCTATTTTTTGCATGGGCTAGTGGGGCAAATTACTTTTTTATTGGCACTCCAAAAAGTGATTACACATGGGCGAGTGGGCCAAGATCCGCTTTGAGTGATTGTTACCATCGATTGAAAGGAACTGAGTGGGATCCATGGGAATATTGGTTGATGCGATCTAGTCGTTGCAGGATGGTTGCAGTAAGAGACAAAATCACTGCTAGAGGTTTGAGGAATCATGGTGTAAATGCACTTTCGCCGGGGAATCCAATGATGGATGGGATTTCCAAGAGAGAATGTCCTAATGACTTTAGAAAATATAGACGTTTGATTTTGTTATGTGGAAGTCGTTTGCCTGAGGCATATCAGAATTTTAAAAAACTTTTAATTGCAATCGAGTTGATTCAAATTACATCTGCCATTGCAGTATTTGTGCCTTTAAGTTCTTTTGCAATGAGAAAACAAATAGAATTAATTTTGATGGACTTAGGTTTTAAACCTACTTATCAGTCAACAGGTGAAAATGGGATTTCGGAAATATGGAAAAAGAACTCATTACTTATATTGATTGGCTTTAACCAATTTTCTTGTTGGGCTAAGTGGGGAGAAGTAGGGGTAGCTAATGCAGGTACAGCTACAGAACAATTAGTAGGTTTAGGTATCCCATGCGTGTCCTTGCCAGGGAAAGGACATCAATTTAATTTCAACTTTGCTAAGCGTCAAAGCCGTTTATTAGGAGGTTCGGTAGCGATTGCTAAAGGTTATGAAACTCTCGCCAAACAAGTGGGATTCTTACTGAATTCTGATTTTGATAGAGAGATTATCGGTTTAAGAGGATCTAAAAGAATGGGTCCCGCAGGTGGAAGTCATGCTATAGCACTTACTATTTCAACTCACTTGTCGAAGGGTTTATAGTGCGGTGTAATCTAGTAGAAGATTTTTCAATGAAGATTTTCTATTCAAGCTTCTGCATATGCCACTAATTGAAGATCATCATTATCTTAAAATTTGTGCTCAGTTAGCATCTTCTTTAAGTATTAGTATTTCAGCTGCTCGACGAAAAGTAGAGGTTGCTGCAGCTAAAGAAGGAAAAAAAGATTTGCAATCTAGAAAAGTAATTGCTCAAAAGATCCTCGAGCAAACTTTAAATGAGGATCAACAACAAGATGTATCTGCTTCTGCATCATTTGATCAATTATTAAAGGCTTTAAAAGAAGAGGAGAATTTTATGCTTGAGGATTAAGAGCTCTTTATGTTGAAAAAATTAATGATCAAAAATATTTGTGAATCGTCTTCTATCAAGCTCGGATAAAATTGGCACGCATTGGAAACATTTTTTTGTTAATTCCCATCTTCCTTCACGTTTTAACATCTCTTCAAGTTTGTATTTTGCTCCTAGTAAATATCTAACATCATTTGCTGCATAGATAAGTTGTTTTTGAGTTAAATCTCCAACTTTTCCCCAGTCACTGCTTTGAGCTTGTTTATCTAACTCCACTCCAACAGTTTCCATAACTACTTCTTTTAATCCATGTCTTGGACTATAAGTTCTACCTATTTTACTTGCGATTTTTGTACAAAAAATTGGATTAACGTCAATATTTAGATTACTGGCTAAAGCAGCGACATCAAATCTTGCAAAATGAAAGACTTTTTCAATTGTTTTTTTCTCAAAAATAGATTTTAAGCGTGGTGCTGAATGTTGATTTCGCTCTATACGAATACAAATAACATTGTCAAGTTCATCACATATTTGTATTAAACATAGCCTATCTCTACCATGAATTAATCCCATAGCTTCGGTGTCAACTGCTAAAGCCATAGATGAGCTTAAAGCAATTTCGGTTTCATTATCTATGTCTTTCTCAAAGATCTTGAAAGTCGAGGGTTCATCAAGTTGTTTTGGCATAGCAAATTTAATTAGAATTTAATTCATCAGTTATTTTTTATGATCTAATTCTAATACCTCAAATGATGCAAAATATTTTGTAAATTCAACGTTTTTATCTTTTCTAATATCTTTTAATTTTTTTAGCTCACTTTTGTAGCTATGTTTTTCAGAACAATTAAAATAAAAGAGATCGTATTTTTGAGATGCAATCTGCATTCTCCTCAACTTTATTTCTCACTATCCTATTGGCGATAGGTTTGGGGTTTTTCCTGCGAGCTGCAAGTAAGGACCGCACAACCGTTGTAGATGTTCAGTCTCCTTTGCCTCCTCTGGAAGTTTTGAAAGGTATTAGTTTTTGGTTAGAAGAACGTGGTTGGAAAAGAAATGGAGGCAATGCTGAAGAGAAATTGTTGATATTTAATGGCATGGTTGCTTCTAGTACTTTTTTGGGGATCTTTTTATCTTGTCTAGGAGGACTAGGCTCAGCCTGTTTGGGTCTTGTTCTGATTCAGCTTTATCCCTCTTTGGGTTGGGGGCCTTTACTATTGGCTGCAATTGGTGCACCTTTAGCGGGAATTATTTATCGTGTTAAATCAAAACGAGAGGAATCATTAGAAGTTAAGTTGTTGAGTTCAGATCTTTCTGATATTAGTATTTTACGAATCAAAGCTCATCGTGATGAGCTGATAGCAATTCAGTTGGAATTATCTGAAAGTCTTAAGCTTAGTAGTGAAAATTCTCTACTTTCTTCCCCGATTTAGTTAGTATTTTCTGGTGAAAAAGCAAGTATTAAATAGTTTGAGCTTGATAGTATTTTTTATTACTTTTTATGCTTTTGCTCAACTTTATTACACTAGAAATTTCAATGTTAGCGAAGATCTTGATCTGATCATTGGTGAACGCTCTAACCTTTCTGCAAATTGGGTTGGCAGTATAGATGTAGATCAAAACATCCCTATTTTAATTTTGGCTGGCCATGCAGACTCTCAGGGATTAGCTGGTGCTGGCACACCTGGCGAAGCTGTTGATAAGTTTGGTTTGAATCCAATGCGTACTGGAATAAGTGATGAACTTTTTTGGAATTTAAAATTACAAGAATCAATTGTTAAAGTTGGCAAAACGAGAGGTTTAAATATCAGTTCTTATGACCCAGGGATAAGAAATATAGATGACGCTAATGATCCAAGAACTAATTGGTCAGTTGGGAGGAGATTTGCCAAACGTGGTGGGTATGCGATTGAGATTCATTTTGATGCATATGGTAAGTATGGAGTTGGTTCAGGCCTGATCCCTCCTTTCTCTGAGATGCCAAATAAAATAGACGAGTCAATCGCAAGAACATTTGGACGGTTTCCTATTTCATTTAGAGGAGGTTTAGGTGCTCCCAGAAGGCAAATAAGGATTCTTGAAATTGGAAAATTAGAGGGTTTGTTAGAAAAAAATCTCAGAAATTTAAAGACCAGGCAAAAAACAATAAAGCTCATTGCCAATGAAATAGTTCAAGCTTTTTTAAATGGAATAATCTAGAAGTGCATTATCTAATCCAATGCTTGATGAGTTAAACACCTCTCTTCTAGAGATTTATCTGTAAACCACTCTTGAGGCTTAGTAAATAAATCTGTTAGTAGTGCCTCACGTGAATTTTCTTCTGGCTTATATCCATACTCCCATCTTGCTAAGGGCGGTAATGACATCAATATTGACTCCGTTCTTCCATTCGTTTGTAATCCAAAAATTGTGCCTCTATCCCATACTAAATTGAATTCAGCATATCTACCTCTCCTATAAAGTTGAAAGTTTCTTTCTTTTGTGGAAAAGCTTTGATTTTGTCGCTTTTTTATTATTGGCTCATAGGATGGCAGAAATGCCTGTCCACATGCTTTGGCAAGTGAAAAAAGATTTTCCCAATTCAAAGAATATTTCCCTAGCTCTTTTGAGATGTTAGATGCCTTCCCATTGGCATTTTGTCCTTTATAGAGCAAGCCGGATCCATCTTGATAGTCATAAAAAATACCTCCCACTCCTCTTGTCTCTTTTCGATGTTTTAGGTAGAAATATTCGTCACACCAAGGTTTGAAAACCTTATGGAGATCTTTGTTAATCGTGTCACATGCAGCTTTATGGCATGCATGAAAGTGACGTGTGTCAGACAAATATGGATAGAAGGGGGTTAAATCTGCGCCTCCTCCAAACCACCAAACAGGACCTGCTTCAAAATATCTGTAATTAAGATGAACTGTTGGTATGTAGGGATTCTTCGGGTGAAGAACCATAGAGGTTCCCGTAGCGAACCAAGAGTGACCTTTTGCTTCCGGCCTTTGGCTAATGATTGAAGGTGGAAGTTCATTGCCATGTACTTCAGAAAAATTCACCCCTCCCTGT
>QCHI01000029.1 GCA_003279655.1 Prochlorococcus sp. AG-402-A21 | reverse complement strand
GCTTTGACTCATTAGGCATGGTTTAAATAAATGGACGTCGAAAAATTTCTTTTTTATAGCTTTACTTTTTTTTGGATGAAAATCAACTAAAACTTCAATAGTTAGTTTGGAAGTTTTGTGAATCTTAAAAGAAATGTGGCAGAGGAACACTTAAACAGAAGATCCCGACTGCATGAAATTTTGATAGCTCTGATTAAGCAACAAAAAGATTTAGAATTAATGGACGATGGTGTCCAAGTCTTTGAAAATGCTATTAACCATTCAGAAAAATATGATCCCTTCAAAATAGTTGAACGTAATCAACGTATAATTAAGAAATATCAGTCACTCGTTCGCTCAGCAATAGCATTGGATGCACTTCTTGAATCAGAAGATTTCGACATTAGTGATGGAAGGATTTCGTAACTTATTTCGCCTAATAATTTGTTCCCTTTTGATTTGTTGTTGTCTTTTCATTAGCGCCAACAAAAGTTATGCAGATTCAACAGTCACTATAAATGACCAGAAAAAAGAGATTAAAAGAAGCTTAGAAAGCCTCAAAGACTTGGATTATCAAACTTGGGAAATTATCGTCTATCCAAGTAACACAGAGTCCAAAAATTTAATTTTAAGAATTGTGGGTTTTCCAGGCTCATTAAGGATTGATCATCCAACTAGCTTGACCGTTAACTCAGGTAGAAAGACTTGGAATCTAAAAGACATAACAAAAAACACGAAAATCAAAGCTGAAACTTTGAATGATTCTGCTGCAGAATATGACCTAAGCACTTTGATCGCAGAGTTGGATAAAAATAGACCCTTGAGACTCAGCTTGCCTGGCATGATTAATGATTTGCCAATACCGCCATACTTAGTGAGTGAGTGGAGATCATTGGCTGAATGAAAATGATTGATTTCCCTGAAGATCACAAAATGTGGGTTCCATGGATGAGACGTTCAATCCAACTGGCTTTATTGGCAGAAGGTAGGACAAGCCCTAACCCTCTTGTAGGAGCTGTTATTTTAGATTCTGGTGGAAGACTTGTGGGAGAGGGGTTTCATTCGGGAGCAGGTAACCCTCATGCCGAAATAGAGGCACTTGCTCAAGCGGGAAAGAAGTCGGTTGATGGAACAATCGTTGTAACTTTAGAACCCTGTTGTCATCAAGGCTTAACACCTCCCTGTACAGAAGCATTAATAAAAGCAGGTTTAAAAAGAGTTGTTATTGGAATGGTTGATCCTGATCCAAGAGTTTCAGGTAATGGAATTTCAAGATTAAAAGACTCTGGAATTGAAGTCGTCGAGGGGGTTTTGAATCAAGAATGTGAATCAATTAATCGAGAATTTAGTTTTCGAGTTCGTCATGGGCGTCCTTGGGGGATCCTGAAATGGGCAATGAGTTTAGATGGAAGAATAGCCTTGCCAAATGGTTGTAGTAAATGGATTACAGATGTTCCGGCGAGGAATTCGGTTCATCAAATTAGATCTAAGTGTGATGCAGTAATAGTTGGAGGTGGAACAGTTAGAGTCGATAATCCTCTTTTAACTTCAAGGGGAAAAACAAATTTTGAACCTATGAGGGTCATTTTCTCAAGATCATTGAATTTGCCTAAAAATTCAAAACTTTGGGATACAAAAATTGCGAGAACAATAATTGCTTATGGGCCAGAGGGGAACGAAGATTTCTTTTCTGATTTGCCAGATGGTCCAGAGAAGTTGAAATTAAATACGAATAATCCATCTGAATTGCTGAATTTACTCGCAAAAAAAGGTTGTAATAAAATACTTTGGGAATGTGGCCCCCAATTAGCTACAAGTGCAATTGAGTCAAATTGTGTTCAGGAATTAGTAGTTTTTGTTGCACCAAAACTCTTAGGAGGAAAGACTGCAATGAGCCCTTTGAACAGTTTTGGATTTGAATCAATAAGTTCTACCTACAAATTGCAACATTCTTTTTTAGATCAAAAAGGGAAAGATTTATGTTGGAAACTACTTTTTTAAGGTGTTAATTATTTAGCATTACATATTCGTTCGGATCTCCCTCCAGTTAAACAAGTCGATTTGGCATGAAAATTGATTAACTTGGTATCAATTAAATTCTAGCTAATGCCAATACGACAGGATGAAAATCAACCAAATAGACGTTTTGGAATAATTAATTTAGTTCTAATTGGCTTTGGGGCCCTTCTACTTTTTAGTAGCTTTTTTCCTAGTCAAAATACTCAAGTCCCCAGAGTTCCTTATTCTCTCTTTATCAATCAAGTTGATGATGGAGAAGTTAAACGTGCATACATAACTCAGGATCAAATCAGATACGAACTTTCAACAGCAGAAGAAGGAGCCCCTTCTGTCCTTGCAACTACTCCTATCTTCGACATGGAGTTGCCACAAAGGCTTGAGAAAAAAGGCGTAGAGTTTGCAGCTGCACCACCCAAAAAACCCAACATTTTCAGTACAATTCTTAGTTGGGTTGTTCCACCACTCATTTTTATTTTAGTTCTACAATTCTTTGCTCGAAGAAGTATGGGGGGGGGTGGAGCACAGGGAGCTCTTAGCTTTACTAAAAGTAAAGCCAAAGTTTATGTCCCTGATGATGAATCTAAAGTTACTTTTGATGATGTGGCTGGAGTGGATGAGGCTAAAGACGAACTTACTGAAATAGTCGATTTTCTGAAAAAACCTCAGAGATATACTGATATTGGTGCAAGGATTCCTAAAGGTGTTCTATTAGTTGGACCTCCAGGAACGGGTAAAACACTTTTATCTAAGGCTGTCGCTGGTGAAGCTGAAGTTCCTTTCTTTATTATTTCTGGTTCTGAATTTGTTGAATTATTTGTGGGTGCAGGTGCAGCAAGAGTTAGAGATCTATTTGAACAAGCTAAGAAAAAAGCTCCATGCATAATTTTTATTGATGAATTAGATGCTATAGGAAAAAGCAGATCAGGATCAATGGGTGTGGTTGGAGGAAATGATGAAAGAGAGCAGACTCTTAATCAATTACTCACAGAGATGGATGGATTTTCTTCAACTGATAAACCAGTAATAGTTCTTGCTGCAACTAACCAACCAGAAGTACTGGATGCTGCACTACTTCGTCCAGGCAGATTTGATAGACAAGTTCTAGTTGACAGACCCGATTTATCAGGAAGAAAAACCATATTAGAAATTTATACTAAAAAAGTAAAACTCTCCGCAAAGATAGATCTTGATCGAATTGCTCAAGCTACTAGTGGCTTCGCAGGTGCTGATTTAGCTAATATGGTTAATGAAGCTGCTTTATTAGCCGCAAGAGCTTACCGAGAAGAAGTTGAGCAACAAGATCTCAATGAAGCAATTGAGAGAGTCGTTGCTGGCCTTGAGAAAAAAAGTAGAGTTTTACAAGATGACGAGAAAAAAATAGTTGCTTACCACGAGGTAGGCCATGCCATAGTCGGACACTTAATGCCGGGTGGTAGCAAAGTCGCGAAAATCTCAATAGTACCAAGAGGAATGAGTGCTTTGGGCTATACACTTCAACTTCCAACTGAAGAAAGATTCTTAAATTCAAAAGAAGAACTTCAGGGACAAATAGCTACTCTTCTTGGGGGCAGGTCTGCAGAGGAAATAATATTTGGGAAAGTAACTACAGGAGCTTCGAACGATCTACAAAGAGCTACTGACATTGCTGAACAAATGGTGGGAACCTATGGGATGAGCGACATATTGGGCCCTTTGGCTTATGACAAGCAGGGAGGTGGCAAATTTCTTGGGGGTAACAATAATCCTAGAAGAGAATTAAGTGATGCCACTGCACAGGCTATTGATAAGGAAGTTAGAAGTTTGGTGGATGATGCTCATGAAAAAGCCTTAAACATTCTTAAAAATAATCTTTCGTTACTCGAAGAAATTTCTCAGAAAATACTTGAGAAAGAAGTTATAGAAGGAGATGACCTTATCAAAATGCTATCTAGCAGTGTGATGCCAGAAAATGTTTCTAGCTAAAGCTCTTGACTTTATATCCTTTATCCACGATAAAGGATATTTGAGGCTTATTTATGGCTTCAGCATATTCAAGCTTAGCTTCTCAATTAACTTCTTTTAGTAAGAACCATTTTCTCTCTTCCTCAGACTTAAATAGTAATCAAATTTTATCCTTATTTGAATTAGCTAAACAGTTAAAAGAAGGGAATAGAAGAATTGACCTTGGGAATAGAGTTCTTGGTTTGATTTTTAAGAAAGCCTCTACTAGAACCAGGGTCAGTTTTCAAGTCGCAATGGCAAGACTTGGAGGTCAGACTGTTGATTTGAATCCTCAAATTACACAACTTGGTAGGGGTGAACCTATTAAAGATACAGCTAGAGTTTTGAGCCGTTATTGTGATGTTCTTGCAGTCAGAACTTTTTCTCAGAAAGAACTAGAAGAATATGCAGAGTGGTCTACTATTCCTGTAATTAATGCTTTAACTGATCTTGAACATCCTTGTCAGGCACTGGCAGATTATTTAACAATTCAGGAAAAATTTGGGAAGCTTGAAGGAATAAATCTTTCTTACATCGGTGATGGAAATAATGTCGCCAACTCATTGATGATATGTGGAGCAATGTTAGGAGTTAATGTGAAAATATGTTCTCCAAAAGGTTTTGAAGCAGACACTAAAATTGTAGAGAAGGCGAAATCTCTCTCGGAATTTGATTCGACAATAACTATTTGCAATGATCCTTTAAATGCTGTCAAGGAGGCTCATGTTGTTTATACAGATGTATGGGCCTCTATGGGGCAAGAAGAAGAACATTTCAAGAGGAAAGAAATTTTTGAAGAGTACAAAGTTGATCAGAAATTAATAGGACTTGCAGATAAAGAAGTAATTGTTTTGCATTGCTTGCCTGCTCATAGAGGAGAAGAAATCACGGAAGAGGCTTTAGAAAGTAAAAGTAGCAATGTCTTTGATCAAGCTGAGAATCGCCTTCATGTTCAGCAAGCCTTGCTCGCCGTCCAGCTCGGAGGACTTTAGGGTTGCGGTACCAAAATATTTTAGGTACATATGTATTGAAGGACATATGTACTTAGCCTTTCGAATGCAAGAAGAAGCCCTAACGACTGCCCAGCAAGAACTTTATGACTGGCTTGTAGAGTTTATCGGTGATAATCATCACAGCCCTTCTATTAGGCAGATGATGCAAGCTATGGGACTTAGATCTCCAGCACCAATTCAAAGCCGTCTAAGACATTTACAACAAAAAGGCTGGATAAAATGGCAAGAAGGTCAGGCAAGAACACTGCAACTAATAGAGGAGACTATCTCTGGCGTTCCTGTCCTGGGAGCAATAGCCGCAGGTGGATTAGTTGAAACTTTTGATGATGTACAGGAAACTCTTGACTTGAATTCAGTTCTTCAATTAAAAGGACTTTTTGCTTTAACTGTAAATGGAGATTCAATGATTGATTCTTTTATCGCAGATGGAGATATGGTCTTAATGGAGCCTGTTAATGATCCTTCTCGTTTAAGAAATGGAACTATCGTTAGTGCAATGGTTCCAGGGTTGGGAACCACTTTGAAACATTTTTTTCGTGATGGATCTTTAGTAAGACTAGAAGCTGCAAATACATCTTATGAACCTATAGAAATTGATGCTGAGCAAGTACATGTCCAGGGAAAATTAGCAGCTGTATGGAGGAAAACTTAACTCTGATTTCACAATTAGTTTAAACGATTGATATTTTTTGATTTCCAAGAGTTAAATAAAGATTTTCTATTTTTGTCTTCGCTATAAACTAAATTATCTGCTGCAGTAGCTGGGCTTTCAGTTGCCAAGAAAGGTTTTCTTATTGAAATACCAAGACCTTTAGCTTCTATGTAAATCCCACCTTCCATATGTACTACTTGAAATGTCCACTTTTTATTCCAATAAATTGTGAAGGGATTTTTCATACAATCACTATGACGATAAATTATTTCTTAGTGGTTTCAAAGTCAGCAAAATAAATTAATTAAATAATAAATCGGCAAATATCAAAACTTACTTTCAACAGAAATAATTGAAATTGATCCTTGATTATTTCTGTTATAAAAAAATTATGACTTTTAAAGAAGATTTTCTGAGAATTTTCTAGGTAATGAAACTATTGAAGCTTTAGGTTTAAAAATTTTGATGCTCTTGAAAAAGAATTAGAATTATTAACTAAAGACGTTCAGTGCGAGTAGACTTTCTTGAGATAGAAAGTCTAGAATAGCTAGTAAAAAAGAATTTCTTGGGTTGAATTGTTTTTTCTTTTAATTATCAAAAAAAATATCTAAGATCAAAAAAATAAATTTTTTAGCCTTGAAAAAGTAGATGGTTTTGATACGTTTATCGTGGGTTTTTCCACTTTTCCACAAAATTCATGAATTAAAAAAAATCTCAATAGGGTTCATGTCAATTGAATAAGTGGATTAATTACAAAAAAAAATTTCCTACCTAGATCTCTGTCACAGCAGAAGGTTTCAACAGTCTGGTATCTCTTGATACATTAAAAAGTTCTTGTCAAAAAATTCAGACAAAACTTTTTGTAATATGAGGAAAACAGAAAAATGTGGAAAAGTATCACAACGTACAACTATCTCTCGAAAGCGAACTTTTTAGGCTAGAAAATCCAATTATTTATGTTTTTTGCCAGTATTAAGGTGATTTTTTTTTGATGAATTTTTGTTATCAACAAATTTTTTTTAAACAACTCTTAAAAAAGCCATTAAATTTTGTTTACTAGAAAATTTAATACATTGAATGCAGGCTGCTAGTTCGAAATCAAGAAAGTCAAAACCATCTTTTGAAATCAATTGGAAGATTCGAGAAATTTTTTCAGAAGCTGCTTTGGCTAGTTTTTATGATGAGGTAGATAACAAATACCTCACGATAGAAAAAAACAAAGATTAACTTTATATTTTACTAAAGGCCTTATAAATTAAATATTTTTTTAGTTGAAAACCAGAAGAATCAACTCTGTTGGAATTGATTTGACTGTTCAGAACTTTGATGAGTCAATATTGAACGCTCTCAGAAGGAGACGAAATTGATCGTAACTCTCGAACAATGGATGAAAAAAGACTACTTCATAGCAACGATAAGGTATCGCCGCTTCCTGCTCTACACAAATAATTTCACTTGCTGGATTATCTGCTGATTCTTCATATAACAATCGAGTGAGAAAAATCTAGTAATCAATAATGATTATTGATCAGTTCTTTATATACTTCTTCTATCTCATTCGTAAAAAATTTTGAATTAAAAAGCGGTGATGTATATCTTGACTGGTTTATTTTATCTTTTAATTTTACAAAGATATTGAATCCCTTCATTGCTATGCCAGCAGTAGCTCATCTCTTCGTTTGCAGTTAAGACAAATAATTGGCTTCCCAGTGAAATAAAAAAACCAATGATCTTATTATTCAGTACATCTAGCAATTTTTATGTTGATATTTTCGTGACTTCTATTACCTTTGCAATGATTTCATCAAGACCAGCTTCATCGCTCCATCTGCCGTAAAGATTGAAGTGCTTTGTAGATCATGGCAATAAGATCAGCACAGTCTCGAACTCTTAAAGGTTGGCTGATTGCTTATGCCAACCCCAAGAAAAGCCATTACGCAATCAATAAACCTTTTGTCCTTGATTCTTTTTTCATCGACTACCAAAAACAATAACGCTGAAAAGTTGTATCGTTACATCACCAATTTCTTGGTATTCGTCTTTCTATTTTCTCTTTCAATTGTTCTGCTAATGGCTAAAGGGAATTTAATTATTCTTTTTCTACATTGTCCTTCATAGGGGTAATAATCTAAGTGTTTTTTTGCAAATTTCTTAATTAAAGATCATCCATCTCTTTATTTTTAAAACTATAAACCTATCAATGCTTCTTTACGCTACTCTTTGCATAAAAATTTTTAAATTTAAATAGGAATTACAAAAATTTCTAGTCAAATCTTTTTGGGCAGAATCTAATTATAACTCTGGCTTTTTTATCTTGATGGAATATAAAATAATATATTAATTCTTATGTAACTAATGAAATTGTATTTTATCTTCTATTTCTTTCCATAAATTAATTATATTAAAATTATTATAATTAAAATTTTTTTCTTTAAGAAATTTTTCTGTGATCTCTATCCTAGGATCTTCTGATAAGGCTTTTTTTCTTTTAGGAAAAGGTTCATCTAGCTTTAGTAGTGAAATCTTTTTATTATCTTTAAAATAATAACAATTAAACTCATTTTTTAATGATTTTGAGTTTATTAATATATTACATTTTGGAAGTTTCTGAGTCGAATCAAGTGAACATGAAAAAGAACTTATATCTTTATGAGATTCGTCGATAAAATTCGATTTTAATACTTTTGAATAACCAATATCTGAGAGTATTGCAATCAAATGAATACCATAGAATCTTATAGCTCCTCCACCTTTAGAATGAATTCTTTTCCATGTATCCCTTTTATGAATAAAATGTCTTGCCATGAAGTTCCATGTGAAATATAAATCTATATTTTTTGCTAAAGTTTTTATTTTAGTTGATAGATCTTTATACCAAAAAGCGTATCTAAAGGAATAGTTAACTTGATAATTTATATTTAATTCTTCTAGATTTTTTATGATCTCAAGAGATTTGATTGGAGATATGGCAATAGGTTTTTCTAAAATAAGAGTACTTGTGTTTTTTAAAATATAGCTACTTGAGGCTAATTTGTATTGGTTCGAAGGGGATACTGCTAGAATCGTGAAATCAAATAGTTGTTCTTTAAAATCTTTTTCATTAAAATAAATTATATATTCCTTATATTTTTTTAAAATACGAATTTTGGATGAATTTGGTATCTGACTCTTATCTATAAATATTTTTTTTATACCCAGATTAATCAGAGAAGGTAGATATACATTTAATGCAAAGCCTTTTCCATATAATAGGCAAGTATAATGATCAAGATTGATCATATTATATTTATAATTTTACTATCAACATTATTATGTTTTAAAAATGCTTTTATTTCATCTGGAATATGCCATGCTAAATTAATAATAAATTCTGGTTTCTTTTCTAATTCAAATAGATTCTTGGCTGAAATAATCGGTATCTTAGTTCCAGGAACATAATGACCTATCTTTTTGGACCCAGGCTTTTCATAAACACATTCTATTTCACTACTAGTTAATTTAAGAAGTTCAATTAGTATGGCTGCTCTGCCAGGGAATGCTTTTGCTGGAATAGGACCATATTGATCAACTAAATCTAAAATCTCTTTTCGTTTTGAATCCTTCCATGAGTTAAAAAATAAATTTAAAGATTGGAATTTATTATAAAATCCTTTTTCTTCAGTTTTTACATCTTCATGCTTATCTTGAATATTCCAACTTTCTGAGTAATTATTAGGAAGCATAATAACTCTTATATTCCCACCATATCTCTTTGGAAATGATGTCTTAATTATCTTGCTATTCAGTTTTTCTGATATAAATTCAAATGATCTTAAAGAGTATGTTCTTGGATGTTCATGGTAAAAAGTGTCAAATTGATTTTTAGCCAATATAGAACCAAGATAATGATTTTCAATACATATAAGAGTTTTCGAATGCATTATATCTTTTAAGTTATTAATAAGATTTTGTAAGTCTTCAATGTGAGCAAATACATTCGTAAATGTTATAATATCTGGACTTACATTGTCATACTTAAGCTTTGAAATTATATCTTTATCGAAATATTCATTAAATATTTTATGTTTTTTCCCAATAGCATCTTTATATGCATCTGTTGGTTCAATTCCATATGTCATTGCTCCTTTTTTTGCGAAAATATCAAGAAGCGTTCCATCATTACATCCTATATCTAGAACTACTTTATTGTTAAGATTACCTAAAATATCTTCAATTGAATTCGCCAATTCATTTAAGCCATTTACTACATCTTTTGTAAATCTAGCTCTGTAATGGTATGTATTAGGAAAAAGAAGATTTTTGTCTATTTGACATGACTGGTGAGCAGTAAAACACTTTGTACAAAATAGAACTTTTATAGGATACTTTTCAGAACTTGATTCATCTCCAACTTTTTTTAAGTTGTCGCATAATATATGAGAACCTAAATCTAGTACAGTCTCTAATTTATTATTTCCACAGACTTCGCAACTATTAATTATCCTAAAAGTTTCCATAGCAATAATAAGAAATTTTGCAGAAAATCAATTAATCCTTTTATATTGTATCATTGCTTCCTATTATTGAATTAACTAAAAATAGATTTAATGCAAATCTTATTTAATTTTCTAATATTTTGAAAAGGATTTTAATTGCTGGCGTAAATGGTTTTCTTGGTAGACATCTTGTTGATGCCCTAATAAAGGATTTGGAAGAAAATTATGATCAATCATTTTCAATTATTGGAATTGATAATGGAATAACTTCTACTGAAAAAATAAAGAATGAAAAAGTTAAGCTTATTCAAAAAGATTTAATTGGGTTCCCTTTTCATACTTTGGAAAAGTGCGATTTGATTATACATATGGCTGGCTTGGCTAGTCCTGTTCATTATATGAAATCACCATTAAAAACTATTGATGTTCATACAGTCGTTACACGCTCCTTGCTAGATATTAGTAATTCTTGGGGTAGTAAATTTATTTTCTTCTCTTCATCAGAAATATATGGCCAACCCCCATCTTCATTTATACCTACACCAGAGGAATTTAACGGTAATGTCTCATGTCAGGGACCAAGATCTTGTTATGATGAGAGCAAACGCTTGGGTGAAACTTTGTGTTATGTTTATAATAAGTATTATGGAGTTAACACTAATATTATACGTCCATTTAATATTTATGGACCAGGAATGTCTAAATATGATTACCGTATGATACCTAATATGATTAGAAATTATATTAATAATCGACCAATAGAAATTTTTTCTACAGGTAAACAAACTCGTACATACTGCTATTATTCAGATGCTATTGACGCAATTTTAAAAGTAATCAATTCTGGATATAATGGTGAAACCTATAATATAGGTAATGACAATCCTGAACTTTCAGCTTTGGATTTAATTGATATTTTTAGTTCAGTTATAGGTGAAAAAATTGATTATAAGCTTGTAGCATATCCTGAAACTTATCCACAAGACGAACCACTTAGGAGATTGCCTTCAATTCAAAAAATAAAGAAAGACCTCTCCTATTATCCTAAAATTTCTATTGAAGAAGGTCTTTTGAGAACATATAAGTTGCTCAAAGATGATTTTAAAGATTAATTTAACTATCAATTAATAGGCTCCTAATTGGATTCGATTAATCTAATTTTTTTGCTTTCTTTACTGATTTGAGAAAGAATTCATAATATTCTTTGTAAATTTCACTGTCATTAAACAAATGTTTATTAGCTTGCTTAATTAATTCAATTTTTGTTTGTTCTAGTAGCAATCTATTATTTGAATATGATTTGCACCAAGCTATATAATCTTCTGGGGAATTTGCAATAGGTGGATTTTTGACCTGCATTTGTTTGTATCCTGCTGCAGCAATTTTTGTTTTTTGATTATGAGGGTATGTAATGAATGGAATCCCAAAAGCCATTGATTCGTAAAAAGTATTTCCACTCCCAAAGTAGAATGGATCAAGCATTATATGACATTGCCTAATCATATTCATGAAATTATCTTTGTTCATTCTTTCAAAAAAAATAGACCTTTTTAATAATAATCTATGTTTGCTATCCCATCTTGTTTTTATAGCTTGTGTTGCTTCCCCTGATTTGTCTTTTACTAGTATTAGATAAGAGTCTTTTATTTCTATTAATATTGATTCTAATATTCTGTCATAACTTGGGTGTAGTTTGAATAAAGATTGAGGAATTCCAATAATGAACTTATTTTTTGAATCTAGAACGCTACTATTTAACTCAGTCTTTTTTATTCTTGGAACTGGATAGTTGAATGGAAGTCTACTAAATCTTACTAGCTTTTCTGTATATCTGGCATCAGATGTTCTTGGCTCTATGCCATAGGTTATCAAATAATCTATATTTTTAATTCCAGATGTATTAGCATGACCAATACTATTTACTTGTACCAATGCCAGTCTTGATAATGCAAGCATATAAGTGTAGCTACACATTCCAATATCTGGATAAAATATAAGATCAAGTTCGTCAGAAGCTATTAACTTTGATCCTAATTGAGGTGAATTTGGTAGCTCTATTAATCTTTTGAAGTTATCTAATGCAGAATCTCTAATAAAACCTGGTGGTAAATATATTGTTATATCTAGATCTGTTTTTAATAAGTCAATTAAAATATTAAGGTATAGTTTACCCACGGTATGATTTTGATTTAAGAAAATCGAGCAAATTCCAATTTTTAACGATTTTCTTTTTTTAGATGAATTTAAATATTTTTCAACAGAAAAATCTTTGCATATCATTCCTTTTGATTTAGATATAGCACTACTAAGTTTTTCTAATATTACTTTGTCATCTAATCTATTTTGATAAGCAAGATAAAACATAGATGGATTAAATCCATTTGTTCTACCAATTTCTAAAGTATTTAAATTCTCCATCGCTTTTATTTTCTGTCTGTAATTTTCACGCTCTCTATCAATTTGCTCTTCATCATTCATTATTATAGAGAATATTAAATTTGAATTTAAATATAAGCAGAGATCATTCGGGGATTTTTCAAAAGCTGATGCAAAATATTCTTTTGCATCAGCTTCTCTTCCCATTTCACTTAATATTGTACCTAGATTGGAATGAGCCTCTGCTAAATCAGGCTTTAATTCAATAGCTTTGCGAGTCGATAATTCAGCTTCTTGTAGTTTGCCAAGATCCCTAAATACCAGTCCAAGATTGGAATGATACTCGGGCACATTTGGTTTTAGTTCAATTGCTTTGCAAAGAGATAATTCTGCTCCTTTTAGGGTCCCAAGATCTCTCAATATATTCCCCAGATTGCAATGGGCATTTGCTGAATTAGGATTAAGTTGAATAGCTTTGCGAGTTGATAATTCAGCTTCTTTTAATTTGCCAAGTCGTATAAATATATTTCCCAGACTTAAATGTGCTTCTGCGAAATCAGGTTCAATTTCAATTGCTTTGCGAATTGATAATTTAGCTTCTTTTAATTTACCAAAATTACTAAATATTTCCCCTAAATTTGCATAAGCATTTGCGTAAAATGGATTGAGTTGTATTGCTTTGCGAGTTGATAATTCTGCTTCCTTTAATTTGCCAAGATCCCTAAATACTAGTCCCAGATTGGAATGAAACTCAGCTAGATTAGGTTGTAGTTCAATTGCTTTGCGAAAAGATAATTCTGCTCCTTTTAGATTCCCAATATCTCTCAATATTGTGCCCAGATTGGAATGAGCATTTGCGAAATCAGGCTGTAATGCAATTGCTTTACGAAGAGATAACTCTGCCTCATTTAATTTACCTAATTCTTTTAAAATATTTCCTAAATTAGAGTGTGCATTTGGTGAATCATATTTAAGTGAAATTGCTTTGCGAGTTTCTATTTCGGCTTCTTTTAATTTACCAAGATCTCTTAATACAAGTCCAAGATTTGAATGCAAGCCAGGTGAATTAGGTTGTAGTTCAATTCCTTTTCGAATAGATGATTCTGCTTCTTTTAGTTTTCCAATATCTCTCAATACTGTGCCTAGATTGGAATAAGCTTTTGCATAATCAGGTTTAAGTCCAATTGCTTTTCTTTGTAAACTTTCAGCTTCTTTTAGTTTCCCTAAGGTTTTTAATATTAATCCATAATTAGAAAAAATACTGTGATCAGAAAAACCCTGATTTATAAAATATTGATAAAATTTCATCGCTTCTTGAATATTACCTTCTAAATGTAAATTTGTTGCTTTATTAATTAGTTCTTGTTTAGATAGTTTAGATAGTTTAGATAGTTTAGATTGAGAATCAGTAGAAATAGATATATTTTCTTTTATTCTTCCTAAAGCAAGTGGAACTGTGATTGTTTTCACGTCAGATTCTTTTTTCTTTTGATCTTTTTTTCTCTCGGCCACCTCTATTTACTTTATTAAGGATCAGTTAACTATCATTATAACTTCTACTGAAGTTTGACTTTAAAAGATATTGCATCTTTTATTAGTTCAAACCCTTTTATAATAAAGGTGGTTGCTTATCTCTACCGCTTTCTCTGCGGTTGAAATTTCTTTTCCATTGTGATTATTTCACCCTTTGGCGCATTTCATGATTAATAATTGCTTTTTACTAATAGAAAAAATCATACGTGGGATCTAATGCCTGTTCTTATTCCTGAATTGGCATTGTGGTTGAACTTTCTCTAGAGGGAATTAAATCTACATTGCGTGCAGGTGAAAAATGAATAAAGCTAATAAATAAGAGATGGAAATAAGAGCAGATTTTGCTTTTGACATACTTGCTTAATGTCATAGCTGCACCGAAGTAATAATCAGAGTGATCGAAGAACACAAACTAAGCAGAATATAATGTCAAAGAATTACAGAGAAGGAAATGGTCTTGTTTTTCAACACTTTGAGCAACTAAATATTGAGCGGCCGAATATGGAATCAAAAACCAATCATTTATCTTCAACAAGTTATGCAAAAAGGCTGATAAATAATCAATTAACTGTCCTTGCTGCATGCGCTAGATAAATAATTTGACTGGCTGAATTAGAAGCTGAGATTCCTTCTGTAAAAATCCAATAAGAACAATCTAGTAATATATATTGAGAAATTTTTTATATTACTTATACGGGTAAATTTCTATTTCAGGTAAAGGAAAAATTAATTTTCCTCCCTTGCCTATAAATTCTTTTTCTCGTTTTATAAATTCTTCTTTAAAGTGCCAAGGTAAAACAAGATAATAATCTGGATTTAATTCTCTAGATTCTTGTTCAGAGATTATAGGTATATTAGTACCAGGTGTTCTGTGCCCATACTTCCATTCATTTCTCTCTGCTGCTGCATCAATTAGATTATTTCCAATTCCAAAGAGTTGTAAAAGTACATTTCCTTTTGTTGATGCACCATAAATATGAATTCTTTTCCCTTTTTTCTTCTCTTCTTCAATGAATTTAAGCAACTTTTCACCTATTGCCATTATTTTCTCTTTGAAGAGTATAAATGTTGAATGATTATCTATTTTTGAAATAGATTCTAGCTTCTCTATCATATTAATATTATTAGTATTTGATAATCGGTTTGAATTTGAGTGACATAGGAAAACTCTTATAGAGCCACCATTCATATTGTTAGTTTCAACATTAAATACTCTAAGATTTGCACCTTCGGCCGCTAACTTTATTTGTTTAAATCCATAATAAGCAAGGTGCTCATGGCAAATACTATCAAAAGATAAATCTTTAATTAAAAGAGGAAGGTATGATTGCTCCATGACCCAAACCCCTTCTTTATCTAGAATTGATGAGATGTCATTCGCAAAAAGATTAGGATCTGGAACATCATAAAATACAGCTATTGATGAAATTAATTTTGCATATTTTGTTGGACTTATAGAGTGAAATGTTTCTTTTGTGAAAAATTCTGATGAAAGATATATTTTTTCTTGTGGATAATATTTTTTATATTGTTTTATAGTAGGGTCTATACCAATCAAATTAATATTTGGATGATCATACATTTTTAATAGTGTTCCATCGTTACTAGCTATATCTAATACAGTATCATTATCTTTTAATTCAACCTCAGAAACTAATTGCTCAACTATTTCATTAAGGTGACTTCGCATTGTTTGATTTATTCCAGAACGATAACCATAACCTTTTCTATATAAGTCGTTGAAGTCATAGTCATGGGTTAATTGTACTAAATTACATTTTTTATTTGCACATTGAACCAAGTTAAGAGGAAGGATCTCTGCATCTGGTTCATTTGATGAAGGGAAACGAGTTGAAAGTGCTTGCAACCCAAAGTCAAAAATTGGAACTAATTCTTTGCAATTGCATAAACGACAAGAGTTGATTTTTGTTATCTTCAATATGAACTAAAAATATTAAATCTATTTTAAAATAAAATCAATCACATTTCTTGCGTCAGGAGCATTCTTAATTTCTTTTGATATAATTTGATTATCTATCGGACCAGTAAATTTAGACTTTGAACCAATTGTTTTAGCTACATCGTATAATTTAATTGCATTATTACCACCTAAATCTATTATTCCAGATAAATTCATATTTTGCCAGATCCATTTCCCTACCCAATCAATGGGAGCGAATGAATATAAACTTTCTTTTGAAACATAAACAGGATTATTTTTTTTCATGTCAATCAGAACACCTTTATTTAATGATGGGCCATACATGGGACCCAGTCGTAGAATTAGGTTGTTTTTTTTAGCTACAATTTTTTCTGCTGCAGCTTTATGTCTTCCATAAGGTGTGTTTAGCTGTGACCTTGCGGAGATAGAGCTGATTTGTATAATCTTTAAACTTTTCCAATCATTCGCAATTTTAAATGTTTTCTCTACTGTCTCAATGAAGTCTTTGTGT
>QCHI01000028.1 GCA_003279655.1 Prochlorococcus sp. AG-402-A21 | reverse complement strand
TTCTATGGATTAGCCTTAAATAAATTTCTATTATTAAATGTTAATAAGTCGTGGTAGAAACCCAAGCGCAGGTGAAGTAATCACTCAGCTTTTTAGTAACGAAGAGCTTAGAGGAAGAGTCTTCACGACTCTTGGTTTATTGTTAATTGTTCGATTAGGAATATACATTCCTATGCCAGGAATTGATAGAGAGGCTTTTAAAACTTTTATCGATCAGGGGGGACAATTGATTGGATTCCTTGATATCTTTACAGGTGGTGGAATCTCAACTTTGGGTATTTTTGCATTAGGTATTCTTCCATTTATTAATGCGTCAATAATTATTCAATTGCTTACTGCCTCTTTACCACAACTGGAAGATCTACAGAAAAATGAAGGGGAGGCAGGAAGAAGGAAGATTGCTCAAATCACTAGATATGTCGCTTTGGGGTGGGGATTGGTTCAAAGCACAGTTTTTGCTTTGATACTTAGACAATATGCAGTCGAAGGACTTGGTGAAACGGAATTTGTTGTTCAAACATCCTTGGCATTAGTTACTGGATCAATGATAGTTATGTGGCTTAGTGAAATTATTACTGAAAAAGGTATAGGTCAAGGAGCTTCTTTGGTTATTTTTCTGAATATAGTTGCAACTTTGCCTAAGGCACTTACATCTACTATTGAAAAAGCTCAAACCGGAGATAGAGCAGATGTTCTTGGGATAATCATTCTTTTGATAGTTTTTTTAATCACCATAGTAGGTATCATTTTTGTTCAAGAGGGTGCTAGAAGAATTCCCATAGTAACTGCTAAAAGCCAAATGGGAGGTACAGCCCTATTGCCAAGTAGGCAAAGTTATTTACCTCTTAAGTTGAATGCTGGTGGAGTTATGCCAATAATTTTTGCTTCAGCATTAATTTTCCTGCCCATAACAATAGCAAATTTCACTCAAAACCCTTTACTTATCAAGGCTGCTAGTTCGCTTAATCCAGGTTCATCTAACCCATGGCCATATGCAATTACCTTTTTTGCGTTGATTTTGGGTTTTGCTTACTTTTATGCTTCCTTGACAATTAATCCAATCGATATTGCATCAAATTTAAAAAAGGGTGGTGTTGCAATTCCAGGAGTAAGGCCTGGAGGTTCTACTTCTAATTACCTTTCAGGCGTGCAGAACCGTTTGACTTTACTTGGTGGATTATTTCTTGGGTCAGTTGCTATTGTCCCTGCTGCAGTAGAGAGAGCAACTAATGTTCAAACTTTTCAAGGGCTTGGGGCGACATCATTATTGATTTTGGTAGGAGTGGCAATTGATACATCTAAGCAGATTCAGACTTATGTCATTTCTCAAAGATACGAAGGCTTAGTTCGACAATAAAATCTTTACTATGAATTTATTTAAATGAAAAAGAAATTACTATTCCTTGGTCCACCAGGCGCGGGTAAAGGTACGCAAGCAACTCTTTTTTGCAAAAAGTATGGACTAAATCATCTTTCAACTGGAGATTTACTTAGAGATGAGGTCTCCTCTGGATCTGTTTTAGGTCTTAAAGCTGCAGAGGTTATGAATAGAGGAGAATTAGTAAGTGATGAACTAGTTCTCTCAATTGTTGAGGGAAGATTGGTAAATGAAAATGATGGCTGGTTGCTGGATGGTTTCCCTAGAAATGTCAACCAAGCTCATTCTCTCAAAATTCTTTTAGAAAAAATCAATCAACCTTTGGAAGCAGTAATATTAATAAAAATTGCCGACGATTATTTAATCGAAAGGCTCTTAGGAAGAGGAAGAAAGGATGACAATGAAGAAGTTATATCTAATAGACTCAAAATCTACAGAGAAAAAACTTCTCCCCTTATCGATTTGTATGCGAATCAAGGAATTCTTAAGCAGATAGAAGGTAATGCTGACATAGATGTTGTTTTTTCATCTATTGAGAAAGCTTTAGGCACTTGATGTAGTAAAGTTATAGTTTGGAAATAGGAGAGTCTCACCAAATGAAGGTTAGATCCTCAGTCAAAAAAATCAGTCCTGACGATCAGATCGTTAGGCGAAGAGGCCGAATCTATGTGATCAACAAGAAAAGGCCTCGTAATAAACAGCGTCAGGGCTGATTCCTGGCATTCTTAAGAAGTATTGAACGATTATTTTTCTTTTCGTTTTCTTCTTAAAACAAAGTCATCATTAATTTATGATGACTTTTATTGTCCTCTTCGATTTATCCCTAAGTGGCACGAATCTCAGGCATCGATATACCTCGCGAAAAGCGAGTAGAAGTTGCCCTTACTTACATCTATGGTATCGGCTTGACCAGAGCTCAGACCATTCTCGAAAAGTCAGGAGTTAATCCTGATATTCGTGTAAAGGATTTAGAAGATAGTGATATTCAGAAGCTCAGAGCTGTTACTGAAGAATTCACGCTTGAAGGAGATTTGAGGCGCCAAGAGGGCATGGCCCTTAAACGACTTCAAGACATAGGGTGTGTTCGTGGAAGAAGGCATAGAATGAGTCTTCCTGTTCGTGGACAACGAACCAGAACTAATGCTCGTACACGAAGAGGAGCAAGAAAAACAGTTGCAGGAAGAAAGAAATAATTTCTTAAGACTCCTGTTACCACTTGGTAATTTACTAAATCTTTTATTAAACAAGGCACAGCCTAATGGCTACAACCTCAAAGAAATCCGGTTCTAAGAAGTCAAAGCGCAATGTTCCAAACGGAGTTGTGCATATTCAAAGTACCTTCAACAACACCATTGTCTCAATTACTGATACTTCTGGTGAAGTCATTTCCTGGTCATCAGCAGGAGCCAGCGGATTTAAAGGAGCTCGCAAAGGTACTCCTTTCGCTGCTCAAACCGCTGCCGAACTTGCAGCTCGAAGGGCACTAGAGCAAGGAATGCGTCAAATAGAAGTTCTAGTAAGAGGGCCAGGCTCAGGTCGTGAAACCGCAATAAGGGCGTTGCAAGTAGCTGGCCTTGAAATTACTTTAATCAGAGATGTAACTCCTCTACCTCATAACGGTTGTAGGAGACCTAAGCGCAGACGCGTTTAAATTCTATTCACTTAAGTGAACCTTCTTTTCTTTTCACATCACATTAGACCGTGTTGCAATACCAGATAGACAGGATCGATCATCAAGTTTCTAGTGATCGTTCCCAAACAGGCGTCTTCCTAATTGGACCTCTCGAGAGAGGTCAGGCCACAACTTTGGGTAATTCTTTACGCAGAGTATTGATGGGAGGGCTAGAAGGCAGCGCAGTTACTGCTGTCAGAATCGCAGGCGTTAATCATGAATATGCAACAATCCCTGGAGTCAGAGAGGACGTTTTAGATATTCTTCTAAATTGCAAACAAATCTCCGTTGATAGCCGGAGTCAAGATCTTGAGATAGGAAGAATTGTTGTCACTGGTCCAGCTGAAGTAAAAGCAAAGGATATTCAGTTCTCTTCTCAAGTTGAAGTCGTAGATGGTGAACGTCCAATAGCAACAGTTCAGGAGGGTCACAACCTTGAATTAGAATTACATGTTGAAAGGGGAATTGGATATCGACCAGTTGATAGAAGAAACGAAGAGACAAGCGCAATTGATTTGCTTCAAATAGATGCTGTGTTTATGCCAATAAATAGAGTTAATTTTACTATTGATGAAACTGCTGTAGCTGAAGGGGGATCTACTAGAGAAAGATTAAAAATGGAGCTAGTTACTGATGGATCTACATCTCCAGACGATGCATTAGCAGAAGCTGCAAATCAATTAATCGAACTTTTCCAACCTCTTGCGACTGTTTCCATGGTAGAAGAGATACCTGAGGAACCAGAACCAGCGGCAGAGGCCCAGATTCCCCTCGAGGAGTTAAACTTATCAGTAAGAGCTTACAACTGCCTAAAACGAGCCCAAGTGAACTCAGTTTCAGATTTGATGGGTTTCAGTTATGAGGATTTGTTGGAAATTAAGAACTTCGGCTCTAAATCTGCTGATGAAGTAATCGAAGCTCTAGAGAGAATAGGAATTTCTATTCCACAAAGTAGAACTTCTGCATGACTTTCAGTTTTATTCCTCATACATTTCAGAGCTAATCCAATGCGTCATCAACGTCGAATCCCACAATTGAGTCGTCCTGCTGATCAAAGGAAGGCACTTTTAAGGGGATTAACTACTCAATTAATTCGTGAAGGCAGAGTTACAACAACAAAAGCAAGAGCCAAAGCTTTGAGAGATGAAACAGAGAGAATGATTACTTTAGCCAAGGATGGCAGTCTTTCTTCAAGACGCAGAGCTATTGGTTATGTATACGATAAGCAATTAGTTCATGCACTTTTCGAAAAGGCTCAAGAGCGATATGGAGATCGTCAAGGAGGATACACAAGAATCGTTAGAACTACTCCAAGGCGAGGTGATAATTCTGAAATGGCGATTGTTGAACTTGTATAGGATTATTAATTCTCCAAAAAACAAAAATCAATATTTAAGTTTGAGTATTAAATTTAATTTTTTGTTTTAATTTGACCAATAGGATTGCAATAGTTATTCAATACGATGGATCGGATTTTAAAGGCTGGCAAAATCAAAAAGATTTCAGAACTGTTCAAGGAACTTTAGAAGAAAAAATTGCAGAACTTGATCCAATCCGACCAGTCAAAGTAATAGCAGCAGGTCGAACTGATTCGGGAGTTCATGCTTCTGGACAAGTTGCTCATTTTGATTGTGATGGCCCAATCCCTATTCATAAATGGGTATCCGCGCTTAATGGAAGGCTTCCAGCATCAATTAATATTCTTGAAGCAGTAAAAGTATCCAGAGAATGGCATGCTTGCTATTCGGCCAAATATAGGAGATATAGATATTCAATATTTAATGGTTCATATCAAAACCTTTTTCTTCAAAATATAAGTTGGCATAGATATAGATTTAGATTAGATATAAATTTAATGAAGCATGCTCTGAATGATTTATTAGGTTTACATGATTTTGCAGCGTTTCAAAAGGCAGGAAGTAATAGGAGTAATTCATTGACCACAGTCCAAGATGTTTCTATTTGTCGTGATGGGGATATAGTCACAGTTGAAATACAGGCCAGTGGTTTTTTGTATGGAATGGTGAGGCTTTTAATGGGCCAATTAGTTGCTGTTGGAGAAAAACGTCTTTCTCTTGAAAAATTCCGATATAGATGGAGAAAAGGTTTGCGAGATGAGGTAAAAGAGGCTGCTCCAGCTCATGGCCTTTGTTTGATAAGAGTTGGGTATGAGGAAAAAATCTTTTCAAAAGAGAAAAGTTTTGACACTTTCCCTAGCTTTTCTCTTCCAATATTTGATTTTTCAAAATCTACAAATAATATAAAAGATTTATAAATTAGAAATTTTAGTTAAATCAGTAATTTAAATTGTATACGAAAAAAAAGGTCGGTTTTCAGCCATGGAAGTGTAGAATTAATCTTCTGAAGAATCAGATCAATTTTTTGATTTGATAACTTCCTTAAATAGCACTATCACTACGATAATGCTTATTCAGTGTTAAAGGTGTTCAGGAAAAATGAACAAGACTTCCGTTCCATCTCACGATTCAATTGATCGCCAGTGGTTTCTGGTAGATGCAGAGAATCAAACTCTTGGTCGACTAGCAACTGAAGTTGCTAGTCTACTTAGGGGTAAGACAAAGCCAAATTTCACCCCTCACTTAGATACTGGGGATTTTGTTATTGTCGTAAATGCAGAAAAGATCAAAGTAACTGGCAAAAAATCTGATCAAAAACTTTATCGCAGACATTCTGGACGTCCAGGAGGAATGAAAGTTGAAACCTTTAAGGCTCTTCAATCTAGAATTCCAGAGAGAATAGTTGAAAAAGCGATCAAAGGAATGTTGCCTCACACAAGGTTAGGGAGGCAATTATTTACAAAACTGAAAGTATATAAAGGCTCTGATCATCCTCATTCTGCTCAAGAACCAAAAATTCTCAATCTCAATTCAGCATCCGTTTAAAAATGAATAGTTCCACAAACAAAGTAGTTTACTGGGGGACTGGTAGACGCAAAACATCTGTAGCTAGAGTAAGGTTAACTCCTGGAAAAGGTGAAATAATTATCAATGGTCGGCCCGGAGACCATTATCTGAATTTTAATCCTGCTTACATTTCTGCTGTTAAAGCTCCTCTAAAAACTTTAGGGTTGAGTGAATCATATGATGTCTTAGTAAATGTATATGGGGGGGGGTTGACTGGTCAGTCTGACGCCATCAAGCAGGGGGCTGCTAGAGCTTTATGTGACTTATCACTCGATAATCGAAAGCCATTGAAAGTGGAAGGCCATCTTAGTCGAGATCCTAGAGCGAAAGAAAGGCGTAAATACGGTCTCAAAAAAGCTCGCAAAGCTCCACAATTCTCCAAGAGATAATTTTACTTTTCACTTTCAACTTTTTCTTTCTTAATCATGCCTAAATCAGATATACATCCAACTTGGTACCCAGATGCAAAGGTTATTTGTAATGGAGAAGTTGTTATGACAACAGGTTCTACCCAGCCTGAAATTCAGGTTGATGTTTGGAGCGGAAATCATCCTTTCTTTACAGGTACCCAGAAGATTTTAGATACGGAAGGAAGAGTGGATAGATTTATGAGAAAATATGGTATGGCTTCATCGGATTCAAATGACGAAAAAGATAAAGCTTCAAAAGAAAAAAAAGAAAGTTGATAGCTTTTGATCTAAATATTTAGGGATTAAAAAGAATGGATTCTTCCACCCTAATAAAACGACTAGAAACAGCTAAGAGTAGTTTTCAAAATTTAGAGTTGCAACTTGCTGATCCAGATGTTGCATCTGATCCTAAGCAATTAGAGAAAATTGCCAGAGAACGATCCCGTTTAGAGCCTTTAGTTAATGATTATCTCAAGCTCCAGATAATAGAAAGAGAGTGTCTAGAAGCTAAAGGTTTAGTAAAAGAATCAAGAGATGATAAAGAGATGGAACTTTTGGCTAAAGAAGAACTGCAAAATCTAGAACTTTCAAAAATTGGGTTAATTCAAAAGTTGACATTGGCTCTTTTACCTCAAGATCCAAGAGATGAAAGAAGTGTGATGCTTGAAATAAGAGCTGGAGCAGGAGGCAATGAAGCGTGTTTGTGGGCTGGCGATTTGGCAAGAATGTATGAGAGATATGGACAAAAACTTGGCTGGAATGTAAAACCCATAAGTTCAACAGAAGCTGATATGGGTGGTTTTCGTGAAATGATTATCTCAGTCAAGGGAGAGTCTGTTTATAGCCAATTAAAATTCGAAGCAGGTGTTCATAGAGTGCAAAGAGTTCCTTCAACTGAATCTCAAGGACGAGTCCATACCTCTACTGCAACTGTTGCTGTGATGCCAGAAGCTGATCCGGTTGAGGTGAAAATAGAATCTACAGACATAGAAATTAGTACGGCAAGATCAGGCGGAGCGGGTGGGCAAAATGTCAATAAAGTAGAAACAGCGATTGATTTATTTCATAAGCCCACAG
The DNA here is from genome assembly GCA_003279655.1 of Prochlorococcus sp. AG-402-A21. GTDB lineage: Bacteria > Cyanobacteriota > Cyanobacteriia > PCC-6307 > Cyanobiaceae > Prochlorococcus_B. Next base: position 9,217 of record QCHI01000028.1, on the reverse strand, counting down.
GTATAAGAGTCTTTTGTACGCAGGAACGTTCCCAATTGCAAAATAGAGAGAGAGCAATGGAAATTTTACGAGCTAAATTATTAGAATTAGAAATAGCAGAGGCAAATGCAAAAGAAAGATCAGCTCGATTATCTCAGGTTGGCACAGGTGATCGCAGTGAAAAGATTCGGACTTATAACTACAAAGATAATCGAACCACTGATCACCGATTAGGAATTAATTTTCCACTTGAACAAGTTCTAGCAGGTCAATTAGAAGATGTTATTGGCGCATGTATTGCAGAAGAACAAAAAAGGCAAATGGAAGAGCTTAGTAATCAATCTGAAGATTAAAAGAAACTAAACCACCCATCCAATTACATATTTACTCCATTCTTTATGGCGACCAGAATGAATTTGTTTTGTTGTTTCAAAACTCATGTTATTCAAGGGTTTGTAAGGTTTGCTTCTTAATGGCATCTTTGCCTCTTCAGGCGTTCTATTACCTTTCATAACGTTGCATTGAAGACATGCAGTGATAACATTCTCCCAATTGTCTGTTCCTCCTCTACTACGTGGTAAAACATGATCAATTGAAAGCTTTTTATTTTTCTGACCACAATATTGACAAGAGTTATTATCTCGTTGAAATACATTTTTTCTAGAAAGAGGAATATCACGATATGGAACTCTAATAAATTGTCTTAACCTAATTACAGTAGGGGCTTTGAAATCTTCCCTAATATGGTGTGAAGCATCTTCTTCAAGACTTTCAGCCTTGCCCTTAAGCATTAAAACAGTCGCACGACGCCATGAAGTGATGTTCAATGGCTCATAGGACGCATTCAAAACAAGAACTTGACCCATGCAAGCAAGCTAATTAAGCGGCATGCTAGTGGTATTACAGCCTTGTTGCAGTTTCCCTTATTACATTGGTTGCATGAAGAGTATGTCCAAGATCAATGGAAGTGAAAGATCTTTCACTTTTGGTGGGACAACTAAAAGTGGAATTAACTCTGACCCTTGCAGTAGAGCATGGGTTGAGGTCGATTCGAAAGCTATAGAAAATAATTCTAGAATATTCAAAAACTTTGTTGGCCAAGATTGTTTGTTAATGGCAGTAGTAAAAGCTGACGGCTATGGACATGGAGCTGTGACTGTCGCTAAGGCTGCATTGATCGGAGGTGCTGATAGTCTTGGAGTAGCAACTTTAGAAGAGGGTATTGAATTAAGGAAAGCTGGTTTGAATTGCCAGATACTTATCCTTGGAAATTTAATTAACTCAGAAGAACTATCTACATCATTTTACTGGGATCTTGTCCCTACAATTAGTGGAATTCGCGAGGCGATAATTTGTAATAATATTGCTGAAAATAATCATAAAAAATTTGTTATTCACTTAAAAGTGGATACAGGAATGACAAGACTTGGATGTAACTGTGATGAAGTTAAAGAATTGGTTGCTAGAATAGATAACTTAGAAAGTCTTTCCCTAGAAGGTATTTATAGTCATCTTGCTAGTGCTGATACAGATTTGATAAATCAATCTCTGACAAGTTTGACTCAGATTCAATTAAATCGATTTAAAAAGACATTGAAGAATTTGGGTGAGAGAAGCAATTTCTTACGCAGACACTTAGCAAATTCGGCAGGGACCCTTTCTGATAAACAACTTCATTTTGATATGGTTCGAGTCGGCCTGAGCATTTATGGTTATTTACCCATAAGAGGTTTTCAGTCTGATTTGAATTTGAAGCCTGCTTTGAAAGTAAAAGCTAGGGTTACTTTGGTTAGAGAAGTACAAAATGATGTAGGGGTAGGATATGGACATTTATTTAAAACTAAGAGGAAAAGTAAGCTGGCTGTTGTGGCTATTGGATATGCGGATGGTATTAGCAGATCACTCTCAGGCAAAATATCAGCTTCTATAGATGGAGTTTTAGTTCCTCAAGTTGGGGCGATTGCAATGGATCAAATGGTCTTTGACATAACTGCTAAACCGGAAATTAAAGTCGGTCAAGTTTTAACTCTTCTTGGGACAGATGGAGAAAATTTTATTTCTCCTCATAATTGGAGTGATTTATCTGGCTCTATTCCATGGGAAGTTCTTTGCAGTTTCAGGAATCGACTTCCTAGAGTTGTCACGTAACATCTGAAGAGGATCACAATTTAAATTTTTGGATCTTTGACTTGATAAGGTGTTTGTAATGGAGAGGTGGCTGAGTGGTTGAAAGCGGCTCCCTGCTAAGGAGTTACAGGAGGTAACTTCTGTCGAGGGTTCGAATCCCTCCCTCTCCGTTCACTATTAATGTCAGGGCGTGTCAGAGAGAGTCAGAATCGCTGGAAACGTAGATATAGACAGGAATGGGCGTGTCAGGGTTGGTCATAGTCTGACATAGCGTGTCAACCCTCTGCTGGGGGATTTGCTGGGGGGTTTGGTTCTTTCGCTGGGGGATTAAATCCTTTTTGCCGCAGTTAATTTGCTTCGGTCTTGCTGGGGGATTTTGATATGCAGCGACTAGTTATTAATTAACCAGAATTAAATCAATTAATTGTTCTTTATTCAGTTTGGAAATTTTTTCTACACCAATCAGCATTGCCCTTAATTCTCTATTGGTCTTTTGCATCAGCAGTGACTTCTGATCGACAAATACTCCTTTCTTAAATATGGAAAGAAGAGTTGAGAAAGCATCAAGGATTGCTATTGAGGCGAGGATGCAAAACATCATTACCCGATCAGCATTTGTAGTTAAGTTCATTGGTTTTTAGAAAATAATTTTGTGGTTTGTTAGGCAACTTCAGGACACAGACCAATATCAAGAACTCTCTTCCTTTGCCAGTTTCTACAACGCTTAGTTAGATGCTCACCTTGAGGAATAAGACGCTGATGAAGAGGACAAGTTAGAAGAGTTACGAATGATTTATCGCACGTGTAGGTGAAGTGTTCGCATGTCATACAAATCGAACTACCTCTGGACTTCATAAGTTCCAAGTCAGTGAAGTAGTCCTACTCTTCAGGGTTCTCGAGAACCTCGACAGGTGATACGAATCTTGCTTTCCTTGACCATGCCATAGTCCTCCTCATGTAGAAGACAAAAAAAGGATCCTGCTCACTGGACCCTCCTTTTGCGTTTGCGATGGGGATTAAACTAATACAAACGTACTATATTTGTCTAGTAAGTCAAGTTGCTTATTTTTGGCATTAAGAAAGGGACCCTGCTGCTTCAGCGACCTTGAGTCCCTCCCTCCGATTACAGAACTAATTTTTGTTGCGAGAGTTCTGCTTTTCCTTTTCTAATCAAATCTGCAATGGGTTTGCATCAGGAGAAATTCCTAATTACAAATCCGTACTAAATTAGGTGGAATGAAATCAAAGAAGGATGAGGAATTTCTTCTCAAGGTTTTTCAGAAAGAGCAATAGAGAAGATATATCCCCTCCATCATTTGAGGAGGACATAAATGTCTTGGAGACAGAGGAAGAATATGAATTGCTTGGTATTCATGAGTCAGCATTAAGAGAGGATCCAAAGTTTCAGCGACTAGGGGAAGGCAAAAAGAGAAGAAGACTCTTAAAGGAAGCAATTGCTAAAGATTACGAAGAGCAGCACAGAAGATCTCCAGATCAATTACGGCGAATTGCTGAATATGAGAGGAGTAAGGAAACTTTTGTGATTCCTAATGGAATGACGGCAGAGGAAGCAACAAGAGAAATGATTAGAAAAGAATCAGAGATTTATGGAGAAGGAGGAAGTGCAAAAAGAATTGTTAGAGACTTGTCTTATCCCATAGGCAGGAATACTGGTGATCCCTTTGACAATATGAGTGATTATCAAAGATCAAGTTATCTGCAATCATTAAATACCGTGCATACAGGGAAAAGAGGAGGCAAGTATTACTTGGTAAAAAGCAAAGTATCGGGTCGGGTTTATAGGCAGTACACCAAATAGAAATTGTAGATATTTCTAATTTCTTCCATTAAAGAAGGGGGCGAGATTTTGGTCGCCCCCTTTAAGTTCAGCACTTGTGTATCCGTGTGAACAATCCATTTTCTTTACTAACCACTTCCCTGACCTACGGGAAGACAAGTGCTAGAACTCCAATCCAGTTCTAATCAAACAAAGATATTGGAACATGAGAAAAAACACCTGTTTCCATTTGTGTAATTGGTTCTTCAGACCAAAGTGAGTTAAAACAAAGTTAGTCAGCATGAACTGATGATGGATAGTAAAGAATATGATTGGATTTTTGTTTATAAGATTCGTGATTCAGGTGATGTGATTTATAAAGTCACTATCCCATCAGTACGAAAAGAAGATGCAGTTGAAATATTTAAGAGAGAACATCCAGATGGATTGATCTGTAGTGGTATCAGGAGAGGTGATTTTAAATTGATACCATTCAAGGAACTGTCGTCACGTGACCCTTGGGAAGAGATTGCTTCGTAAGTGATATACAAATCAAATCAAGGCAAATCCTTTACCAAAGAAGAAGCAATAGATCTAATGGTGTCATTGAGTGCAACTGACGCAAATTCAGAAAAGAAATGGAGAGGTTTCTACAACTCTTTATCGCAGAAAGAACTTCAGGATGAATGGGATGAGTATTGGAAACCTTGATTTTTGCATTAAGAAAGGGACCCGGCTGCTTCAGCGACCTAGAGTCCCTCTCTTCATCTTGAAAGTATATTTTAGACAGTAATTGTGCTCCTTAAATAACATTTTAAATGTGTTGGGTGGAATAATCCCAAAATCTCATCCAATTGCGTCATGTTGCTTCACCACAGTCCACTTGGTGTCACTCAAAAGTCCTCCCTCTCCGTTTCTCATTAGATTCAGACGGATTCAGAAGAGTTCATAATCCCATAAAACTACTGATATGAATGCATAGATTAGTTCACTTGCATTCAGATAGGTTCATATTAAGTCAAGCGTGTGTTGTTGGGAGAAGTGGTTTTGTTGTTGGGAGAGAATTCATTCGCTGCATTGGAGCTCAGGAAATGTGTTGTTGGGAAAATTTCCTGGAACCAGTAAATATCATCTTCAGAATTAAACCTTTGGTTTTAATTTGATAAACAATTCTGGTTTAAAAGTAATAGCGAAGTTTCATATTTACTGGCAGAAGCAACATGGAATTTGGCAAAAGTATCTAACCAAAACAAAGGAAGAAGATACATTTTAACTTATGAGGTTTTGGCAGTTTCTTATTCTAAGTATCCAACAGTAGTAAAGCTAATAGAAATTTAACTAAGATGAGATTAGGTTATTTTTTAATTAATAACTAAAATCTATCCAACCACTAATTATATATTTTAACCCAGATTTTAATATGTTGCCTCTATGTGCGTGTGTCCATTCAGCAGGCCAAATTAAAGTTAATCCTTTTTTAGGCTGTATATCAAGATCATAATTACAAAAGTATGTAGAACCGCCGTCTTCTACATCATTCAAGTAAGTCATAAATACAAAAACACGATGAAGTGTTGCCAAGCTAAAACGTTCAGTATGTATTTTCTTGAAATGTTGTCCAGGTTGATATCTAACCATTGCGAATGAACCTATTTCATATTCTCTAGGATTATCTTCTAAAAACTTCCATTGAGAAATATAATCTTTATGACATTTATGAATTTCTTCGATATACTTTTTAAAAATTTCATTTCCAGGTAGAAGTATATCTTTTGGTTTTATACATAAATCTGTAGTGTCTTTAGCTTTTGTATTTAATCCTGATGAGGTTAGACCTGAATATTGTTTACTTTTATTTGCCTCAAAATAATTTATTAATTCATCACATAATGAGGGTGGATTGATAATCCATGAGCTAATAAATGTGGGATTGACTTTTGGTTTTCCTGAACTTACTCTTTCCATTATTTCAAAAAGTTTATTGTTTTTGATGAAGAACGATAATCAAATTTTACACAACCATTACCTTCTCTTAATTTCTGAAGACCTTCTTTATGCTTACCTTGTCTCATTAAAACTGATCCAAGTGCGGAAATTGCTTGATCTAAGCTTTTATTGAGACTAATTGCTTTTCTTAGTGATAGTTCTGCTTCTTTTAAATTGCCAAGATCGATCAAAATATTTCCTAGATTTAAATGAGCTCCTGCGAACTCAGGGTTGAGTTCAATAGCTTTGCGCAATGACGATTCTGCTTCTTTTATATCTCCAAGGCTTTTCAAAGTGTTTCCCAGATTGTAATGAGCATCAGCGAAATCAGGCTTAATTTCAATTGCTTTGCGCAATGATAATTCTGCTTCTTTTGATTTGCCAAGACCTTTTAAAATTGTTCCATAATTAGAAAAAATCCTGTGATCTTTGAAACCTTGATTAATGCAATATTGATAATATTTTGCTGCTTCTGAAATGTTTCCTTGTGAATGAAACTTCAATGCTTGATTGATTATTTGTTGTTTATAAGGATTAGAAGGAGTCTTAGTAGCAATAGTGATGTTTTCTTTGATTTCACCTAAATCAAATGGAACATTGAATGTTTTTATTGAAGTGACTTTGTTCTTTCCTTGGTCTTTATTACTCGATACCATTATCTTCTAAGAACTTCTAAATTGAGTAGTTGTATTACTCACTATATTCTTATTAAAACTCTTCCTGAGATTATTGTTACTTAATTGATAGAGTTAGATGGAAGATTGCTTGCGTGATAAAAAGAACTGTTTTCCGAATCAACTATTTGGAGGATTTACTGTAAGAAATCCTGTAGGACAAATTATATTTTCTATATTTTTCTATGTTATCCCTTGTGAATACTGGTCAGAGGGGTTCAGGAAGAATACTCCCTCTTCGCTTTTTATTAGATTCAGAGGAGTTTAAAGTTCTGTAGACCTACTGCTATTACTGAATAAAGCGGTTCTTTGAGAATCAGACAGGTTCATGCTCACTCAAAAACTTGTTGTTGATATTGTTGTTTGTAAATGATCTGGTCTCCTAAGTAGAGAATTAATTTACTTCAGTCCATCTCAGCGAATCTGTTGTTGGTAGATTTTTCTGGAACCAGGAAATAACATCTTCCGATTGACAACTATGAATTGTTTCTGTGAAAAGAAGTAAATTCAAAGTAAGATATTTATAAAAGCAGTATCAAGTATTTAAATGAACATAGATATTTTAAATGGGTTTCTAAAAAATGAAAATGATTTAGAAGGTTGGTTCTTTCCGCCAGATATGTTGTCTTTGGCAATTCTTAATGATATACATTCTAAAAGTAACATCATAGGTAATATTATTGAAATAGGAGTATATAAAGGTAAATCATTTTCATTTCTTAGTCATTTAATTAAAGAAAATGAAACTCTCTTTGGTTACGATACTTTTCCTGAGGATTATTATGAATCTACTAAATTAGCATTAGAAAAGTACGGAGCAAGTGTTAAATTTGAATTAATCAAAGCAGATACATCTGAATTGAATGATGATGATATAAAGGCAAAGATTGATGGAAAAGTAATAAGAATACTGCATATTGATGCAGGTCATGAATATCATGAAGTCCTTCATTCACTATTATCTTTTTCTCCATATGTTATGGATTCTGGGATAATAGTTATGGATGATTATCAAGATCCTGAATTCCCGGGGATAGAAGCAGCGGTTCTTGATTTTTGTGAAATAGATAGACCAAGAAGATTTATACCATTCTTTTCTGGTGCAAATAAGATCTATTTGTGTTCAAATTATATGGCAAATATATATCAGGATTCAATCCTTTCGTCTGAAAGATTCAGAAATTCCTCTAGGTGCACAATCGTTCGGGACTTTGCGATTCTTAAGGGATTTTCTAAATTACCTACAAGTTACGAAAAAACGAAGAAAAATCTAAGCAAATTCTATGAATCGAGTGATGTTCGTTTGGTCACTTCTAATCAGTACGTAGAAAATATTAGAATAAAAGCAAAAATATATGGTCAATTGAACAATATGTAGTCTTATAAGGAATTCAATCTCCTCTCTAAATATTATTTTTTATGTGTTGTGGGTATTGTTGTTGGTAAAGGGATGATTTTCAAATATTGCTGTTATAATCAATTCCAAAAAGGGTCTGCATTCAAAAAAGTTACGAATTAGCTATTATCTTGGCTATTTTTATAGGGCTTAAATAAATAGTTTTTGAATAATATGGGAAGGCTCATTGGGGATAAGTGACAGTTATCACACATATAAAGTTTATTATTATCACCACTATCATTGGCAGTTAAATTATAAACATCGAGGAAAAAAGAGCCTCTTAAAAGAACTTCTTTTTTGAGAAGCGAATTATATTCTTTGATAAGCTCTCTTCTTTTGATATCTAAATCATCATGAATAGTACCAGTTAAATGAGCAGCTGGCACTCCAAAGTAATATCTTTCTTGAGAAAATGGTAATAATTTCGATTCCATATAATCTAAATATCCATTAATAGTATTTTTACAGATTGTTGAAATCTCTTTTTTATATTTTAATGAGTAATGAAGGATACCTTCATTTTTTCTACAGTCTATTTCGCCGAACGAAATAAAAACTTGTTTAACATTGCCATATCTTTTAATTTTCTTTTCAAGAGAAGCCTTGAACTCATTGCTCTGATCATTTGCAAAATGCCAAGCTTTTCCCCCATTAATTATCGAAGGCTGTATTTTTTTATTGTTTCCCAAAATAGAGAATATTTGATTGGAAAAACTTAGGCAATGACTTTCTCCTATATGTAGAATAAAGGTTTCATATTTAAAATTCTTTGTATCTTTTAGTAATGGGTAGAGATGTTTTAAATAATTAGACCTGGCAGTAATATGTCTCTTATTAATCTTGGAATTTATTTTTTCTAAGATTCCTTGATTGATTAGAGCTGTAAACTTAAAGATATTCTCTTTAACCTTTTCAAAATCACCAGTAATCAGATTATTAACAGCTAAATGTACTTCCGCTTGTAGAGCTTCTCCTGATTCTCTTTCTGCTAAAGTGATTACATTATTGTAAGAGTTATTAGATTTTTCAATTTGATCTTGTAATTGGTAATTCATACCTAGATTTAGGTGATTGTTTATTATATTTGGCTTGATTTGATTCGCTCTATTCATAGATAGTTCTCCATCCTCTAGCTTACCGATGCTAGTAAACAATGCTCCCAAGCTAGAATGAGCCTCAGCGAAATCAGGATTAATTTGAATTACTTTGTGGTATAACAATTCAGCATCTTGTAATTTGCCAAGATCTTGAAATATGTTTCCCAGATTGTAATGA
>QCHI01000027.1 GCA_003279655.1 Prochlorococcus sp. AG-402-A21 | reverse complement strand
TCCTGTAAAATAGCAGCCTTGAATGCAGGACTAGCCAAAGATGAAATTATAGGATTATTAGATATTGCTAAGTTAGCTGCAGAAAGAGGCGGGGAATCACTAATGAACAATTATGGAAAGATTAAAACAATAAATTGTAAGGGAACTGCAGGAGATCTTGTTACTAATGCAGATATAGAATGTGAAAAGATAATAATAGATTATTTAGAAAAAGAGACTCCAAGTATTTCTATTCTTGCTGAAGAAAGTGGATATAAGTTAAAGGATGGAGAATTAAAATGGTGTATAGATCCTCTTGATGGAACAACAAACTATGCACATGGATATCCATTTTTCGCAACTTCAATAGGTCTAATTTGGAATAGCTATCCAATATTGGGGGCAATATCAGTACCTTCTTTGAATGAACTTTATTACGCCTCTCCAGAACAAGGATCATATTGTAATAGCGAACAAATAAATGTAACTGACACAAATTCATTATCTGATTCACTTCTAGTTACTGGTTTTGCATATGACAGAAGAGAAGTATTAGATAATAATTATTCTGAATTTTGTTGGCTAACACATCGTACCCATGGCGTCAGAAGAGGAGGAGCCGCAGCAGTAGATCTAGCATTTGTCGCATCAGGCAAAGTCGATGGTTATTGGGAACGAGGACTTGCCAAATGGGACATGGCTGCAGGAGTACCAATAGTTGAGATGGCAGGTGGGGTGGTTTCCAATTATCCTTCCGGTGATTTTGATCTAAATACGGGCAGAATTCTTGCTTGTAATCCAGAGATAAAACCTGAGCTTATAAAAGAACTTAAAAAAATTAGTCCATTAATTCCTAGCTCTTATGGTGGAAAATAGTCTTAATTTATGTGATCCTTAAGTAATAGAAAGATTCAAATAATGACATTGCAACCTGCCTCGGGTGCTCGCGACTTAAATCCTCAACAAGTAAAGAAGAACCATCTCATTGCATCGAAACTATCTTCTTTATATCAACTATGGGGATATGAGCGAATATCACCGCCGCATATTGAACGTCTTGACACACTTATGGCAGCTGGTGGAATTTCGAATAGTGAAATACTAAAAATAGTTTCTGATGAACCTCTTGGATTAAGACCTGAAATAACAGCGTCAATTGTGCGTGCTGCCTCATCTAGATTTCATGAATATGAAAGGCCACTTCGTTTTTGGTCAACAGGTACTTCATTTAAATGCAATCAAAGTATTGATGGTGGCATTGATATCGAGGAGTCATTCCAAAGCGGAGTGGAATTGATAGGAACTAAAGCTATAAATGCAGAGATAGAACTTCTATCTTTACTGATTGAATCATTAAAAATAATTGAAATTGATCAGGAATATAAAATGACATTGCTTATTGGTAATACATATCTATTGGAACTTATCTTAAGCTCATTTGATTCAATCAGAATAGACCAAATAAAAAATATTCTCTGCGATCTTGATTACATAGCATTGAGTAAACTAGATGTAAAAGATGAACAAAGAATGTTTATAAAAAAAATCTTGAATATGAGAGGAAAGCCAGAAAAGATATTAACCGATCTAAAAAATATCTATGGATCGAACTCTTACATTGAAAACCTAAAGGAATTATTTACTATTATTGAACCATTAGCTAAAGAAAAAGGGATAGAAGTGCAACTAGACCCAACATTAGGGACTAAATATAAATTATATAGTGGCCTAACCTTTTCACTTGTTTCATCATCTCAAAGTGCTCCTGTTATTATTGCTAAAGGCGGTAGATATGATGATTTGGTAAAGAAATTTAGTTCTAGCGATCATAATTGCTTCGGCATAGGATTTAGTATTAGCATTGATAAAATCAGGGAATTAGTCTCCTCAAACGAGGAAATGAAAGTTAATAATGAAAAAGTATTAATCGCATACAAGCAAAGTGCAAGTTTATATAAAGCATTAAAACAACAAAAGGAATGGCACACCAAAGGAATTATTTCTGTGATTTCACATGAACCTTTAAAGACTAATGATGCAACAAATCAACTTTTAAAATCCAACAGATGCACAAAAATTGAATGGATAGACTAATATAAATTCACTATATCTTTTTAATAATTGTCAGGGATCGAAAACTATTGTGCCATAATCAATAATACTTTTGCTTTTAACGCCTAAATAGAAATTTGTATCGCTATGATGATAAAAATTTTTAATAAGTCATGCCTGTTAAAGAAGAAGGAACTATTCGTATTCACACAGAAAATATATTTCCGATAATAAAAAAAGCAGTCTACTCAGATCACGAAATATTTATTAGAGAGCTTATAAGTAACTCCGTAGATGCAATCAAGAAAAGAAAAATGGCCGCTTTTGCAGGAGATTGTGTCGCAGCTGAAGATGAAAAAATAAAAATATCAATTGACAAAGAACATAAAACATTAACAATTAGTGACAATGGAATAGGAATGACTAGTTATGAAATTAAGAAATATATTAACCAAGTAGCTTTCTCAAGTGCAGAAGAATTTCTTGAAAAATATAAACAGCCAGATGATGGATTTATAGGTCATTTTGGACTTGGTTTTTATTCAAGTTTTATGGTTGCAGATGAAGTTGAAATAATAACAAAATCAGCAAAGAATGATTCAAAAGCTATTAACTGGAAATGTAATGGTTCACCTCAATATTCACTTGATGAATCAGACAAAGAAGAAATAGGTACAGATATAATCTTACATTTAATGGAAGAAGAAATTGAATACATTGAACCAAGCAGGATTAAAACATTAATAAAAAAATATTGTGATTTCATGCCTATTGAAATCTCACTTGAAGAAGAAGTTATCAACAAAATGAATCCACCATGGAGAGAAAGTAAACAAAATTTAAAAGATGAAGATTATATTGAACTCTATAAATATCTCTATCCTTTTCAAGGCGATCCTCTTTTATGGGTTCACCTAAACACAGACTATCCATATAATTTGCAAGGGATATTATATTTTCCAAAGATAAGTGGCAGAGCCGATTGGGAAAGTGGTGAAATCAAACTATTCTGTAATCAGGTATTTGTTAGCGACTCAATTAAAGAAATTGTTCCTAGATACTTATTACCTTTGAGGGGAGTAATAGATTCAACAGACATTCCCTTAAATGTAAGCAGAAGCGCGTTGCAATCAGACAGAAGAGTTAAATCTATCGGTAACTTTATTGCGAAGAAGTTAGCCGATAAGCTTAAAACATTAAAGAAAGATGAAACCCAATTTTATGCTGATATTTGGGACTCCATTTCACCCTTTATAAAAATTGGGGCTATGGAAGATGAGAAATTTGCCGAACAAGTAAAAGAGATAATTTTATATTCAACAACAAAAAACACTTCGGCAGATAATGAAGACGCTAATGAACTAATAAAATCTGGTTCGAAAACTTTTACTACTCTTGATGGTTATAAAAATAGGCTAACTGATGAGAACAAAAAGGTTTTATATTCAACCGATGAAGTCTCTCAATCAACAGCTCTCAATATGTGGACTTCGCAAGGCAAAGAAGTCTTAAAACTTGATACTGTTATTGATACCCAATTTATTCCTTGGTTAGAAGAAAAAAATAAAGAAATAAATTTTGTCAGAGTTGACTCCGAACTTGATGAATGTATTAAAGATGATTCGCCTGAAATCGCAGATAAGGATGGAAATACAAAGTCAGAAACACTTAAAAAGATGATTAGTTCAGCTCTTAATAATGAAAAAGTGACCGTACAAGTACAAAGCCTTAAAGGTGAAAATTCACCACCTTCATTAATATTATTACCAGAACAAATGAGAAGAATTAATGATATAACAGCATTAATGGAGCAGAAACTTCCTGGTCTACCTGAATATCATAATTTAATCGTTAATTCAAACCATCCGCTTATTCAAGGATTACTAAAGTTAAATTCCAAAACAATAGTAATTGAAGGATCTAGCAAATCAGAGGAAGCTAAATTTGCCAGTGACATCGCAGTCCATGTTTATGAGATGGCGAAGCTGTCAATTGGAGGTCTCGAGAATAAAGATATCGCAGCTTTTCAAGCTAGGAATGCTGATGTGTTAGGGAAATTAATGCAAAAATTCGTTTAATCTCAACCTCATTTGATAGAATAAAACCAAGATCAAGTATGAAAAATGTCTAGGGTTTGCCAACTTACAGGCACAAGAGCTAACAACGGAATGTCAGTCAGCCATTCCCATATAAGAACCAAAAAATTGCAGCAAGCAAATTTGCAGCAGCGAAGATTATGGTGGGAAGAAGAAAACAAATGGATCAATATTAGAGTAACGACTAGAGCACTAAAAACTATTCAGAAGAAGGGATTAGGAAAGTATGCCAAATCATTAGGGGTAGATTTAAACAAACTTTAAATTTGATTTGTTAATCAAATGAAAAGAAGACAAATTATAAAATCTTTTATTTTATTTTCTTGTATTTTTTTTCTTAAACCTTCAAGATTATTTGCAAATATAAATTCAGTTAGGCTTCGTCAAAAAGCACCTGACTTTTTTTTAAGTGGTTTCAATAAAAACAATCCTAGTCAAAAGAAATGGTCTCTAGATGATTTTTCAGGTAAATGGTTGATTTTATATTTTTATCCTAAGGATTTCTCAAGTGGTTGTACATTGCAAGCCAAAGCATTTCAAGATAATCTTTATAAGTTTAAAAAACTTAATTCCTCCGTAGTTGGAATTTCCGCTGACAATGGAGAAGAACATGAATCATTTTGTACATCCGCAAAACTTGGCTACACCCTACTTTCAGATACAACAGGAGAAATAAGTAAATCATATGATTCATGGTTTGATCACTATTCAAAAAGAAATACATTTTTGATCAATCCAAAGGGTATAGTTGTATATAAATGGATAGGAGTAAGACCCATTGGACATGCTCAAGAAGTTTTAGAAGAGCTTATTAAACAAAAGAAAAAATATGCATGAACTTTCCTTAGGAACATGGTTTATCCATATTGCAACTTTATTTGAATGGGGTATTGCAATAATAATAATTGACTATATTTCATCAATATCCAATAACAAGGCTTTGGGTTATTTTGCCTTAGCTATGTTGCCAAATCTAGCTAGTGCAATGGCCGCAATCACTTGGCATATATTTGACAACAGTATTGAATTAAAAGGATTAGTTGTACTACAGGCAGCTCTTACAACTGTAGGAAATATATGTCTTGCATTTGCTGCTTGGAACTTGTTTAGAGCTGAGTCATCACAACCAAACCAATGAATATTTCAATTCTTAGTCTTGAGTCAATTGCACGAATTGATCCTAGTCCATTCTTCATCCTTTCACTAATTCCTTATTTAGTATTCCTTCATTACGCTGGCAAAACAAAAGCGATACCAAAAATATCATTTTTAGGTTTTAAGTTAACTCTCTTATTTGTATTCATGACGATAGTTTTTGCAATAATCGCCCAAATTTATTTTGGAAATGAATTAACAAATGTAGATGTACTGCACGGACTAGCAGAATCGTTTTTAACGATTAGCGATGCATTTGTTGTTTACGGTTTTGTTTTGATGCTGACGTCAATCAAAACTAAAACGGAAGTAAAAAACTCTTAAGAGGTGAGTAACATTTGACGCAAAAGCATTCTTTATGGTCGATAATGAAAATATTCAATAGGGATAAAAGATGTTCACAACATTACTAGCCGCTGCTGATCCAGTGACATTTCAGTGGTCTCCAAAATGTGCAGTTGTGATGATCATTTGCAATTTACTTGCATATGCCATAGCTAGATCAAATATTGAAAAGCCAAACGAAGGTTTTCCTATGCCTAATGCTCAGTTTTATGGCGGACTAAGTCATGGTTCATTTGTTGCTGCAAACTGCTTAGGTCATGTTTTGGGAATAGGTTCAATATTGGGTCTTGCGGCTAGAGGTGTTTTATAAAATTATTTTCTAAAACTTTCTAAATTAAAAATCGATAATAGGGTTATTGAAATCAATAACCCTTTTTTTTATTAGATTATTATTAGATAATTAACTAAAATTAAATTTATTTCTAATTTGATTAGCCATCATTTCTGGAGTTAAGCCAAGAGATTCCTTACTTTGCTGTGGAGTCGCATGATCAACTAGTTTATCAGGTATTCCTATTCTTAATGTAGGAACAAAAATATCATTATCATTAAAAGACTCAACGACAGCTGATCCAAAACCACCCAATAATGTTCCTTCTTCCATTGTTACTACTTTACCAATCCTTTGTGCAAACTTATGAATAGTTTCCTCATCTAATGGTCTTATAAAACGAGCGTTAATAACAGTACTTTTCACTCCAGATTCTTTAAGAATTGCAGCTGTTTTAATTGCTGGACAAACCATAGAGCCATAGCCAATTATTAATAAATCATCGCCCTCTTCTATTAACTCTGCCTTACCAATTTCTAGAGACTCCCATCCTTCCTCCATCAACGCTGCGCCCTCTCCAGAGCCTCTGGGTATTCTTAGGGCTGATGGACCATTGTGATTAATGCATGTAACTAACATTTGCTGCAATTCAGACTCATCTTTTGGAGCCATAACAGTAAAATTAGGAACACATCTTAAATAACTAATGTCATATTGTCCCTGATGTGTTGGACCATCAGCACCAACAATTCCGGCTCTATCCAATACAAAAGTTACTGGTAAATTCTGTATTCCAATATCGTGAATTAACTGATCATATGCTCGTTGTAAGAAAGTACTGTAAATAGCTACAACTGGTTTAATGCCTTCGCAAGCCATTCCACCCGCGAGGGTTACAGCATGTTGTTCAGCTATACCAACATCTACATATTGATCTGGAATAGCTTTCTGTAAAAGATTCAATGCAGTACCTTCTGCCATCGCTGCAGTAATACCAACAATCTTGCTGTCTTGCTCGCAAAGCTTTACTAAGGTTTGCCCAAAAACCTTACTAAAACTAGGAGGTTTAGGAGTTTTAGAAGGAATAGATTTTCCAGTAGTCAAGTCAAAAGAAGACTGAGCATGGTAACCAACCTGATCAGCCTCAGCATACGGATATCCTTTTCCCTTTGTAGTAGCAACATGAACCATTACAGGTCCACCAACCTTATGTGCAG
This sequence comes from Prochlorococcus sp. AG-402-A21, assembly GCA_003279655.1. Lineage (GTDB taxonomy): Bacteria > Cyanobacteriota > Cyanobacteriia > PCC-6307 > Cyanobiaceae > Prochlorococcus_B. The sequence goes on along the minus strand of QCHI01000027.1, from coordinate 10,592 downwards.
CATTAAATGTCCTAGTCAACTCAGAAATATCATGTCCATCTACAGGGCCCATATAAGTAAATCCCAATTCCTCAAAAACAGCACCAACACTAGGAACTGCTAGACGTCTAACGCTTCCTGTAAGAGATTTAAATTCCTCTTGGATAGCATCTCCCATGAAAGGGAGATTTTTGACACTTTCTTGAACACTGTCAGATATAAATTGAACAGGTGGGCTATGGCGCATTCGATTTAAATAAGTCGATAATGCTCCAACAGGAGGAGAAATCGACATATCATTATCATTTAGAACAACCAAAAGAGGAGTCTTTGGAAGATGTCCTGCATGATTAATAGCCTCTAAAGCCATTCCACCGGTTAGTGCACCGTCTCCAATTACTGCAACGCATTTGTAATCTTCTCCTTTGCGGTCTCTAGCAATAGCCATACCAAGAGCAGCAGAAATTGATGTGCTCGCATGACCAGCTCCAAAATGATCAAATTTACTTTCTGATCTTTTTAGGTAACCAGCAACGCCTTTTTGCTGTCTAAGTGAATCAAATCGGTCATATCTTCCAGTTAATAATTTGTGGGGATATGCTTGATGTCCCACATCCCAAATAACTTTATCGACATCTAAATCTAATGTCTGATAGAGAGCAATTGTTAACTCAACAACACCAAGACCTGGACCTAAGTGCCCACCACTAGTAGAAACTACTTGAAGATGCCTTTCTCTAATTTGGCAAGCAACATCTTCCAATTCACCAATGGGTAAGCCATGAAGCTCATTCGGATGACTTAACTGGCTCAGACGCATATAACTCTGAGATTTAATTCTTCCAATCTACGAGGTCTACCCTACATTTTGATAAAACTTGCATAAGAACAAATGGAATGTAGAAAATACATAAACCCAAATTCGGTGAAAAACTAGTTATGGAGGACTATCTACAGAAAATACTTAGAGCTCGTGTTTATGACGTTGCTGAAGAAACACCACTAGAAAGAGCAAAAAATTTAAGTAAAAAATTAAAAAACACCATCTGGCTTAAGAGAGAAGACCTTCAACCGGTTTTTTCATTTAAGTTGAGAGGTGCATTTAACCGCATGTCTCAGCTAACCAAGGAAGAGCTAAGTAAAGGAGTAATTGCATCAAGTGCAGGGAATCATGCACAGGGAGTTGCTCTAAGTGCATCATTTCTTAAATGCAGAGCAGTGATAGTGATGCCTCTGACAACTCCCATAATGAAAGTAAAGGCAGTTGAATCACAACAGGCAGAAGTTATTCTATTCGGCGAAACATATGATGAATGCTACGAAAAAGCACTAGAAATCTCTAAAAAAGAAAATCTAACTTTCATCCATCCTTTTGACGATCCTGAAGTCATAGCTGGACAAGGAACAATAGGTCTAGAGATACTTAGACAGTGTCATACTCCACCAGATGCTATTTACATCGCTGTAGGGGGAGGAGGTCTTATTGCTGGAGTGAGTGAATACGTAAAAGCATTATGGCCAGATATAAAGATTATTGGTGTTGAACCTGAAGATGCCTGCGCAATGACACTTTCAATAAAAGCCAACAAACCAGTTGAGCTTGAGAGTGTTGGCCTTTTTGCAGACGGTGTTGCAGTAAGAAAGGTTGGAGAAAATACGTTTTCGATTTGTAAAAAAAATGTTGATGAAATGGTTACGGTAAATACTGACGAAATATGTGCGGCCATAAAAGATGTTTTCGAAGATACACGATCAATTCTTGAGCCAGCAGGTGCATTATCTATTGCTGGTTTAAAGAAACATGTTATTAATAATCAGTTGAAAAACAACAACTTAGTAGCCATAGCTTGTGGTGCAAATATGAATTTTGAACGACTAAGATTTGTAGCAGAAAGGGCTGAATTAGGAGAAGAAAAAGAAGCAATGATTGCAGTAGGAATTCCAGAAAAAGCTGGAAGTTTAAAACTTTTATGTGAAACACTTGGATCACGAAGTTTAACTGAATTTAGTTACAGAATGTCAGAAGGTAAAACAGCTCAAATATTTATGGGTGTAGAAGTTTCGAATATTGATGATAGGGAACTATTAATCACTGAAATCAAGAGGAAGGGTTTTGATTGTAATGATTTAAGTAATGATGAATTATCAAAAGTTCATCTCAGGCATATGGTTGGTGGCAGGCTCCCTAGATCAATAAATCAAATATCTAAAGGAGAATGTAGAGAATTACTATATAGATTTGAATTTCCTGAAAGGCCTGGTGCCTTAATGAGATTTGTTAACTCTATGAGACCAGAGTGGACAATAAGCATTTTCCATTATCGAAACCATGGCGCTGATACTGGAAGAATAGTAATAGGGGTGCTAGTAAACGATTCTGATATTCCAGCTTGGAATGAATTTGTCCAAAAAATAGGTTATAAAAGTTGGAAAGAGACCGATAATCAAGCATATAAATTATTTTTAGGTGCATAGTTTAATTAGACACGGTAATTTTGGATATCAAGAAAAAGAATTTTTCATTTCAAAGTTATGAGTGAGAGCATACAAATTTCATTACCAGCGAAGATTGAGGCAATCCTTTATCTTAAAGGAAGGCCAACATCATCAAAAGAGATGGCTGAATTACTGGAGAAGGATATTGCAGAAATAGAAAAAGCACTCTGGGAACTTAAGGCTGGATATGCTCAGCGGGATACTTCTCTAGAAATAAATGAAAACAAAAATTTTTATAGCTTAGAATTAAGGCAAGGACTAGGTGAATTAGTTCAGGATCTCCTTCCAGCAGATTTATCGATTGCGACACTAAGAACATTGGCGACTGTTGCACTTAAGAAAAAAATACTCCAATCAGAACTAGTTGATCTCAGAGGATCTGGCGCATACGATCACATTAAAGAGCTTGTAGATAAAAACTTCGTTGAAAGAAGGCGGCAAAAGGATGGACGTTCTTTCTGGTTAACTCTCTCAGAAAAATTTCATCAAACATTTTCTGTATTACCTGAACCAGATCAAGCAGAAGACAAAAAAGCAGCGTAATATAATACAAAAAATCAAAGGCTAATGGGTTACGAGATTATTCCGACAATTCTTATTGTCCTTTTAAAAACGCTTGGAATTTATTCAACAATATTAATCATTAGGGTTCTGCTGACCTGGTTCCCAAATCTTGATATGAGTAATCCCATTCTTGTAAATTTATGTGCCATCACTGATCCTTACTTAAATTTTTTCAGAGGAATTATACCTCCATTAGGAGGCTTAGATTTATCTCCTATTTTAGCTTTTGTAGTTATCAGAGTTGTTCAAGGAATACTTGGAAATGCAGCAGCATTAGCGATGGGAGGATTTCAAATATATGGATAATGGAAGATCAACGATTATCACCACTACCTTGGATTTTCCCTCGAGATTTGCGGCTATTAAGTTTTTGTAAGTTTGCGTTAGCAACCTCCTCCAATTCGAAACCTAACTCACTAGAAAGTTGTGCTATGTACCAAAGGACATCACCTAGTTCAAATTTAATTGCTTCCTTAGTATCTTGATCAAATACTCCCTTTTTATCTCTTAGAATTTTTTTAACTTTATCTGCAACCTCCCCTGCTTCACCTACAAGACCTAATGTTGGATAAATAACATTACTTCCGACTTCAGGATAAAGAGCTGTCTTACGAGATTCTCTTTGATAATCATTTAATTCCATGTTTATTTTCTTGAAAAAGCAAAGTTTGCAAATAAAACACAATCAGATGTTAGTTTTTTGTAATCACAAGTCACATAAATGACAATACTCGACCTAGCAAGAAGAACAAAAATCGTCGCTACGATAGGGCCCGCAACAGAGAGTGCGAGTCAAATAACTAAATTAGTTGAAGCTGGTGCAACTACTTTCCGTCTAAATTTTAGTCACGGAGACCATGATGAACATGCACAAAGAATAAAAACAATTAGACAAGTTTCAGATGATCTAGGCATTCACATAGGAATCCTTCAAGATCTTCAGGGCCCGAAAATTAGACTTGGCAAATTTAAAAACGGTCCTGTCAATGTTAAAAATGGCGATAAATTTATTCTTACTTCAAAAAAATTTTGACTGTAATAAGGATCAAGCAAATGTAACTTATGACAAATTAGCTGAAGAAGTAAATGTTGGAAATCGGATTCTATTGGACGATGGAAGAGTAGAAATGAAAGTTGAAGAAGTTGATCTAGCAGAACAAAGATTAATTTGTTCTATTACAGTTGGTGGGGTTTTATCTAATAATAAAGGTGTTAATTTCCCTGATGTTCAATTATCAATTAGGGCATTAACAGACAAAGACAAGGAAGATCTAGCATTTGGCTTGAAACAAGGTGTTGATTGGATAGCACTTAGTTTTGTAAGGAATCCATCAGATTTAAGAGAAATAAAAGATTTAATTAGAAATCATGGGTTTGATACTCCAGTAGTTGCCAAAATAGAAAAATTTGAAGCGATTGATCAAATCGACGCCGTTTTAAAACTTTGTGATGGAGTAATGGTGGCTAGGGGTGACCTTGGTGTAGAGATGCCAGCGGAAGAAGTTCCTTTATTACAAAAACAACTTATAAAAAAGGCAAATAGCCTTGGCATACCAATCATTACAGCCACGCAAATGCTTGATTCAATGGCCTCGAGCCCAAGGCCCACAAGAGCTGAGGTAAGTGATGTAGCCAATGCAATACTTGATGGTACAGATGCAGTAATGCTTTCCAATGAAACAGCTGTAGGAGATTACCCGATTGAGGCTGTCGCAACGATGGCAACTATTGCAAAAAGAATTGAAAGAGACTATCCACAAAAAGCCTTGGAAAGTCATCTTCCAAGCACAATACCGAATGCAATAAGTGCAGCAGTAAGCAGTATTGCTAGACAAATAAATGCTGCAGCAATAATTCCTCTAACAAAAAGTGGGGCTACAGCCAAAAACGTAAGTAAATTTAGACCTGCCACACCTGTATTAGCAGTAACAAATGAAAAGAGTGTTGCAAGCACACTTCAACTGGTTTGGGGAGTCACCCCGCTTTTAATAGAAAATCAAACAAGTACCTCAAAAACATTTGATGATGCTATGAAAATGGCAAAAAAAATGAATATTCTAAAACGAGGAGATCTAGTTGTAGAGACAGCAGGAACTTTATCTGGAGTAAGTGGATCAACAGACTTAGTAAAAGTTGGAATAGTTAGCTCAGAAGAAGAGTCCGAAACTCTTTTTATTTAAAGGATATGAAAAGAAAAATCCCGCTAGCTGAAACATCGGGAATGGCTATTAAGAATCTTAAATCTAATAAATTTAGAAGCCTATTAACAATGCTGGGAATAGTTATTGGTAATGCCTCAGTGATAACACTTGTTGGAGTAGGTAGAGGGGCGCAAAACCTAGCAGAAAATCAATTAAGCAATCTAGGTGCAAATGTATTATTTGTTGTTCCTGGCAATAATGACACTAGAAGAAGAGGAGTAGCTTTCCCAAAGAATCTAGTCCTTAAAGATGCAAAAGCAATAGAAGAACAAGTTCCTACTGTTAAAAGAGTCGCTCCACAAATCTCATCAAATGAAGTAATACAGACTGGTGCTAAAAGTACCAGTAGTTCTATTTCCGGAGTCACAAGAGATTTCTTAATTGTAAGAAGCTTTGAAATTGCTAAAGGTCGTTTTATTAATGCTCAAGACACCAAAGGTGCTAAAAACGTAGTAGTTATTGGTCCCGATCTAGAAGAGAAACTCTTTAACGGCAGAGAAGGCTTGGGAGAGAGGATAAGAATAAAAGATCAGTCTTTTGAAATCGTTGGAGTAATGAAGCCTAAAGGTGCGGTATTTGGAAATAATCAAGATGAAAACGCATACATTCCCATATCTACAATGGTCAGCAGAATTACTGGTAAAGATCCAACCTACGGAGTAAGTCTAAGTTTCATAAGTGTTGAAGCAATAAATGAAAAATCAACAAAAGCTGCAAAATTTCAAATAACAAACTTATTAAGACAAAGACATAAAATAATTAGAGATGATGATTTTGCTGTTAGATCTCAAAAAGATGCTTTACAAATAGTATCAACGATTACGGGCGGTTTAACATTAATGCTCGCTGCAATAGGAGGTATATCATTATTAGTAGGTGGAATAGGAATTATGAATATTATGTTGGTATCTGTTAGCGAAAGAACAGAAGAAATAGGCCTTAGGAAAGCACTAGGAGCAAGAAGACTTGATATATCAACACAATTCCTAATTGAATCTTTAATTCTTTCTAGTCTAGGCGGTATTGCAGGGACCGGATTAGGACTATCAACTGTAAAAGTTGTAGCATTATTAACACCTTTACCTGCAACAATTGGTTTTGGAACTGTTTTTTTAACAGTTATAATCTCCGGCACAATAGGTTTAACTTTTGGAGTTCTGCCAGCGAAAAGAGCCGCAAAACTAGATCCAATTACTGCACTTAGGAGTTTATAAATAGTATTTTTTCATCAAAAGCATTTGATATTTTCTTGAACTGGTGGAACATTATTTTTGAAAATTTCTGAGAAACTGATCAAATTTTCCAACAGAAAGGGGCATTACACCATTAGAATCAGGCGAAAGATTTAAGGAATTATGGATAAAAAATGGAAAGTTATAGCTCTTTGGGTGCTTCCAATAACAATTGTTGTCTTAATAACTTGGCAAATTCTTGGATCTGCGACCAATACACAAGTAAATCAAACAAATACTTCTAATCCATCTAGAAACGCACCTGTTGCAAAGATAAGTTATGGACGATTTCTTGATTATGTAAAAGCAGGAAGAGTCACTTCTGTTGACATCTATGAGGGTGGAAGAAATGCAATCGTCGAATCAATTGATCCTGAAATTGATAACAGAGTTCAACGGTTAAGAGTTGATCTTCCAGGATTAGCTCCTGAATTAGTTAACTCACTAAAAGAAGAGGGAATCAGTTTTGACATTCATCCACCTAAAACAGCTCCTGCTGGAATAGGAATTCTTGGTAATCTACTATTTCCACTCATTCTAATTGGTGGATTGATTCTTCTTTCGAGAAGATCAAATTCAATGCCAGGTGGTCCAGGGCAAGCGATGCAATTTGGTAAAACAAAGGCAAGATTTGCCATGGAAGCTGAAACTGGAGTCAAGTTTGATGATGTTGCTGGTGTTAATGAAGCCAAACAAGATTTAGAGGAAGTAGTTACTTTCCTTAAGCAACCGGAAAGGTTTACATCTGTTGGAGCTCAAATTCCAAGAGGTGTTTTATTAGTAGGACCTCCAGGAACTGGTAAAACTCTTTTGGCTAAGGCTATTGCTGGAGAAGCTGGTGTACCTTTCTTTTCCCTTTCAGGCTCAGAATTTGTAGAAATGTTTGTAGGCGTTGGAGCAAGTCGCGTAAGAGATTTGTTTAAAAGGGCTAAAGAAAACAGCCCATGCTTAATTTTTATAGATGAGATCGATGCAGTTGGAAGACAGAGAGGTGCTGGTATAGGTGGAGGGAATGATGAAAGAGAACAAACCCTCAATCAACTTCTTACTGAGATGGATGGATTTGAAGGTAATAGTGGAATTATCATCATTGCAGCAACAAATAGACCAGATGTCCTTGACTCAGCATTGATGAGGCCAGGTAGATTTGACAGACAAGTAACTGTAGACGCACCAGATATCACTGGCAGATTATCTATTCTTAAAGTTCACGCCAGAAATAAAAAATTAGAAAAGGATTTAACACTTGAAAGTATCGCTAGAAGAACGCCTGGTTTTACAGGCGCAGACCTTGCAAATTTACTTAACGAAGCAGCCATTCTTACAGCCAGAAGAAGAAAGGATCATATTGGGCTATCAGAAATAGATGATGCCGTTGATCGGATTATCGCAGGGATGGAAGGTCAACCCTTAGTTGATGGAAGAAGTAAACGACTAATTGCTTATCATGAAGTTGGCCATGCCTTAATAGGCTCACTAGTAAAAGATCATGACCCAGTCCAAAAAGTTACTGTTATCCCAAGAGGTCAAGCAAAAGGTTTGACTTGGTTCTCTCCTGATGATGATCAAGCGTTAATAAGCAGGGCGCAATTAAAAGCGAGAATCATGGGAGCATTAGGTGGAAGAGCTGCAGAGGATATTATTTTTGGAAGAGAAGAAGTAACAACTGGTGCAGGCGGGGATGTACAGCAGGTAGCGTCTATGGCACGTCAAATGGTCACAAGATTTGGTATGAGCAGCCTTGGACCAGTTTCGTTAGAAGGTGAAAGTCAAGAAGTTTTTGTTGGAAGGAGTCTTATGAATACATCTGATATATCAGATGAAATTTCAAAGCAAATTGATGAACAGGTTAGAAAAATAGTTAAACAGTGTTATAAAGAAACACTTGAATTAGTTGCAAAAAATAGATCAGCTATGGATAAATTAGTTGAAATTTTAATCGAAAAGGAAACTATGGATGGAGATGAGTTCTGTAGAATTTTATCTGAATACACTGTTGTTCCTGAAAAAGACAGATTTATTCCAGTCCTACAAGACCCAAAATAAAAATTCAAATTGAATTTATTGGTCGCTTGTTAAACACATTATCAATAATTCCATATTCAACAGCCTCAGAAGGAGACATATAAAAATCTCTGTCAGTATCCTCTCTTATCCTTTCAATCGGTTGACCAGTTCTTTCAGATAATTCTTTATTTAATTTGTCTTTTATAAAAAGTATTTCATCAGCTTGGATCCTTATATCACTAGCCTGTCCTCTTGCACCTCCCAGTGGTTGGTGAATCATTATTCTTGAATGGAGCAAGCTGCTTCTCTTTCCTTTTGCACCTGCACAAAGTAGAAAGGCACCCATACTTGCAGCAAGACCAACACAAACGGTATGAATATCAGGCTTGACATGTTGCATTGTGTCAAAAATACCAAGACCGTCATAAACAGATCCACCTGGAGAATTTATATAGAGAAAAATATCTTTATCTGGATCGTCAGCCTCTAGGAAAAGGAGTTGAGCAACAATCCTGTTAGCAGAATCACTAGTAACTGGTTCACCCAAAAAAACTATTCGTTCTCTTAAAAGCCTTGAATAAATATCAAAGGCTCTTTCTCCTCTTCCAGATTCTTCAATAACTATTGGAATCATTTAAAGATAATAATGGTCGGTTTTCATGATCCTAGCCAAGTCGCGGGGTAAGCTAGGGTCTCTTAAGAATTATCTAGGTTTGGCATTGAGCGTTAGAGCAACAATTTCAGACAGCAAATCTGATTTCCATAAGGAATTTCCTTATGTCATACCTCCAATTTATAGAAAGCTTGCAGATGAACTACTAGTGGAACTTCATCTATTAAGTCATCAGAAAAACTTTAAGAAAGACTCAATTTTTGCTACTGGATTAATAGAAATATTTAGTAAATTTACGAGTGGTTATAAACCTAGCGAACATGTTGCTAAGCTTTTTAACGCTATATGTAATTGCAATGGTTATAATCCAATTGAGATAAATAGCGCCTCAGAACAGTTATTGAGCAAGGTAAAATCATATACCAAAGAAGATCCAAATGCATTTCTATCAGAACTAAATATAGAGAAAAAAGCCAATGACTATTATAGTCGTATCAATGCTATTGGTATATATAAGTTTGTTAGTGAAATGCCTTCATTTAAGGATGGAAAAGAAGAAGATATAAATAAAGAAATACATAATATCTCCGAATTACTTGGTTATCAATATTCAAGAGTTGAGAAAGATATAAGTATGTATAAGTCAAATATTGAGAAGATGAAACAAGCATTAGAAATTATCGAATTAAACCTTACATCAAAATAAAAATCGCATCATTTTTTTCTTCTTTTATCTTTCCAATCAATATAACTAATGTATATCACACCAATTGTGATAAATGAGAGTAGTGAAATAGAAAAAAAAGATAGAAAACTATAGAGATTAAAGTCTATAGACATCAGTATCACTAAATATCTATAGAACCATCACCATTTCTACCCCAAACCACCATTGCAATTGAAAAAGTGAAAATAGCAGCTAAGGAAGCCCAACCTAAAGTGAAGATCATTACTAGAATTATTTTCTAGATTATAACTTATTAAAAAGGTTTATTTATGTACTTATGGAGAAATTAAAAGCAAATAAGAAATTAGTCCAAAAAAACAAAAAAAAAATGGGTCGACTCGTTCAAAACCACAGCACACACATTGAAGGGCTAATAAAATGGTTAAAAAAGATTGCAGCAAGCGATGATATTAAGACTGTTACACCTGCATCTCTATCAAAAACCAATGGTAGAGGTGAGAATCTTGGTCTAAAAGTTACCGTCAAAACCAAAGAAGGTTATAAGCTACTAGCTAGGAAAGGGAAACTTGTACAAGAAGTCTTTCTGGTTACAAGCTTGAATGAGAATGAAATTATAAAAATAATTGAAAAAGCTAATCCAAAGTCTTCTCGGAAAAAGAAAGGTTGCTAGATGAAGTTTGCTGATAGTAAAGGTTTTTATTTTGCTCAGAAACAGATTCAGAAAGTTCTCTTATGATATCTTCCTTGATCATATTCATTGCTGCATCAATCTCGTATAGGTTATCAGCCATAAAACAATTTAAATTTTATAT
>QCHI01000026.1 GCA_003279655.1 Prochlorococcus sp. AG-402-A21 | reverse complement strand
CTATTCTGAACACAGCACAGGATATGCAATCGATGTTGGTGATGGGAATTATCCAGATACTCATTTTGAGGTTGAATTTGAACAAACACCTGCTTTTAAATGGATGAAGAGGTTTGCCCCTAAATATCATTTCGTTCTTTCTTTTCCACCCGATAACAAACAAGGAGTAACTTATGAGCCTTGGCATTGGAGATTTGAAGGTACTGTTAAAGCTTTGAGGAAATTTGAAGCTGCCAATAAAATTACAAAATTCAAATAATTTTGACTTAAATTTTTTTAATTCCAATTTTTTATTCGATATTTTAATTGGCATTTAAAACAGCTAAATGAAGTCATGGTGAGATATTCTTTAAGTTTGTATTAAACATAGAAATTTTAATTTTTTTAAATTATGAGTTTTGATATACAGGCCATAAGGAATATCGCAATAATTGCTCATGTTGATCATGGTAAGACAACTTTGGTTGATGCACTTTTAAATCAATCTGGGACTTTTCGAGATAACGAGGAAGTCCCAACTTGTGCGATGGATTCAAATGATTTGGAACGTGAAAGAGGTATAACAATTCTCTCGAAAAATACAGCTGTTACATATAACGACACCCGTATAAACATTGTTGATACTCCAGGCCACGCTGATTTTGGAGGGGAAGTAGAGAGGGTTTTGGGTATGGTAGATGGCTGTCTACTTGTCGTTGATGCCAACGAGGGACCGATGCCACAAACTCGATTCGTTCTAAAAAAAGCTTTAGAGCAGGGTTTAAGACCTATTGTCTTTGTGAATAAAATTGATCGTGCAAGAGTAGAACCTGAAACCGCGGTAGACAAAGTTTTAGATCTGTTTTTGGAATTAGGAGCTGATGATGATCAATGTGATTTTCCTTATTTGTTTGGGAGTGGATTAGGGGGCTTCGCAAAGACTGAAGTCAAAAGTGAAAGTGATAATATGAAACCTTTATTTGAAGCAATTATTAGGCAAGTTCCTCCTCCTGTGGGCGATCAGAATAAACCCTTGCAATTACAAGTCACCACTCTTGATTACTCAGATTTCTTAGGAACCATAATTATTGGAAGAGTACATAATGGTGTGATTAAAAATGGCCAAAGGACTTGTTTGATAAAGGAAGATGGGAGTTTGAAAAAAGGCAGGATTAATAAATTATTAGGATTTAAGGGATTGAAAAGAATTGAAATTAATGAAGCAAATGCTGGAGATATAGTTGCCTTGGCTGGATTTGAAGATGTTTCTATTGGAGAAACCGTAGCCTGTCCTGATGAACCGAAGCCTTTACCTCTAATAAAGGTAGATGAACCAACATTGCAGATGACCTTTGTTGTGAATGATTCTCCATTTGCAGGGAAAGAGGGAAAGTTTGTAACCAGTCGTCAATTGAAGGATCGTTTAAATAAAGAACTTCTTACGAATGTTGCATTAAGAGTAGAGGATACAGATTCACCAGATCGTTTTTCTGTTAGCGGAAGAGGAGAGTTACATTTAGGAATTCTTATAGAGACAATGCGAAGAGAGGGGTATGAATTTCAAGTTTCTCAACCTCAAGTAATTTTTAGGACCATTGATGAAATCAAATGCGAACCGGTTGAGACCTTAGTCCTTGATGTTCCTGAAGCTTCTATAGGCGCTTGTATTGAAAGCCTTGGGGTAAGAAAAGGTGAAATGCAAAATATGGAAACGGGTACTGATCATCGCACACAACTTGAATTTGTTATCCCATCAAGAGGCTTAATTGGATTTAGGGGTGAGTTTATTCGTGCAACAAGAGGTGAAGGGATTATGAGCCATTCGTTTTTTGAATACAGACCATCAGTAGGAGATTTTGAACAAAGAAGAAATGGAGTTCTTATTTCATTTGAAGAGGGTGTAGCTACTTTCTATTCCTTAAAAAATGCTGAAGACCGTGGACAATTTTTTATTACTCCTGGTGCCAAAGTTTATAAAGGAATGATTATTGGTGAAAATAATCGTCCACAAGATCTTGAATTAAATATCTGCAAGGCTAAACAACTTACCAATATGCGATCAGCTGGTGCCGATGAGTTAGATCAATTGCAATCCCCAATTGAAATGACATTGGAAAGAGCTCTTGAATATATTGGACCAGGGGAGATGTTGGAAGTTACTCCTGAATCTATAAGGCTGAGAAAAATTAATGCAAAGAAAAATCTGAAAAAATAATGACTCTTATAGATAAACAAGATGATTTATTTATTAATGATTCTCGTTTTGAAATAGGAATGAAATTATTTAATTCTTGTCAGTGGTACAAATCTCATGATGTTTTTGAAGAGATATGGCATGAGACTGGAGGACCTGAAAGGCGGTTGATACAGGGCATATTGCAAGTGGCTGTTGCACAAGTTCATCTGGAAAATCATAATTTAAATGGGGCGACAATACTTTATGGAGAAGCATTGGGCAGATTAAGAAGATTTCATTTCGCTAATTTTGGATTAGATATTGAAGGACTTTCTAACTGCGTTTCAAGGAGATTGGAATTTCTACAAATTGGTAAGGACCTAGCTGGTTGTAGCTTGCCTGTTCTCAGTTTCCTTTGAAAACTTTGTTAAGTCTCTTACAGATCTGCTATTTAAAGAGCGATAATTTTATAATATTTTTCTTGTTATGCATTTTTGCTTTGCTTTGATTTTATTAATCTAAATTTTATAGATAGACATTCTGCATAAATTAAAATGGAATTTAAAAGAATTAATCAAATACAATTACCTGATCAGCGTTTCTATGAGCTAATATTCCCTATTATATTTATAATTTTAGGTTTATTTGGTGCATTTAATCATTCTCTTTGGAGAGATGAGATGCAAGGATGGCTAGTGGCTTTCCAAAGTGATAACTTAATAGATTTATGGAAAAATAATGCACCTTCTGGGCATCCTGTCCTGTGGTCATTATTAATTTATCTTTCAAAAAATATTACTGGGACACCCATAAGTATGCAGTTGATGCATTGGTTTCTAGGCAGTTCTGCGATTTTAATTTTTTGGAGATTTAGTCCTTTTAATATAAGTACTAAAGCTCTATTTACATTTGGCTATTTCCCTTTTTGGGAATATTTCTTTGTGTGTCGTCATTATGTTATTGCTGAATTGATAATATTTATTTTTTGTTCTATTTATCATTTGAAAGAGAAAACCTATATACCATTTTCTTTGTGTATTGGCCTTTTGGCTAATACACAAGCGTTGTCCTGGTCATTAGCATTTGCTATTGGAATGACTCTAGTCTTGGATTGGTTTTTTAATTCTAATCAAAGAGATATGTATAAAAGAAATAAACATTGGATTTTTGATTTGGCTTCTAGTATTACTATTTCCTCCACATTATTGTTTTTTGGAGCTTTTAGTCTTCTTCAGGTAAGAGATTCAGTTAAATTATTATCTTCTTTTGTAGATATTCGTCATTTTTTTAGAGTAATAGGTCAGATTTTTGGTGGATATATGCTTATTATCCCTAATTCAAGTAGATTTTTTGATTTAGTTTTATGTGCCTCAATTACTTTGATTTTGCTTAGCAGTACAATTATATTTATAAAATGTTATCGTCCAGCATTGATTTATTTTTTTAGTGGCATTATATTTTTATTTCTTTTTAACTATTTTTTATTTTTGGGAGATGGATCAAGACATTATGGATATTATTTTCTATTGATTATCTCCTCATTATGGTTAGCACTATCTAACCAAGATCAATTACTTAAAACTTCTAATCAAAAAAATTTATTCACTAAAGGAAATTTATTTTATTTTCCTAGATTACTTACTATTTGTTTAAGTATACATATGGTTGTGGGGATTAATATGGTCATCAATGATTTTAGAATGCCATATTCGAGTGGAAAGGAAACTGCTCAATATATTAAGGCTAAGGGATGGGAGGATTCTCCAATATTTGCTACTAGAGATGTTGAAGTAGCGACAGTATCTGGATACCTTGATAGAGAATTTTACCTTCCTGAATTGAATGGATTTGGAAGTTATGCTCAGTGGGCTAATCGGGTTACATTAGACAGAACTAAGACACTCGATGAAGTCCAGGTTTATTTAGATAAATTTCCCAAAGTTAATAAATTATTAGTTATTTTAAGTAATCATTCATCTATTAAGAATTTGGAGCCAGGTGAATCTCTTTACTTTGAGAAATTTAGATTAATTGCTGATTCTAAATTTGAGAAATCATTTCATGATTCAGAGATGTTCTACTTATATTGGGTTGAGAGGATTGTTGATTAACCTTATATGTGTCAGGTATAATTTGTTATCAGATGATTCTTATGTATAAGCTTACCCCTGATAGGTTTTATTGAAATGACTCTACTGATTGAGAGTTTGGACTTAACCTTATCCAATAAAACTATTGTAAAAAACGTCAATTTAAATGTTAAGCCTGGGGAGGTTGTTGGCCTATTGGGACCCAATGGTGCGGGTAAAACTAGTACTTTTAATATGATCGTCGGTTTGATTAAGCCAAACAAAGGAAATATCTACTTGGAGGGAAATAGTATCAAAAACTTTTCGATGACAAAAAGAGTTCAATTGGGAATAGGTTATTTACCTCAAGAACCAAGTGTTTTTAGAAATCTTACAGTTATTGAGAATTTGGATATTGCGCTTTCTCAAGCTAACTTATCAATTTCTTTATTTAGGAAAAAACGCGAAGAATTGATTGAGGAATTTAATTTAGTCTCTTTTCTTGATCGTTTTGGCCATCAACTTTCTGGTGGAGAAAGACGCAGATGTGAAGTTGCCAGAGCTTTAGCTGTAGGACGTTTAGGTCCGAAATTCTTACTTTTAGACGAGCCTTTTGCAGGAGTTGATCCTATAGCTATTAATGACTTGCAGAATTTGATTAGGAAACTAAAAAATAAGAGTATAGGCATATTAATTACTGATCACAATGTTAGAGCAACGTTGGCCATTACTGAACGTTCTTATATTCTAAATAAAGGTGAAATCCTTGCCGATGGATCTTCAGATCAACTAACTAGAAATCATCTTGTTAAGCAGAATTATCTTGGAAATTCTTTCGATTAATTAGTTATGTTCAATAATCTATTTTTATTTATTAAATTTCAAAATTTAGTAGAAAGGAAATTGAAAATAATTCCTTTGTTAGATAGATGGATTCTTTTAGAATTATTGCCACCTTTATTTTTTTCAATAGCAGCATTTACTGTTGTTTCTCTTTCAGTAGGAGTAATTTTTGATCTGATCAGGAAAATAGTTGAGATCGGCCTTCCTTTCACTGTAGCTATTCAGATTCTATTGCTTAAACTTCCTAGCTTTATAGTTATTTCTTTCCCTATGGCAATGTTGCTTTCAACTTTGTTGGCTTATGGAAGCCTTAATGATAATAGTGAAATCAAGGCATTAAAAAGTATAGGTATATCAATTTATAGAATTATTTTACCGGGTTTAGTCTTGTCATTATTTATGTCATATATGACCTTTATTTTTAATAATAATATTGTTCCTAGTACAAATAAAAATGCTGAAGTCCTCTTGGCAAATTCTTTAGGTAGATCTTTTGCGAATGAACAAGGAGAAGATATTATATTCTCGAAGAAAGGAGAAATTTTAGATCCATATTCAAGTTATAAAAAAACAGGAGTTACGCATCTCTTTTATGCCTGGAAATTTATTGACGGAAAGATGTTGGATGTCACAGTAATTGATTTTTCAAAACTAGGTTTTACTCAAATGCTTAAGGCGAAAAAAGGAATTTGGAATAGTGATAAAAACAATTGGGAATTTTTTGAGGGAGATATTTTGACACTTAGTCCTAATGGAAGTAATACAAGAACTAAATTCTTGAGGTTTTTATATCCATTAGGCACTGAACTTATGAATATTGCACAACTGCCAAAAGATGCAAATGATATGAATCTTGGGGAAGCAAATACAGCTATGGAGTTATACAAAAGTAGTGGTAATATTAAAGAAGCAAGAAGGATGAAAGTAAGAATTCAAGAAAAATTTACTTTACCAATAGCTTGTTCAGTTTTTGCTTTAATTGGTTGTAGTTTTGGGGTAATGCAAAAAACAGGAGGAGGTAGAAGTCAAAGTTTCGGATTAAGCATTATCTTGATACTTATCTATTATATTTTGAGTTTTAGTTTTAGCTCTCTTGGAGTCAAAGGAATAATAAATCCTATCTTTGCTGCTTGGTCTCCTGTCTTTTTGTCTATCTTAGGGGGAGGTTTCTTGTTAAAACAGGCAAGCAAATGATCTGGTCTTTTTAAATAATCTCTAGTTGCTTTTATCAATGGTTGATTTTCAGTTGAATAATTTTTCTTTTGACCCTGTTGTGGCTCTTGGGTTTATAGCCTTTCTTTCCTTATTAATTGCATTGCCTATTTCATTTTGGTCAGTTGCTGGTAGCAGTGATTCATCCAAAGCAAGATTTTTAGTCGCAATATCCAATCTTTTTTTAACTAGTCAATTGATCCTGAGATGGTGGCAATCAGGACATTTCCCAATCAGTAATCTATATGAGTCACTTTGTTTTTTGACTTGGGGTTGTACTTTGACTCAACTTTTTGTCGAAAGGGCTTGGCGGTCTCCAATAGTTTCTGCAGTTGCGACCCCTATCTCATTGCTTTCAATAGGTTTTGCTAGTTTTGTTTTACCAGATAATTTGCAATCTTCTGCTCCTTTAGTTCCCGCACTACGTTCTAGTTGGTTGGTGATGCATGTGAGTGTAATTATGTGTTCTTACGCTGCATTGCTAATAGGTTCAATTTTGTCTTTTGGTGTCTTTCTTGTTGATGGAAAAAAACAATTCAATATCCGTAATAGCTCCTTCGGCTCTGGTTCGTTTAGGCAAAGTTCTGAGCTCTTTCTTGATGACAGTAACGACGATTTGAATTCATTAGAACCGGTTGAATTTACAAATGCTGAGCAACTTGATTCTTTAAGTTATAGATCTATAACTGCTGGATTTTTATTGCTTACAGTCGGTCTTATCAGCGGTGCCGTTTGGGCTAATGAAGCTTGGGGTAGTTGGTGGAGTTGGGACCCTAAGGAAACTTGGGCTTTAATATGTTGGTTGGTTTATGCAGCTTATTTGCATACTAGGTTGACAAGAGGATGGCAAGGGAAAAAGCCTGCATTGCTTGCCATAGCAGGCTTTTTCGTTATTATTGTTTGCTATATCGGAGTCAACCTACTTGGTGTTGGTTTGCATAGTTATGGTTGGTTTTTCGACGCTTAGTTATTAACAACTAATTAATTATTTCTCAATAATTATTCCATTCTGTGCGTCAGTCGCAACTTTTCTTAGTGCATCACAACCTTCTTTAAGTGTTGGATAAGCAAACATACCACTTCCTGCTATGAAACAGTTTGCTCCCGCAGCGCAACATTGAGATAAGGACCAATCTGCTTTTATTCCACCATCAACTTCGATATCTACATTGTATCCATTTTCTAAAATTATTTTTCTTAGCTGAGTGATTTTATTGAGCATTGTTGGAATATAAGCTTGCCCACCAAATCCAGGGTTGACTGTCATAACTAGTACGTGATCAACCATATCAAGCACATCCTTGACCATATCCATTGGAGTATGAGGATTAAGAGCTACGGAGGGAGACCCACCTAGTTGACGAATCCTGCCAAGAATTCGATGTAGGTGAACATTAGCTTCTGCATGAGCAATTACAACTCCTGGCTCACCGTTTGAACCCTTACTTGCTTCTACATATCCCTCAAGCATGGTTTCACAGTTGTATTGACTAACCATTAACTGAGTCTCAAATGGAACTTTGCAATACTTTCGGCATGCGGAAATCATTTCTGGGCCGAATGTGAGATTGGGAACAAAATTTCCATCCATTACATCAAATTGAATTCTGTCTACACCTGCTAATTCAAGGTCTTTTACGCATTGGCCCATATTTGCCCAGTCTGCTGGCAAGACTGAAGGGATTATTTGAACTGGACGGTGATCAGAAAAAATTCTTGAAGAAATGGATTGGATCATTGTTTTTGTCTTTTGGCAGAGATTCTATTAATTCATGGTCACAAGTTCTAGTGTGACCATGCACTGATACAGTAATTATCGCTTATCAACAGATAATAAGTTTTTTGTGAGTACTTTTTTCAGAGCATTTTTCAATGCCCTCAATTACTTACAATATTGTCTGCCTTAAGGCGTAAATTTCTTTACCTAGCTGCAAAAAGTGGATCGTACTCTCGTCCAAGAAATTCTTGAAGTAGTTGAGCAAGCTGCAATTGCTTCGGCTCAATTGACTGGTTTGGGTCAAAAAGATGAGGCTGATGCCGCTGCCGTAGAGGCAATGCGAAAGAGAATGGGAACGATTCAGATGCAAGGAAGGATCGTAATTGGAGAAGGAGAAAGAGATGAAGCTCCAATGCTGTATATCGGAGAAGAAGTTGGCTCAGGAAAAGGTCCTGGAGTTGACTTTGCTGTAGATCCATGCGAAGGGACAAATTTATGTGCTAATAGCCAGCGTGGATCTATGGCCGTTCTGGCGGCCTCAGACAGGGGTGGTTTGTTTAATGCTCCGGATTTTTATATGAATAAATTAGCTGCTCCACCAGCAGCTAAGGGCAAAGTTGACATCAGAAAAACACCTACAGAAAATATTAAAATCTTGAGTAATTGCCTTGGTATTGCAATAAGTGATTTAACTATTGTTGTTATGGATAGAGCTAGACATAAAAATTTAGTTTCTGAAATCAGGTCTACAGGTGCCAGGATTCAGCCTATTTCAGATGGAGATGTTCAGGCTGCAATTGCATGTGGATTTGAAGGAACTGGTACGCATTGTTTGATGGGTATTGGTGCTGCTCCTGAGGGTGTTATTTCAGCTGCTGCTATGAGAGCACTTGGGGGACATTTTCAGGGACAACTTGTTTATGATCCAGCCATAGCTCAAACTTCAGAATGGGCGGACTACACAAAAGAGGGAAATATCAAAAGATTGAACGAAATGGGCATAACTGATATTGACAAGATTTATGAAGCGAATGAACTTGCCTCAGGAGAAAACGTTGTTTTTGCTGGTAGTGGAATAACAGATGGATTGCTTTTTGATGGTGTTAAATTTGAAAAAGATTGCACCAGGACTAGTAGTCTCGTTATTAGTACGCTTGATCAGACAGCAAGATTTACCAATACGGTTCACATCAAAGATGGTGCTCAAAGCATCTCTTTGAAGTGAAATTTAATTAAATGAAGTAAGGGGCTATTTATGCATATTGCTGTCGTCGGTCTTAGCCATCGCACGGCCCCAGTCGAAGTGCGTGAAAAGCTAAGTATCCCAGAAGAACTCGTTGAAAAATCTTTTAATAATTTAAAGAAGATTGATCAAATACTTGAAGTTTCTATATTGAGTACCTGTAACAGACTTGAGATTTATAGCTTAGTTAAGGATCCGCAATTGGGAATAGAAGCAATTAAATCTTTTCTTCTTGAATTTTCGGGCCTTGAGGATGAGATTCTTTCTCCACACTTATTCAACTTTGTTCAAGAGAAAGCTGTTTCTCATGTGATGAGAGTTTCTGCTGGTTTGGATAGTTTGGTTTTAGGTGAAGGACAGATCCTTTCTCAAGTAAAAAAAATGGTCCGACTAGGCCAAGACCATCAAAGTCTAGGCCCTATTTTAAATAGATTATTAACTCAGGCAGTTAGTACGGGTAAACGTGTAAGAAGCGAGACAAATCTTGGAACTGGAGCAGTTTCTATAAGTTCTGCGGCTGTAGAACTAGCTCAATTAAAACTTGGTCAAGCTCATGGAAAAGATCAATTGATGTCTTTAGAGACTGAAAAAGTCGCTGTTGTTGGCGCTGGTCGAATGAGTCGCTTGTTGTTACAGCATCTCCAATCAAAAGGATGTTGTTCACTGACTCTTTTGAATAGAACTAAAAAAAGGGCTGAGGATCTTTCAGCAGCATTTCCCGATATTCAAATTGATTGTCAATTAATAGATGAGCTTGATAGTTGTCTCTCACTCAGTACTCTTGTATTTACCAGTACCGCTGCTAATGAGCCGATTATTGATGCTGAAAAGTTGATAAAAATAGACAGAAAACCTTTGTTAAGACTTATTGATATTGGAGTTCCTAGAAATATTTCTTCAGATGCAAAAACAGTCTCTGGAATTGAATCACATGATGTTGATGACCTTCAAGAAGTCGTTTCAAGAAATCAAGAGGCAAGACAAAAGCTCGCCCTAGAAGCAGAAGGATTGATAGAGGAAGAATGTCGTATTTTTCTAGAATGGTGGGATAGTTTAGCGGCTGTTCCAACTATTAATTGCCTTAGATCTGGTTTGGAGTCAATCAGAAAAGAAGAACTTCAAAAGGCATTAAGCAGAATGGGACCTGATTTCTCTGCTAGAGAACGAAAAGTTGTTGAGGCATTAAGCAAGGGAATTATTAATAAAATACTGCATACTCCAGTCACAAAATTGAGAGCACCTCAATCAAGGAATGATCGTAGAGATGCTCTTGATGTTATTGAAAAACTTTTTAATCTTGATGTTTCTAGTTCTTTAAACAAGCCCAAAAACAACTGATATTGTTATTTACTTTTGAATTTCTTACTACAGATCACTTTTTTCTGGATTAATGAGCACTCTATCCAGTAGGTTTGCTCCGAATAGCCGATTAATAGTGCCTTTATGAAGAGAGTACTTGCCATTATTCTTGGCGGTGGAAAAGGATCACGCCTATATCCATTAACGAAAATGAGGGCAAAGCCTGCTGTTCCATTGGCGGGTAAATATCGACTAATTGATATTCCCATAAGTAATTGCATAAATTCGGACATCAGTAAGATGTATGTTCTTACGCAATTCAATAGCGCTTCACTTAATAGGCATATATCCCAAACTTATAATCTCAGCGGACCTTTTGGTCAAGGTTTTGTTGAGGTTTTAGCTGCTCAGCAGACACCAGAAACACCCTCTTGGTTTGAGGGAACTGCTGATGCTGTACGAAAATATCAATGGCTTTTTCAGGAGTGGGATGTTGATGAATATTTGATTCTCTCTGGAGATCAGCTTTATCGAATGGATTACAGCTTATTTGTTGAACAGCATAGAAAAACGGGAGCAGATTTAACAGTTGCAGCCTTGCCAGTTGATTCAGCTCAAGCTGAAGCATTTGGTTTGATGCGCACTGATGAATCTGGGAATATTAAGGAATTCCGAGAAAAACCGACTGGTGATTCTTTGAAAGCAATGGCTGTGGATACTTCAAGGTTTGGCTTGGAAGCAAGTGAGGCTAGAGAAAAACCTTATCTAGCTTCAATGGGGATTTATGTTTTTAGTCGTTCAACTCTTTTTGACTTATTAAATAAATTTCCCTCCTATACAGATTTTGGAAAAGAAATTATTCCTGAAGCTTTAGGAAGAGGAGATAAGCTCAAAAGTTATGTGTTTAATGATTACTGGGAGGATATAGGAACTATCGGTGCATTTTTTGAATCAAATTTAGCTTTGACTCAGCAACCGACTCCTCCATTTAGTTTTTATGATGAAAAGTTCCCAATCTACACAAGGCCTAGATATCTGCCCCCTTCAAAAATTGTAGATACCCAAATAACTGATTCAATAGTTTCTGAGGGATCAATACTTAAATCATGTAGCATTCACCATTGTGTATTGGGGGTAAGAAGTCGAATTGAAAGTGATGTAGTGCTCAATGAAACCCTGGTTATGGGATCCGATTTTTATGAGTCTTATGAAGAGAGAATAGCTCTAAGAAATGGGGGAGGGATACCCTTAGGTGTTGGACAAGGAACAACTGTTAAAAGAGCAATTCTCGATAAAAACGCTCGAATAGGTGACAATGTGACAATAGTCAATAAAGATAACGTGGAAGAAGCTGATAGGGCAGATCAAGGTTTTTATATTCGTAATGGAATTGTTGTTATCGTCAAAAACGCCACAATTCCTGATGGAACTATTATTTGATTTTTATTTAATGCCCTAGCAATTTAATAAGCCTAGTTTTTAAGATTTTATTATCAAATATTTTTTAAAGAATCCTTCATCCCTGACATTGAGCTATTTAATGCAGCGAAATGATTCCACAGTCGTCACACTAACTCAAGTAGAAATTTATTATCTTAATGACCAAGGCACATTTTGGATTAGTCGGTCTTGGAGTAATGGGTGAGAACCTTGTTCTTAATGCAGAGCGAAATGGTTTTTCTAGTGTGGTCTATAACCGTACTTATCAAAAAACAGAAGATTTTCTTTTGGGTCGAGGTTTAAATAAATCAATTCAAGGAGCGAAGGATCTTGAAGAATTTGTATCAAAGCTGGAACGTCCAAGAAGAGTATTAATGATGGTTAAAGCCGGAGCAGCTACTGATGCTGTCATCAATCAAATTTCGCCTTTCCTTGAGGAAGGCGACTTGCTCATTGATGGAGGAAACGCCCAGTTTATGGATACAGAAAGAAGAGTAAAAGAACTTGAGAGTAAGAGTTTCGGTTACATCGGGATGGGTGTATCTGGTGGAGCAAAAGGAGCATTGGAAGGACCTAGCATGATGCCTGGTGGGACAAAGACTTCTTACGACGCAATAGAGAGTTTGTTGAACAAAATGGCAGCTCAGGTTGAAGATGGACCTTGTGTGACTTACATAGGCCCAGGAGGGTCAGGACATTTCGTTAAGACAGTTCACAATGGAATTGAATATGGTATCGAGCAGATTTTGGCTGAGGCCTATGACTTGATGAAGAGAGTTTGTGGAATGAGTGGTGATGAGATGGCATCTGTTTTGAGCTATTGGAATAAAACTGAAGAACTGTCCTCCTATCTTGTTGAAATCACAGAGGCATGTTTACGAGTTAAGGATCCTGATGACAGTTCCGATCTTGTCGAAAAGATAATGGATAAGGCGGGGCAAAAAGGTACTGGCTTATGGACAGTCGTAAGCGCGCTTGAACTTGGAGCTTCTGTCCCAACTATCTATGCATCTTTGAATGGAAGGGTTATGAGTTCAATGAAAGATCAAAGAAATTATGCAGAAACAATTTTGAACGGAAATAAGCCTTCATTTTTTGATTTTGGAAAGCCTTCTGATGGCATGCCTTTGTTAATGGATGCAGTTGTATTGGCTACAATCTCTAGCTATGCCCAAGGTATGGACATTTTACGACTCGCTTCTGAAGAATATAATTACTATCTTGACATGCCCTCAATAGCACAAATATGGAAAGGTGGTTGCATTATAAGGTCTACTCTTTTGAGTCGTATACAGGATGCATTCAAGAAGGATCCGAAGCTGACCAATCTTGTTCTAGATAATTGGTTTGCCAACCAGGTAAACAATCGTCTTTCTGGCCTCACCCAGGTCGTTTCTACTGCTGCTAATGCTGGAATTCCAGTTCCATGTCTAAGCAGCACTCTTGATTACTTAAATAGCCTCAGAACATCAAGACTTCCCCAAAACTTAGTTCAGGCAATGAGAGACTGTTTTGGCTCTCATACATATGAGAGATTAGATAAAGTTGGTTCATTTCACACTGAGTGGATTGACTGATATCAATGACTAAATATGAAGTTCAAGTTTTAGAAGACAAACACTATCTTGCTAATGTCGCTTCTGATTTGATTGCTCAGATTATTGAGTCAACCTTGAGAATTAAAAGCAGAGCGAAAATAGCCCTTTGTGGTGGTTCCACTCCTAAGGCTGCTTATTCTTTATTAGGTAAAAAAAATCTTGAATGGTCTAATGTTGATTTGTTCCTTGGAGATGAAAGATGGGTTGACAAAGAATCGCAAGATAGTAATTGCTTTTTATTGAATAATTCATTGTTTAAAGAAGGTAACCCTTCTCTAGAAGCATCATTTTTTAATGTTTCAACAGTTGAATTAGCATCGCCAGATGATAGTGCTAAAAATTACGAAACAATTTTGAAAAATAATGTGGATGGGGATCCTCCAAAATTTGATTTGATTTTATTGGGGTTGGGTGATGATGGACATACAGCCTCCCTCTTCCCTGGTTCGGATGCATTATTTGAAAGAGATAGCCTAATAACTGTTGGAGAAGGTAAAGGTCATAAAAGAATAACCTTTACTAGTAAATTGCTAAGTTCAGCAGATAATGTTGTCTTCCTAATCAGTGGATCTGCCAAACAAAGGGCTCTTAAACGTCTACTTGATCAATCAGAATCATGGGAACGAACTCCTGCAAAATTAGTTGCACCAAACTCTGAAATTATTGTCTTGACTGATAAAGATGCTTCCCCATCTTTCTAGTTAAATTTTATTGTATGAGTAGAGAAGTACTTCTTAATTGATCCCTGATTCACCACCCATGGAAATTTCAACAACTCCTCTCATACAGGGGTCAGGATTTTCAGACTGGAAATCTCTGAATGACACAATTATGGGTGGATCAAGTCTTGCAAATTGTCGTTCTTCAGATAAAGGTTTACTCCTTGAGGGTAACTTAGTAGAAGAGGGTGGAGGCTTTGTTAGTTGCCGCTCTCCTATTTTTGATAAACCTTTTGATTTGTCCAAATATTCTGGCTTAATTCTTGAGGTTGAAGGAGAAGGGAGAACATTGAAATTTGCGATTGCTTGTGAGAAGAAATCTTTATCACTATCAAATCTTTTAAAAGGAGATATTCGCTGGGTTGCATCAATACCTACAAAAAAGAATGGAGTTAGTAGAATCAAAATACCTTTTAAAGATTTGGAACCGGCTCGTCGAGCAAAGCCTGTTCGACTACCTATTAGTTTTGATCCAACATGTATCAATAGATTTCAATTACTTCATTCAAAATTTGGTCAGCCAGGCAAAATGAACTCAGGATTCTTCGCTGGTCCAATCAAAGTCTTAATTAAGTCAATTAGTGCATACTCCTGATACTAAAGATAGCTTGATAGCTGAGGTTGCCAAGGCTGCAGATCTTTGTATGAAGCCATATGTTCATTCTGTTTTTTTAGAAAATCAATTAGTTGATGATGATCTTAATGACTTGATTTTTAAAATTCAATGTAGAAATATAGACGGTGAAAGGGAAGAATCTATGGATATTGATCTTGAAGTATATAAAAGTGGGGATGAGGTAAATATGACTATATCTTGGAGATCTATAATGGATAGGCCAATGTTATGGCAAGGGAAGCATGCTGTTTGGATGGATAGCTCTTCTGGTCTTCAATGCGAAACACCTTCATATGGAAAACCTTTTGAGTCCCTTGCAAGAAGACTGAGGACATTTTTTAAAGCTTCATTAAGTTGAACTATATTTGATCGGTTGTAGCTCCTTGGCTTGATGAACTTACTAATCTGGAATACTTCCCAAGAATACCTGTCTTGTATTTAGGCTTTGGCTTCTCCCATTTCTCTTTCCTTCTAGCGAGTTCTCCGTCTTTAACATTTAATTGAATTAACAATTTATTTGCGTCAACAGTAATACTGTCTCCTTCCTTAACTAATCCAATTGTTCCTCCAACGGCTGCTTCTGGAGCAACGTGGCCAACTACTAATCCATATGATCCCCCACTAAATCGACCATCAGTAATTAGTGCAACTTTTTCTCCCAAGCCTTGACCTACAATTGCTGAAGTTGGGGAGAGCATTTCCCTCATCCCTGGCCCTCCTACAGGCCCTTCATATCTAACGACTACTACATCTCCAGCTTTAATTTTATTGTCTAGAATTGCAGTCAAACATTCTTCTTCACTCTCAAAGACCCTTGCAGGTCCAGTTAAAACAGGAGTTTTGACACCACTAATTTTTGCCACACTTCCTTCACTGGCTAAATTTCCTTTGAGAATAGCTAAATGTCCTTTTGTATAAATAGGATTTGATATTGGTCTGATAACATCTTGATTCTCTTTGGGCTTTGATGGGATATCTCTCAGAACTTCTTTAATTGTTTTACCTTCAATAGTTTTACACTCTCCATGGAGCATTCCTGCATCGAGGAGTAATTTCATTACTTGAGGAATCCCTCCAGCTTGATGGAGGTCGACAGTTACGTATTTACCGCTTGGCTTGAGGTCGCAAATCACAGGAACAGTTTGCCTTATACGTTCAAAATCATCTATTTTTAAATCAACTCCCGCAGTCCTCGCTATGGCAAGTAGGTGAAGGACAGAATTTGTTGAGCCACCAACAGCCATGATGACACTGATTGCATTCTCAAAGGCTTCTTTTGTGAGTAAATCTAATGGCCTGATGTTGTTCTTAACTGCATTAACAAGCACCTGAGCACTTTCAGCAGCGCTCTCTGATTTTTCGTCATCTACAGCTGCCATTGTTGAACTAAATGGCAAACTAAAACCCATCGTTTCAATTGCCGCAGACATGGTGTTTGCAGTAAACATGCCACCGCAACTACCTGGACCAGGGATAGCATTTTTCTCTACTGCTATTAAACGTTCTTCGTCGATTTTTCCACTTGTTAACTGACCGACAGCTTCAAATGAACTAACTACGGTTAGGTCGCATCCGTCTAATTTACCAGGCTTAATTGTTCCTCCATAAACAAAAATAGAAGGTATATTCATTCTTGCCATTGATAACATTGCGCCAGGCATATTCTTGTCGCATCCACCAATTGCTAATACACCATCCATGCTTTGAGCATTGCAAGCCGTCTCAATTGAGTCTGCAATAACTTCTCTTGAAACTAATGAATATTTCATCCCTTCTGTCCCCATAGAGATGCCGTCACTAACAGTGATGGTTCCAAATGTTTGAGGCATTGCACCAGCCTCTTTTAAAGCGACCTCTGCTCTATTAGCTAGATCCATTAATCCCATATTGCATGGGGTTATTGTGCTGTGACCATTGGCGATTCCAATAATTGGCTTATTAAAGTCATCATCACCAAACCCAACAGCTCTAAGCATTGCTCTGTTCGGTGATCGTTGAATACCCCGTGTTATCGCATTTGATCTAAGCATTTGATTTCTATTTAATTGTTTAAAAAATCATGTTAATTAGAAGACCCTAAATCTTCTAATTGTTTTCGAACGTCCGCTATGGCCGAATTTAGCTGTTCAACTCGTTGCTCAAGGTGCTCATTGCTTTGATTACCTAGAGAATCTGAGTCTAATTCAGTTGCCTCAGAGCCATCTTGAATTCTTGGTGCATAAAGCATTGCCTTTTGCTTTCTAGTCTCTTGCCTTTTTTCTGCTTCAGAAAGTAACCACCAAGCTAGACCTGCAGCTCCAAGTACGGCACCACTAATTAATGATGCCAAACTTCCTGAATTTGAATCTCGATATTGGCTCATAACTTTGAATAACTTCTTAAAATGCTAGTCCGATGAGGTGACTCTTGTTTTGATACGTAATGATGGATCACCAATCCCAGGTGATAGTTCACGCTCTGATATTAATTCAGGATCTATACAAGCACAATAAATATTCAAATCTTGAATATTCTCGCCTATTTCTTTAAGTCCTTGATTAGCTGCTAATGCTGTAATTACTCTTATCCTTCTTGCATCAATTTTTTGTCCTTTCAAAATATTTAAATCTTTTAAAAGATGTTTACCAGTCGTTATTTGGTCTATGTAAAAAATAATTCCAGCATTTTCCTCAATTTCTTTAGGTAGTCCGCCGATACACAAATTTGAATTAGGAATTAAATTTCTAGCACCTCTGAAGAGCTCAAGCCCAGCAGGCAAATATGGAATTGCCAAAATAGGTATATTTGGATCAATAACTGAGCATTCAGTTTGTGCTGTTGATGTAGTGATCTGTTCTTTTTTACTTGGGATCCAATCTCTCAGAGCTTCATATGTGAGCCAGGTGCCAAGTTGTTCCAGTCCTGTTGCATAAAGGATTTCTGGGGTAGTAGGGTTCCTTAAAATAGTTAACCAATGTGATATGAGTGGGTGTGGAGGAACTATTACTCTTAAGCTCATTGACATGATTCATTCTTGGCCTTATTTGCCATAACGTGAATAATTAAATTAGCTGTTAAAAGTCCTTTTAAGCTCCAATGAACAAAAAAACTTCTTTCATCTCTGATTTTAAAGCAATTGTTTTTGCTGTCTTACTTATATTTATTTTGATATTGCCTGCTCAAAATGTTTTCGCTAGGACGCCTGCTGAGATTCGCAATCAAGAAGAACTGAATATTTCCCAAGATATGTCTAGCCAGGATTTAAGTGGAAATGATTTCGTTAAGTTAGATCTTAAGGGTATAAATTTCAGTGAATCAAACCTTACAGGTGCAGTTTTTAATAATAGTAAATTGAACGGAGCAGATTTGCATGGTGCTCAGCTAAATGACGCATTGGCCTACGCAACTGATTTTGAAGGGGCTGATTTAAGGGATGTTGACTTCAATGGCGCATTATTGATGGAAAGCACATTCACAGATGCTCTTATTGAAGGAGCTGATTTTACAGATGCGGTAATTAGTCGAATACAACAAAAAGCACTATGTTCTATGGCTTCTGGAACCAATTCAAAAACAGATGAAGATACTAGTTATAGTCTTGGTTGCTGATTTTTTGAACAAAAAAAGATGAGTGATAGCCGTCTACCAGTTACCGTAGTTACAGGATTCTTAGGTTCTGGCAAAACAACTCTCTTGAGACATCTTTTAAGAGAAGGTGCTCAACGTCTAGCTGTAGTTGTTAATGAATTTGGAACAGTAGGTTTAGACGGAGACCTTCTTAA
Organism: Prochlorococcus sp. AG-402-A21; assembly: GCA_003279655.1. GTDB lineage: Bacteria > Cyanobacteriota > Cyanobacteriia > PCC-6307 > Cyanobiaceae > Prochlorococcus_B. Next base: position 521 of record QCHI01000026.1, on the reverse strand, counting down.
AAACTGTGGGCTTTGCCCTGATGATGAAGTAGATGAAAGAATAGTTGAATTGAATAATGGCTGCTTATGTTGCACTGTTCAAGAGGACTTTCTTCCTGCAATGGAAGCTTTGCTTCATAGATCAATTCAGCTTGATGGAATCATTATTGAAACCAGTGGTCTTGCTTTGCCAAAGCCTTTAATTAAAGCTCTTAATTGGCCAGCAATAAGGAGTAAGGTTTTCATTAATGGAGTCGTGACTTTAGTTGATGGATATGCTCTCTCAAAAGGAAGTCCAGTGGGTGATTTAAAAAGTATTAATGAACAAATAGCCAATGATAATAGTATTGATCATCTGACACCAATAAATGAGCTTTTTAGGGATCAATTGCTATCTGCTGATCTTATTCTGATTAGTAGGTCTGATTTGCTTTCTCCGAAGGATTCTTCATTTGTTAAAGGTCAGGTTAAAGAGCTAGGAAATTCCATTACTAATATTTTGCCCATATCTAATGGGCAAATTGAACCTTCAGTAATTCTTG
>QCHI01000025.1 GCA_003279655.1 Prochlorococcus sp. AG-402-A21 | reverse complement strand
TCTGCCTTGATCATCGAAGAGTTGGGACATACCCAACTTCTTCCCTAAGATTCCTAAAGACATGAGTTAAATAAACGCCAGCTAAAAGATCAATCTATAAAGAGAAAGACCGGGAATCTGAATTAAATCGCCTATCTAGCCAAAAAAGTTGAAGTTAATTGAAGTTCAATTTATTTGGAAAAATGCTAGCGATAATCAGCTGGCTAAGACTTTTTCAAACTTTTTAAAAAGTTCAAACAGTATCTCGACAAAAGAAAATAAATTCTTCTGCACTGGCCAAAAAGACCAAACGCAAACGCCTAGTCTGCTTAAGCGTCTAGAGGCCCGGCTAGCGGTCGGGCATAGAAAAGCTTTAGCAACTTAAAAGATTACACTATTAACACCCATTTTGTGTGATGCTTCACTTGAATAAGATAAAGAATTTGATTTAAGGATGCCTTTATTACTCTCTGGTCAGAAATTTCGCACTGATCTTGAATCATTCGGCTGCCTTGCCATTCTTAGTCCATTAGAAGGTGGAGCAGAAACTCGTTTACTTAGAAGACTTAGAGCTAGCGGATATCAAACACAGATAGCTTCCGCTAGAGGATTAGGAGATCCAGTTGTCTTTCTTACCCAATTACATGGAATCAGACCGCCACATTTGGGACATCAAAGTGTAGGAAGGAATGGGGCCTTAGGAGAGGTGCAACAAGTTATTCCTCAATTAAATGAATTATTAGTCGAAGATAAGCCATTAGTTCTATGGTTATTGGAGGGGCAAGTCTTATCTAAGTCAGAACTGCTAGCAATAAATAATCTTTGTCAAAATGAACCTCGTATAAAAATTGTGATTGAAATGGGAGGGGCGCGACGTATTCAATGGCAACCATTAAATGAATTCCTTAATAGAGATTGAAAATCAATCAAGGTGATTAATCAAAATTCGATTTGTAATTCTGAAGCTCTGAAAAAAGGTAATTGGGTAAAATTGATCTGTGGTGCAAGTAATCAAGACTTAGCTTCCATAACTGATCTTTGTTCAATTTATGGGGCTGCAGGCATTCATTGCATTGACCTTGCTGCAGACGAAGCAGTTATCCATGCAGCTCGCAATGCTATTGATTGGGTTTTCGAAACTTATGGAAACAAACCATGGCTGATGATCAGCTTAAGTGATGGGAAAGATGCGCATTTTCGCAAAGCTTGGTTTAACCCAGACCTTTGTCCTTCGAATTGCTTAAGACCCTGTCAAAATATTTGTCCAGCTCACGCGATTGAAAACGAAGGTGGTGTAAAAGCTAATAAATGTTATGGATGTGGCCGATGTATTGATTTATGCCCGTTAGGAATAATTCAAGAAAAGGATCGGAGATTAACTTTAAAAGATTTCGCTCCGTTGCTAAGCACTATCAAACCAGATGCAGTAGAAATTCACACAGCACCAGGAAGAGGAAAAGAATTTGAAAAGACAATCCAAGAAATTTCTAAAGTGGATCTACAGCTAAAGAGATTATCTGTTAGTTGTGGATTACAAGGACATGGAATCCACTATGAAAAATTAGCAGAAGAACTGTGGCTGAGACACAAATTTCTGCGAATTCATAATCAAAAACCTCTTTGGCAACTTGATGGGCGCAGGATGAGTGGAGATCTCGGAGCAGGTGCGGCCAAAATTGCAGTAAAACTCTGGGAAAGAATACGCCCAATAGCCCCACCAGGCCCCTTACAACTGGCTGGAGGGACTAATGAATCGACCATTAAGTATCTCCCAGAGATTAAAGGGCCTGAAGGAGTTGCTTTTGGAGGACAAGCAAGAAAGATAATCCAACCATGGTTAGAAGAAGCTCAACGAAAAAGAATTAGTCTTAGAGAATGGCCTGAAGGCTGGAAGGCGGCTCTTGCAGAAGCAAAACAACTGATAAATCCTTGGCTTGTAAGAAAATCTTTATAATTGGATTTCCCTAGCTAAATCAATCATTTGGAAGCCCACGTTGAGCTGTATTAATGAAGAAATCTTCCGATTAACTAAAAAAAACTGGATAAAGACATGACAGGATTGAATCAAATATGCAATTATCTAAGAGAAAGAATCCACATCTATGGTTCTCAATTTCAAACATAGATCTGGAACAATGGGCCGTCGCCAAGTGGTAAGGCATCGGGTTTTGGTCTCGACATTCCTAGGTTCGAATCCTAGCGGCCCAGTTTTCAATAATTAGTGATAGAGAAACCTCTACTTGTTCTTGATTTTGATGGTGTCATCGTTGACGGCATTAAGGAGTATTGGTCAAGTTCTCGTCAAACTTGTCTAAACATACTTTCTGTCAAAGACAAAGAAATTATTTCTTTTTCTAGTGAGATTCCTAAAGCTTTTAAGGCCATGAGGCCATGGGTTCATCATGGTTGGGAAATGGTTATTCTGGCTGCTGAATGTTCAAATAAAACTAGTCAATTAAACTTAAAAGGTTTACAAAATTTCTCAAAAAATTATCAAATAGAATGCTCTTTAGCTCTTGAAAAATGGGGTTGGACACCTTTTCAATTACAAGACGCTTTAAATCAAACTAGAAGAGAAGCCATATCCAATAATTTTAATCAATGGCTAAGTTTTCATCAGCCTTTTTCTTTAGTCACTGAGCGCCTCAAGACACTTGAGAAGGAAGGCATTGAATTTGCTATTTTAACAACAAAAAGTATTGAGTTTACAAAGAAACTTTTGGATTGTTTTGATCTTCAGCCAAAGCTTGTTTTCGGTCACGAATCAGGAAGTAAAGTCGATGTCTTGAACCAACTTTTACAGAAAAGAATAATTCGAGGGTTTATTGAAGATAGAAGAACTACCTTAGAAAAAGTCTTGGAAGATCCCAAGCTGAAATCTATCCCTTGTTACTTAGCAAGCTGGGGATACTTGAAACCCCAGGATAGAAATAATCTTCCTTCTGGTATTAAATTATTAAATTCAGATACTTTACGAGAACCTCTTTCGAAGTGGTCTTGACTTAATAGCGTACGTCTGTACTATCGGTTTAATTGCTATTCGTTGAGGATCGGAGTATTTCATCCTCAATACCAACATCTTTTGTTATCCCACTGAATTAACGTTACTTGTCATGACAAACGAAGGTAAGTCACTCCAATCCATTGAATCTAAAAAAATAGACGCAAAATCTGGAGAAAAAGAAAAAGCATTGAGCTTAGTGGTTGGGCAAATAGAACGCAATTTCGGGAAGGGTTCCATCATGCGTCTGGGGGACGCCTCAAAGATGCGGGTAGAAACAATATCTACAGGTGCTTTAACTCTTGATTTAGCTCTTGGTGGCGGCTATCCCAAAGGACGTGTAATTGAAGTTTATGGTCCCGAAAGTTCTGGGAAAACAACGCTGACATTACATGCGATAGCTGAGATTCAACGTAACGGCGGAGTTGCTGCTTTTGTAGATGCAGAACATGCTCTTGATCCAGTTTATGCCGCTTCTCTGGGTGTTGATGTAGAGAATCTTCTCGTATCTCAACCGGATACAGGCGAGATGGCATTGGAAATCGTTGACCAACTTATTAGATCTGCTGCAGTCGATCTAGTTGTTGTTGATTCAGTCGCTGCACTTACGCCCCGTTCCGAGATAGAAGGAGAAATGGGTGATCATTCAGTAGGCGCTCAAGCTCGTCTAATGAGTCAAGCAATGAGAAAAATTACTGGAAATATTGGTAAGTCTGGTTGCACAGTAATTTTCTTAAATCAATTACGTCTAAAAATTGGTATTACATATGGAAATCCAGAAACAACAACTGGTGGAAACGCTCTTAAATTTTATGCCTCTGTAAGATTAGATATTCGTCGTATTCAAACTTTAAAGAGAGGAACTGAAGAATATGGAATTCGTGCAAAAGTGAAAGTCGCAAAAAACAAAGTTGCGCCTCCATTCCGAATAGCCGAATTTGATATTCTTTTTGGAAAAGGAATTAGTACTCTTGGTTGTCTTCTTGATTTAGCAGATGAGACTAATATCGTTACGCGTAAAGGAGCTTGGTATAGCTATGAAGGTGACAATATTGGGCAAGGAAGAGACAATACCATTACTTGGCTTGAAGAAAATCCTGAATCAAAAGAAATAATTGAAAAATTAGTTAAAGACAAATTAACTGAGGGCTCAGAAGTAAGTGCTAATTCAATGCGACCATTAGCTGCTGCTGCTCGACAGGCTTCATCGCGACCAAACTTAAGCCAAGTTTCAGCAAACGGCTAAATCTAACAATCACTTGTCTTTATCTGATATCTGCAGGAATCCACCACCCTGCAGCAGGTCCAATAAAGCGAACAATGATCCAAAGAATAACTAAAGCAGCAATGCCTACCCATCCTGCACGAATACTTAATTGAATAAATTGATCTCTTTGAGCCTGTGTAACAGGAAACCAAGAGACAATACGAGGTGACTCATTGCTAGAGTTTTGCTTACTACGAGGGTTTAAGCCTTGTTCAGATCTTCTGCGAGCTTCTCCCATTATAAAAAAACAATATTATTTAATCTAAGAGATGGATTTTAATAAGGCAATAAACGCTCCAAAGCAACCCAGGGCTCAAGAGCTTTAAATATTAGTTTTCCCCAACTTCTATGGTGCATGCGACCGTCCAGTATAGCGACTCGAACATCTTCACCCCTAATGATTGCAATAGATTTGAGAAGGATATTAAGAGTTTCTGGGAAAAGAAACTCTCGAAACCAATCACGACCTTGATGCTTAAGTATTTCAACTTTTGCGGCAATCCAGGGTAACTCTAAAGTAGGAAATGGAATAACGGGAAAAATCAATTGATCTGGAGTTGGTAAATTGTACTGATTAATAATCCACCAATTACAACTACAACAAATAATCCCATTAGACTCAATATTAGTAGTTTCATGAACCACTCTCACCCCAAATTCACCAGCCAATTCACTAGTTAGCTGCCGTCGTAATGGCAAATCGTCTACCAATATCACAGTTAAATGAGCGCGACAAAGAATTAATCTTTGACACTGTCTTACAATATGACGATAAAAATAAGACGTATTTGGTAAAGGTTGTTTTTTGGGGATAAATAAAGGAATAGGTTCTTGATCAAATTTATTTCCTAGATTCGCTTTCACAGTGAAAGTAAATTTTTTACTATTTAAATCTAAAAAGAAAGAATCGCTTTGACCTGAATTAGTCAGCATCAAAAGAGTATTTTTTGAGAATAAACCCGAGAGAGTTTGCAAAGGAGTCAAAGGTTGAAAATACCAATCCCAACTAAGTTTTCGATTATCTAGTTTCGCCCAGGTTACCCATGTATTATTGACCGCATTAAAAGCTCGTTCCCAAGGTTTTGAGAAAGGCAAGTCATCTTTGATAATTTCTTTTAATACTAAAAGTTCCCGATGATCAATTCTTATGACCGAATCATAACTTACTGCATGACTGAAAAGACTTCGAGTTAGGCGCTCATGAAATTCAATAATTGAAATCTCTAAATGTGAGTGAGAAGAAATTAAATCCTTCCAATCTTTTGGAGTAATTTTAATAGACATAGATTCTCTAAGCTCACTAGAAATAAACTCAGATTCAGGAAATATTAATTGGCGATTTTTTAATAAATCTCTTTCATTCGCAAAAACAAGATCTTGGTATTTTAGAACCCAAACTTTTTCATCTGAAGGAATTAATTCAATTCCTTCTACATAATCGAAATCTAATCGACTAGATCTTAACTTTGGTAATTCCACTTCAAACAAGAGTCGACATTGTCTCTCTGAAAGAATTAGAACAATATTATTGTTATGCAAACAAAGTGGAATCAAAAGGCCAGGCCACCAAAAATTTCTACTGTCACTTGAAAGTTGAATAAAAGTATTATCTTTACGACTTAAGCTTCTAGATATCAATCTTGTTAGGGTCAAATTATGAGGCCATCGAGCAAGATTGTTTTGATAGTATTTTTTTAGATGTTTATGTGAATTCACCTCAAGCATTAGTAGTACCTTTTATCAATAAATTCTTTTAATCATGTTGCCCTATCAATAAAGATATAGAACAATACTATTTATGGAGCTTAAAACAAAACTCTCTAAAAATATTGGAATTGTTGGATTAGGTCTAATTGGAGGCTCCTTAGGCTTAGATCTCCAAAAACTTGGATACACAGTTCATGGGATTACTCATCGAGAAAAAACTGCACAAAAAGCCAGAGATAGAAAACTAGCCCAAATTGTTAGTACTGATACAAGTGTATTAAACAATTGTTCTCTTATTTATATTGCTTTACCACTTGGGAAGCTCCTAAATCCTTCAACAGCTTTAATCAGTGCCATTCCTAGAAATGCTGTTGTTACTGATGTTGGATCTGTAAAAGTCCCTATTTTAAAAACTTGGAACAAGTTACATCCACGTTTTGTAGCCAGTCATCCAATGACAGGAACGGAAGAATCTGGTGTTAACGCTGGTCAACATAATTTATTTAAAAATAAACCATGGATCGTTACTCCCTGTCCAGAAACTGATCAAAAAGCTCTCGAAATAGTGCGCCAAATTTCTTTGTCACTTGGGAGTCAATGGATAAGCACTGAAGCTCAAATACATGATGAAGCTGTTGGCTTGATTTCACATTTACCAGTTCTAATTAGCGCGGCATTGCTCAATACATTAAGTGTAGATGTAAAGCCTTCCTTATATTCACTTGCAAAAAGTATTGCATCTAGTGGGTTCGCTGATACCTCTAGGGTTGGAGGTGGCAACCCAGAACTAGGAGTCTCTATGGCAAAATTTAACAAGAAAAATATAGAAAAACATTTGGCCTCTTATAGACATTCTCTAGATCTTTTTGAAAAATATTTACTTGAAGAGAACTGGAGTGAGCTCGAAAAAATACTAGTCCATACTCAGGAAGAAAGACAGAATTTCATTTTAAAATCTACTAATGACAGACAGGGATATTCAAATGTCTACCTTTAGATTCCATTAGTTGTCTGACAACCATCATGGCTGATTGGCTTACGCCAGCTGTACCCTCGCCGGGATAAATTGAATCTCCACAAAGCCATAAACCTCTTATCGGGGTTCTACTAGCCAAGCCAAAAGGACCAAATTGATCTGGATGTTGACCAAGCCCCCCGACTATTCCACCAGGACGTCCAGTCCATCTTTCAAAGCTTCTTGGGGTTGAAAGTTCTTGATGATCCCAACTCGCCTCTGGCAAATCAAACTTTTTATTTAAAATAGCTCTAATCTGTTTTAAATAAATATCTTTTTTTCTGGCATAAGATTGACTGTCTAGATGAGACCATTGATCAATATCAACAAATACACTTGCAATTAAGGTAGCCATTCCAGCTGGTGCACGCTTATCATCTTCTATACTTATAGAAATAAATAAAGAGCCAAAATTCTCATCGAATATTTGAATATGCCCTGGACAATCAACTGGCAAATCAGCACGACGAAGAGCCCCATAAAATACAAGAGCACCACTAGGTTTGGGTAATTTGTTTATACTTTCACGATATGTTGTAGATAAACCTCCATCAATAGGAATTAAATCTAAAAGAGATTGAGGAGGCAAGCTAAATACAATTTCTGAGGCTTTCAGCTGTATCAAATTCTTTCTTCTATCAATTACATTGACATCAAAAATATTTGATTTTTTTTTACTTAATATTTTGATCACTCTATGTCCAATCAAAAGGCTTCCACCATCTTTCAAAAAACTATCTTTCAACAAATCGCTAAGAATTTGCATGGACCCATGAAGATGCCATAGGCCCCTAGGAGATTGGGCCATTTGAAGAACAGTTGCACCGTATAAAGCTGCCGTTCTACTTGCTGGCTCTTGAGAGTAAAGTTTTAATTGAAGGTCAAGAAAACTTCTTAGACGTCTATCTTTATGACAACCAGTTATTGCAAGCAAGTCTGTAATAGTCAACTTACTCAAGAAACCTGTTAAAAGATTTGAAGGACGTATGGCTCTAATTAATTGACTTAAATCCCAAAAATTTCTTACCGGAAGTATTGGATCTCTTTCAACAAATTCCCAGTTACTTTCGTGAATTTTAGAACACAACGACCAGAATATTTCACTCCCAGGAAACTGTTCTTGTCTTTCTTTCTGCCATCTCAATGGATCATGCCAAAGATTAATTGGCCTACTCCCATCACCAAGGACAACTGAACATCCAGGATCTAAAATTGTCGCATCAGGTAACGGAATATCTAAATAACTAAATAAACGATGATGAATTCCTCCCCTCTCAAGACCTGCAACTTGGGTAGCGCCTACATCAAAGGTATAAGAACCTCTTTTAAAAGTTCCTGCACAACCACCTAATTGACTATGTGCTTCGACCAAAGTTACCTGATAACCCTCTTTCGCGAGAAGAGCAGCGCCTGTTAAGCCAGCTATCCCTCCCCCAACAACAATGATAGATTCTTCAGACATAAAAAATTATCAAGCGAGAATAAAGTGAATGGAAGAATTGATCCAAAAGGCTCTCTCAAGTTCAAATCAAGTAAGCAAAAACTCATTAATAGACAAAATAATTCCGGTAGGCGGAGGTTGTATCCATAAAGCTTGGTGCATTCATTTTCAAAATGGCAAGAAAGTTTTTGCCAAATCAAATCACATAAACAATATTAATATGTTTAAGTTCGAACGTGAGTGTCTTTCAGTTCTAAAAAAATTTGCTAATAAATCGTATATTTCTGTTCCTCAAACACTTGATCTCATAAGTTATCAAAATACATCTATACTTGTTTTAGAATGGATAGATCTTAAACAATTCCAACAAAATCTCTTTGGGAAAGGCTTAGCACTACTGCATAAATCTTCGAGTGAGTGGGTCCAAAAAAATTTCGGATGGGAAGAAGAAGGTTTTATAGGTTCTAGCACCCAAATAAGAGGTTGGGGAAATAACTGGGGAGAATTCTTTGTAAATTATCGTCTTAGGCCGCAACTAATACAAGCAAAAGCATGGGGGGTTCGAGTTGATGATTATGAGGATGTTTTATTATATTTAAGCTCATATCTAAATGATCATCACCCAAGGGTCTCAATAGTACATGGTGATCTATGGTCCGGTAATTGTGGAAGTACTAAAAATGGTTTAGGAAGTCTTTATGACCCTGCAAGTTATTGGGCTGATAGAGAAGTTGATATCTCAATGACTAAATTATTTGGTGGTTTTAATAGAGAATTTTACAAAGGATACGAAGAGATTTGGCCACTGGATAAATTTTCAAAAGATAGAACAGATATTTATAATCTCTACCATTTGCTTAATCATGCAAATATATTTGGTGGATCCTACAAAGAAAATTCACTAAAAATACTAAAAGATCTGAGGTCTCGTCTATAACGAAAACTCAGATCTAATGTTCTCTCTCTTTTGGATTTATCCTAAGTACTCTTTTTTAAGATTTTGAACTTTGTCAAATACAGCTGTTCTTTTTTCACTTGTTGTTAAGTTCTGCCAACTCCATTGACCTAAAACAACAATTCCAAGAAGTTCTAGCAAACCAGGAAGGATTGGGAAAAAATTAACTGTATCAATAACAACCTTGATTAAAACTTGAGCTAAAACAACAACGGCAATGATCCCTGCAGCCTTGCCATACTTACCCATTTGAGTCCAATCAATTTTGCTCAAAGATTCATTAACTTTTCCCATTACGTCACTGTAACGTTCTGAAAAATTAACACCTTCTGTTTTCCCTGCCTTTGATTCATCTTTAGAATCAGGATTTACGTCAGACATGAACACAAGCTACTAAGCAAATATGGACTGAGCGTATCGAATTAATTTGATAAATGCCATAGGCATAATAGAGATAAGTCCGAACCAAAATAGAGAGAATGCCGAATCAAATCATTTTTTTTCATGAAAATTCCAAAATATATTGAATTCCATAACGAAACACATTGTGCTCTCTCTAGCCTTTTAAAGGCGGCAGAGCCAGAAGAAGGCTGCTGTATATTAATTGGCAAAACAAACAGCTCAGCCAATGATCACAAAAGAAATATTTGGGAGGTAACTCACATCTGGAATTGTCGGAATATTTGGGGAGAACAAGAATCAAAATTAATTGATCAAAATATACGACCGTTTTCTAATAAAAAAAATATGCAATTGTCCAAAAAAAATCGCTTCGAAATAGACTCTAAAGATCAAATTGCGTCTCACAAATGGGCCAGAGAGAATGATCTAGAAGTTTTATGTTGTGCTCACTCTCATCCTACTGGTGAAAACAACCCCTCAAAAATAGATTTACTATTACACAAATCTCCTGGTCTTATGGTTATTTCAAATATGGATGGAGATTTAAAAGCATGGTGGATAAAAAATAAATTAAACTTTCATAGCGTGAAAATTGAGATTTTTTCTTTAACGTAAATTAATGATAAAAGGTTTGATTAATGGAGCAAAGCCAGAATGAAGCAAATTTAAGCTCTGACGAAATTACTAGATATGCAAGACATATAAGTCTTCCTGAGATAGGTATCATAGGCCAAGAAAAATTGAAGAAAAGCTCAGTTGTTTGCATTGGGACAGGAGGACTAGGATCTCCACTTTTGATTTATCTGGCAGCAGCTGGAGTTGGACGCATCGGCATAGTTGATTTTGATGTTGTTGAGAACTCAAATTTACAACGACAAATCATTCATACCACAAATTCAATAGGTTTATTAAAAACAGATTCCGCCAAACACCAAATACTAAAAATAAATCCTTTTTGTCGAGTTGATTTATTCAATCAAAAGCTCACAAGTAGTAATGCTTTGGAAATCCTTAGAACTTATGATGTGATATGTGATTGTTCAGATAATTTCCCAACGCGCTACCTAATTAATGATGCATGTCTAATACTTAATAAGCCTAATATATATGGTTCAATTGCAAGATTTGAAGGGCAAGTAAGTGTATTTAATTTAACGGAAGATAGCCCTAATTATCGTGATCTTCTTCCCACACCCCCTCCACAGGAACTTATTCCATCATGTTCTGAGGCAGGAGTCATGGGAATTCTTCCAGGAGTCATTGGTACAATTCAAGCAACAGAAGCTATAAAAATAATAACCAATATTGGTTTTCCACTCAACGGAAGACTCCTCGTCTTTAATGCATTAAAGATGAGCTTTAAAGAGCTAAAATTGAAAGGCACTCCAGAGAATAGAAATATCAATAAACTCATAGATTATGAAAGTTTTTGTTCAGAGGATAAAGTTAAGAATGAGGTTGATTTAGATATAAAAAGTATTTCAGTTACCGAATTAAAGACATTACTTCGTCAATCATCAAAAGAAACATTATTAATAGATGTTCGAAACCCTATTGAACAAAATGAATGTTCAATTTCAGGCTCAAAGCTCATACCCCTAAGTTCTATAGAAAGCGGGGAATCCATTAATGAAATTAAAATTCTTGCAGCACAAAAAAATCTTTATATATTTTGTAAAAGTGGAAAAAGGTCATTGCGCGCATTAAAACATTTAAAAAAAAGTGGAATTATAGCTATAAATATTGAAGGAGGTATCGAAGCCTGGAATAAAGAAAAAATTAATTAGAGCTAATAATCAACTCCCCTTTTTAAATCAACTCCTTTTTCAGCATAGTGCTTATGACATACCATCTCAGAATGCACGCTTGCTAAATCAAAATAAATAGGTTGGTTTTTACATCTTCCTGTAATAATCACTTCGGTCTCTGATGGCTTCCGTAGCAATGTTTGAACAATGGGCTCAACTGGTAGGAGTTCTAAATCAACGGTTGGATTTAATTCATCCAAAATCACAGTCTTATATAGACCACTTGAAATCGCAGCCCTTGCAATTTCCCATGCTCTTTCAGCTTCTACATAATCAATAGGCTTTTGCTGACCCCTCCAAACAATCGCATCTCTACCAGATCGAAGATGATCCACCAAATGAGGATAACTTTCTCGAAGAGCAGCAATAGCAGCATCTTCTGTATAACCACTACCACCCTTAAGCCATTGCAAAATTAATACACGATGACTTTTATCCTGACTAATTCCTCTACCAATAGCTTGTAAAGCTTTACCTAAAGCACTGGTTGATTTGCCTTTGCCTTCACCGGTATAAATTTCAATTCCACCGACATTATTCTCAAAAAGAATTTCATCATTACTAATTTCAGGGCGTCTATGAGCTTTCATCTCCGAATGAAGTTCCGCAACTTTAATCAGAGGGATTGGCGCAGCTCTTCCAGTAACAATAATTTCCATACCATTTGGTCTTGAAGTCAATGTTTTAACAACTTCTTCAATAGGCAATAATCCTAAGTCCAGAACAGGGTTCAATTCGTCTAGGACAACCACTGAATATAAGGCACTAGCAATTGCTCCCTTTGCTATATCCCATCCTCTTTGAGCTTCTTGATGATCAAATTTTGTAGATTGATCGGCGTTAAAAAACTCACCCCTGCCAGTCCTGACTTGATCAATCAGATGAGGGAAGCCTTGCTGCAAAGCATCAATTGCTGCATCTTCGTCATAAGAGCGACCAGGTCCTTTTAAAAATCTAAGAAGTAATACTCTTGTTTGTCTTTTCTCACATATACCTAGACCTATAGTTCTCAGAACCACACCCAAAGCTGCCTGACTCTTCCCTTTCCCCTCTCCGTCATAAACATGTAATTGTCCGTGACTACGTTCCTGGCTTTCCGATGCTGTCGTAATTCCTATACCGTTTAATACCACAATCAAAAATTCTGCTTCTTATGCATGCAACTTAACTTCTTCTAGATTAGACGTCATAGAATATGCGAAATACATACAAAGATGAAAGAGTGTAGAAGTTTCAATTTAATCAAATTTTTGATCTTTTAAAAAAGTGTTTTTTAGTCAACTAGAATCTTTAACTGAATCAGAACTGAAGCAATTAAAATTGTTAAGAGAGTTTATTAAAGATATAAATAATGCTTGTGTTGCATTCTCTGGAGGCGTTGATAGTTCTCTAGTAGCCACAATAGCGCAAGAGCAACTAGGCTCAAAAGCCTTTGCAGTTACTGGTGTATCTCCTTCACTAGCTCCATATTTGCTTAAGCAAGCTCGTCTTCAAGCAGCCTGGATTGGTATCCGTCATGAAGAATGCCAAACCAATGAAATGAATGAGCCGAGTTACTTTAAAAATCCTGAGAATAGATGCTTTGCGTGCAAACAAGAATTGCACAAACATTTAAATCAAATTTCAAAAAGATTCCATAATGCTCAAGTGCTTGATGGAGTTAATCATGACGATCTTCATGACTTTCGACCAGGAATTAAAGCATCTAATCAGGCAGGAGTAATATCACCATTGGCCGAACTTAAAATAGATAAAAAATCAATTCGTTCAATTTCTAAATCATTAGGGTTACCTTGGTGGGACAAACCTGCTCAACCATGTTTAGCCTCTCGCATTCCTTTTGGAGAAGAAATAAGTTCGAAAAGGCTTGAGCAAATTGCTTTAGCAGAAGAATGGATTATTAAACAAGGTTTTTCTAAAGTACGTGTAAGAAGTCAAGGTCTATCAGCCAGAATCGAATTACCCAAAAATGAAATAGACAATTTTTTGCAAATTATTGATAGAAATAAATTAATTAATTATTTTTTATCTTTAGGTTTTCATTCGATAAGCCTAGATTTAGAAGGGTTGATTAGTGGAAAACTCACTAGAGACATAAAGACTACTTAAAACATAAGATCTAATGATGAAATAATTGATGCTTTACTTTTACTGTGCCTTTTTGATCAAGGTTCACGATGCAATGTTGGAATTCCTGCAGGAATCTCCCTTGCTATATTTTTAAAAGAAAAGTTCTTAGCTAGGAAATCTTTAAAAAGTAACTTGCAAGCTTTTTCTGGCATCGTATGGTCACCGCAAGTGAACACATCAATAGCTGCATAACCAATCTCTGGCCATGTATGTATTGAGATATGAGATTCGGACAATAAAGCTAGTCCCGTAACTCCCTGAGGTTTAAAGCTATGTGTTACCAAATTTATGAGTGTTGCACCTGCAATTTTTGCTGAGGACGTGATAGTTGTTCTGATAAAAGCTTCATCATTCAGCTTGGCATGATCACATTGATAAAGCTCAAGTATACAGTGCCTGCCGATATTCTCACTAGAATTAGTATGTATTGTTTCTATATTATTTGACTGTGAAGAGTCACACCATCCAGGATTTGGGTGCAATTCTGGGAAAGAAGATTCCATATCTATTCAAAAATCCTTTCCACAATAACCGACGAATAGTTTCAATCAAAAGAATCTAATTGCATTAATTGTGAGTTTCGTACCCATTCACCTTCAAAAGATTCTAGATGTGTTGCACTGATTAGACACTGATGCTTTTGACCGACTGCATCCAAAAGCAATAATTGTCGTTTAGGATCCAACTCAGCCAACACATCATCTAAAAGCAAAATTGGAGATTCACCATACACAGTTGTAATTAATTCTAATTCTGCCAATTTTAAAGCCAATACAATAGTTCTCTGCTGACCAGCAGAACCAAAACGTCTAGCATCTACTCCATTTACTAAAAACTGTACATCATCACGATGAGGACCTACTCGACAATTACCCGTTATCTCCTCCTCAGATCTCATTTCTAAAAGTTGGCGTTCAATACTCTCCCTCCAAATTTTCTCATTCTCTTCACCCTCAAGGTTACTTCCCGGTATATATATAATATTAAGTTTCTCCTTGCTATTACTTAGATATTTTTGCCAACTTAAAGCTATTGGAAGTAGACGATCTAATATACGCCTACGTCTTCGATGAATTCTTGTACTGACCAAAGCCATTTGCATATCATAAGAATCTAATAGAATATTTTGATCCTTGCCTGATTGAACACTTGAATTACGCCAAAGCTGACTTCTTTGCCTTAGCAATCTGGAAAACCTTCCCGTTAGATCAGAATAAATAGGCTCAAGTTGTTGAACAATTCTATCAAGCCAATTCCTTCTAAGAGAAGGTTCGCCTCTAATTAATTCTAAATCAAGGGCGCTAAATCCTACGCTTCTCATCGGTCCAATCAAATCAATTTGACGAGTTAAAAGTTTTTCATTTTTGTAGGCTTTTCTACCACCTTTCCTATTTAATTCTAAACAAAGTTTTTGATCATCTTCAGTCATTGCAGATAAGGAAGCCTTGTCTTGGTCCCAATAAATTAAATCCTGATTTCGATTTGATCGATGAGAACGTAAACCAGACAATAGTTCTACGGATTCAAGAAGATTAGATTTACCAACTCCATTTTGACCTATTACTATCAAACGATTTTCAGTTAACTCACACTGAAAACGTCGATAATTTCGAAAATTATTAAGTTCTAACTGATGAAGTTGAATGTTTCTTAATGGATTTGTATGTAAGCTAATTTTAATAAGGTCTCAGTATTTGGCCTTTTTAATAACAACCCTTCGTTGGGCATGTAGCTCAGTTGGATAGAGCATCAGATTCCGGTTCTGAGAGTCGGGGGTTCGAGTCCCTCCATGCTCGTAAAGTTAATTTCCTCAAAGCCTAAATCCCATTATTTTAATGCCGTTTGGATCTAATAAAAATCCATTAGCTTGTAATGATTTAAGCGAAATTAATGGAGCAGCAACAGAAATACTACAGCCTGGTAACTCCCGTCTAATTATTTCAATTGCCTTAAAAACTACAATAGACATGTATTTTTCTTGTTTATCACCAGGCTCTGCTACTAAATCCCACAAATTTGCATTCAAACCTTTGTCACTAGTCACACGAACAAAGCCTACAAGATTTTGAGAGGTCTTTTGAAGCAGAGTCAAATAAAAATCACTATTTTTCAAAGCTAATTCGAACTTCTTTGGTTGATGAGTGTCTTGATTACATCTTGATAGCAGCCTATTTATTTTACCTACAGAAACCAGTTCACTTCTAAGAAGAATAAAGCCCTCAGGGATTTGTGGACATTTATTGGATGAATTCAAGCCAAGCATGTCATCCAGTATTTCTCATTCCTGCAGCAATGCCATTGATAGTCAGCAATGCACCACGCAATAATTCACTACGGCTATATGTGCGTATACTTTGAGAAGAGTCAACACTCAGATCTTCGCTAATTGGTGGTTGTCGATTCTGATCTCTTAATCGTTTGAGAAGAGCAACTTGTAAAAATCCTAAAGGAACAATAGTCCGATTTCTCAGATTTACAGATAATTGCAAAGCAGGGTCTGCACTTAATAGTTTTGACTTGTCAGTGATTTCCAAAATTAATTTCTTAGTCAAACTATATTCACTTGAGATAATCTCGAAAATATCAGCAAAAGCATCTCGATTTTCATTGCCTCCTAGACTAACCATATAATGATGGGCAACATCTAAATCAACTTTGGAAAGTGTCATCTCTACTTTTGATATCAACATTCTAAAAAAGGGCCATCTCTGATTCAACATTCTCAACATCTCCATCTGGTCTGGGTCACTCCTTAATTCAGTAGCTAAAGCTGTGCCGACCCCAAACCAACTTGGCAAAAGGAAACGACTTTGAGTCCAACCAAAAACCCATGGAATGGCACGAAGACTTGATAAGTCTTTGGCACCACTTTTTCTTCGCGCAGGGCGACTAGAAATTTGTAACTTACTAATTTCTTCTATTGGAGTAACTACTTGAAAAAATTGAACCAAATCGGGATTATCGTGTACTAAAGCTCGGTAATGCTCCCTCGAACGAGCTGCAAGTCTAGTCATCAATTCATTCCAACTTGGCGTAGCATCTAATTTATTGGTAACTAAGCTATTTTGAATAACAGCTGTAGTTACAGTTTCAAGATTATATAGAGCCAATTCTGGAAGACTATATTTTGAGGCAAGAACCTCCCCTTGTTCTGTGATCTTTATACGTCCCTGAATGGTCCCACTAGGTTGAGCCAAAATAGCTTGATAAGCTGGTCCGCCTCCTCTTCCTACAGATCCCCCTCTGCCATGAAAAATACGTAAAGCTATCCCTTGTCTACTTGCCAGATCTTGGAGCGCTATTTGGGCCTTATGAATTTCCCAATTACTTGAAAGAAAACCAGAATCCTTATTGCTATCAGAATATCCAAGCATAAGTTCCTGAAGCGGTTGTTTTTTCTCTTCTACTCGTGGAAGTAAGTCGCGATAAACATCTTTCTTAAGCAAGGACTCCATTACAGAAGGGGCATGTTGCAAATCCTCAACCGTTTCAAATAATGGAACAACAAGAAAATCAGCAGCTCCTAAAGCTGGATCAATAAGACCTGACTCTTTGGCTAATAGAAGGACTTCTAATAAATCTGATGCTGTATGACTCATGGAAATAACATACGAGCGACATATACGAGTACCAAATTCTTTCTGAAGCCTATGAAGCATATGAAAAACGGAGATAGTTTCTTGAGTACTTTTTGACCATTCAAAAGCAGGAGGAATAAGTGGTCTCCGGGTTTTTAATTCCTTCATCAACCATGTGACTCTAGTGTCCTCGTCCATTTCTCCATATGACTTAGGCAAATCAAGATAGCTAGTGAGTTCATCCAAAGCATCACTATGTCGTGTACTTTCTTGTCTTATGTCTAAACTAGCCAAAGAGAAACCAAAGATATGAACTTGATTTAATAAAGTATCTAGAGGTTCACATGTCAGATCTGTACTAACCAAACTATTTCTAATAAGCTCTAATTCATTCTTAAATTCATCTACTGATTGATAGTAGAGAAATTCATCTAAACTATTGTTAGTAGACATCAATGGCTTACCTTCAGGTGAGAACTGCCATCCAGCATCCGCCAGCTGCTTGTTACGGAGTTGAGTAAGTCGAAGCCTCTCTAATGTATAGCTAAGTTTAAGGCGATAAGGCTCTAGTCGATATCTAGCAGCCCTTTCCTCATAAACTTCAGGGAAACGAACTCTGTCCATTTCTAATGATTCTAACAAAGGAGAACTTACTTGACTCCATTGCATAGATATACTCAGTTGATCTCTTAGCTCTTGAACTGATGCAATATACCTGTCCAACATTAATTGTCTTTGATAACACGCTGTTCTCCATGTAATTTCAGGTGTAACAGAAGGATTTCCATCACGATCTGAACCTACCCAAGAACCAAATGTACAAAAAGCTTCATTAGGAATCTCTACGTCTGGATAACTTGAAGCGAGTGCCGTAGTGAGTCTCCTTCTCAATTGAGGCATGGCATCAAACAAAACCTGTTGAAAATAGTGAAGCGCATAGTCAACCTCATCAAGAACAGTCGGTTTAAATTGATGCAGTTCATCAGTTCTCCACCAAAGTCTGATCTCCTCCTCTAATTGCAACCTGAATATTTCCTTCTCAGATTCAGAAATTAGGCTATTAGATTGAAGTTGTTGTAAAAGAGTGGCTACTCTACGTTGCTTGTGGCGAACAGTGTGTCTAACGATTTCAGTTGGATGAGCTGTGAAAACAAGACGAATGTCCATTTCCCTCATCAAAGCATCAATCTGAGCTGGAGGAACATTCAAACGACGTAATCGTTCAAATAATTGTGTAAATGTTGCTGGCGCGCTCTGACTCGCTAAAGCAGGAGCGAATGGATCTATCTTATAGTTGCTATTGTCTAACTTTCCTTTTTCTATACTCTCTAAATAACTATCTTCTTCTATGCGCTGCTCAAGAATATTTACTAACTGAAAATAAAGAGAGAAGGCCCTAGCAGCAGATATCGCCTCAGCTAAATCCATTTCCGTAATCAATTGGACTATTGCCTGGGAGGAATTGTCTTGAGTTGACTCGATAGGATCACTTAATTGTTTTAGACGTAATAATCTCTCTGTTTGATCAGGAGGACATTCACTTTTGAGAACTGTTTTCCATAGATCCTCAACTAGTTCAAGCCTTTGTTGCAATAAATATCCAGGATCTTGAGCCTCAACATATGGTGTCGAGTGATTAGAGATATTTTCGTTAGAAGGATTATTCAACATAAATGTATTATGAGGCAGTTCTACCGAGTTAGTCACTAATAGGTTGAATTCATTTGAATAAAACTGGTCTCCTCTCGTATCATTTCGCTAATACCTTGCTGAAGCAAGGACTGAATTGATACACCTTTTGAATAAGAATTCAGCCATACCATTGATTGATTTCCCTTTGTCAAAACAGCTTCGATAGGTTGAAGCAACTCAAACATATCAAGCTCCTTAGCCAAAGGTGTTACATCTAACACAAGTTCCTTTATCCAATCACGACAGTTTATTTGTTTCCCGTTTTTCCAATGAGATAAATTTGCATCAAGACTAGATTTGGCTGCAATCAAATCATTTTCATCTGCCAATAGAGCCAATTCTTCTTGTGTTTTGGAGCTTGCGTGAATTGGATCATATTTTTTCAAATTATTTTTAAGATTCATAATTCTGAGCTCAAGCAACGCTGTAATAGCCAAAAGCAAGTCAGCATTAGTGACTAAATCACATATCCGCAGCTCTAATCGATTTAATATATGAGGCCTTTCTGGGCCATTTGGCCTTACTGATGTCCACAAATGTCTTTCATTTTGCATATTGCCCTGATCTAGTTGCTCTTCAACCCATGTCACATAATGTTCATGATCAAGAAAAATAGGAACTTTAGAAGGTGTCTTAGGAAATTGAACCCATCTTTGAGAATGTACACCCGTTGAATTTCCTTCTAAGAAAGGAGAACTAGCACTTAGCGCAAGAAATAATGATGCTTCACATCTAATCAAACGAAGTGCAGAAAAAAGTAAGGCTAAATTTTCAATACCTAAATTGATATGAATACTTGCAGTTACAACACTTGTTCCATAATTTTTTTCTATAAAGGAGTGATAAGAGTTTTCTGAATCTGATCTTTCAAAAATCTTTGTATTTCCAAGGCTTAGAGTACTTCCAGGCAGAATTGTCAATTGTTTGCAATCAAGCCATTTTCTAAGTTTTTGCCTAGGTAATAAAAGTGCATGTTTTAAAACTGAGTATCTTTGATCTGGAACAGTTATGTACTCAAGATTTCTTTGATCAGGTTCTTTAACAAAATCTGAAAGATCTTCAGTAATAGCAGTTGCAACACCTACATTTTTACCAGCGAAGGTACCAGTAAAAAGCTCTACTTCAAACCCCTTTAAAAGCATCAAGTTTGTCATAAGTCAGGGGCTTCTAAGCAAGCTAAAGCAGTAAACATCCCTTTCGCTTTATTTAAAGTTTCTTGATACTCATTAAAAGGAATGGAATCTGCAACGACCCCTGCCCCAGCTTGAACTTGAACAGTAAAATCGTTTTTATTTTTACTGCGAACAACCATTGTTCTAATAGTAATAGCTGTGTTCAATGCTCCATTTAAATCTATGGATCCATAAACCCCAGAATAGGGCCCTCTACGTTGTTTTTCTAATTGATTAATTAGTTGCATTGCTCTTATCTTTGGAGCCCCACTAACAGTCCCAGCAGGGAAAGAAGCAATTAACAAATCCCAAACATCCTTTCCTTTTTTCAAAATACCTTCAACCTCACTG
>QCHI01000024.1 GCA_003279655.1 Prochlorococcus sp. AG-402-A21 | reverse complement strand
TTAGAAAAACTTTTTCGATCTTAGTTCTCAATACTACTAAAACTCATTAAATAATGAACTATCAAATTTTGCTTGAAAGCTACGCTGCTGGTGAATGGATTAATAAAGACGAACTATCATTACTAGAATTAGAACTTGATTCTCAACTAGAATCTATTAAATTTTCTCGCACTCAAGGTTGCACAGAAAAAGCACCAAAGCACATTTGCGAGGCAGCTCAAGTTTGCGAAGGTAGTAGTTGGCTCACTTGCTTTGCTTCAATACTAGATAAGGCCAATCCCCTTTCTCTTGGGAATAAATCAAGAGGAGCAAAAGTCATTGATGCACTTCTAGATAACAATTATTTAGTGAATTAAACTAGTAAAAACAATTATCAATTCATTATTAATAGACAAAATATTATTAAACAAATCCAATGAGCAATGGTGAAAGTCGTGAAGAAAGGAAAAAACGTTTTAAAAATCTCTCAAGTGCAGAAAGAAAAATGTTGATTAGAAAGAAACTAGAATTACAAGGTTTAACAGAGGGAAGCGGTGTAAGGGGAAAGGATCAATCCTCTTACGACAAAGAAGAAATGATAGATTTAATTCTATTAACAAGATGTTTTCAAAAGAATAAATTTCAATAATTCATCCAACCAAAATTTGTTTTACGAAGTTAGTCCCTGCAAAATGGGCATATGAATAAACCTATTAAAAAAAAGAAAATTACCTTTGCAAGGTTTGCTGTTCGTACTCTTGCTATTTCTGCAAGCACCCTCGCTCTATTTGATTTTCTAAAAGGAGACTATCAAGCTGGAGGGGTTCTAGCACTTGGATGGTTAACCATCGTGATCGGGGAGAAAAGGATGTTTAATGGGGAAAAGACAAATGAAGAAACCTAAGAAAATTTCCAACTGTTAACTATCAATAAATAGATCTATAAAATTCATTCACCTTTTATTCTCTATGCCACCATAAAAGAGGTAGCAGTATATGAGATTTTAAATATTGAGGCATTTTATTCCACCCCATTAGTTCTATGAGTGAGACAAAGAAAAATAAAAACTTCAATCTGACAGAAATGAAGTTCAAGTTTAATGATCTATTTACTGGAATTGCATTGCTGTTATGTGCATTTTTATGTGCGTTTAGCCTTGCACTAATTGCAATAAGGCTAGGGCCAATAGCTAAATGGGCTAATTATCAGACTATTTGTGTTGAACAAGAAAGTTTAAAATCTCCAATCGAATGGGCGGTGCGTAAGTGCAATGGAAGGTCAAAAGTTTATCAAGTGAAGTGAAGGCAACTCAATTAAAATTGAGTTTATAATTTTCACAATTGAGATGATCACGTGTTTCTTAAGAAGCAATAAGATCAAATCAATTGTTTGTTTAGAGCCAAAACAATAGAAATCCTGCCAAAAGTCCAGACATATGACCTAACAAACTAATTCCAGGTAAGAATGACCAAATAATTCCAATACCTGTGAGTACAGAAATAGATTTAAGTAATCTTGGATCTTTCTTTAGGTCGCATCCAATAAAAAAAAATCTTTTCTTTCCATAAATTGTAGTCATTAGAATAAATGCGTCGATACCAAATAAAACACCACTAAAGCCAATGGCTAGAGACATAGGATTTCTATAAACTAAAAAATCTACGCACCAACAAATGAGTGCTTGGAGAGGCATTATCAATACAATAAAAGCCAGAAAGAAATAGTCACTTTGAAGGCTTAAAGATTTAAGAAAATATCTGGCTACGATAATTCCAGCAATGTTTGCCAATAAATGATTAAAATCACCATGAAAAAAATGGGAGGTAATAATCCTGTATGGCTCATAAAACAAACGTCCAGACCAATAAGCAATAGAAGTCTTATCAATTATTCCTAAGAAATCTGTTGCAAAGAAGCAAATAGTGCAAGCCAAAAAGGGGACAAAATATTGCCAATCATCTTTTGAAATTTTCTCAAGCATTCGTAAATAGATTTGCCAATAATCCAATCGTAACTGGTGAATATGCAAATTTGAAAAGCGAATTGCGGTAATTCTTTAACTATGTGAATAAGCAAAATATTTAACTATCAAGAACTTCATCAATAAAAAAAGGACTAAAGCCTAAGGTAAACAAATCTATCATTGATATAAATGAACGTTGATTTAAAAAAGAGACTAAATCTCAATAGTTATGAATGGTGGAGAAACCACCGAAGGTTTGTAACCCTTGGTTTATTTCTGGCATTTTTTGCTGGTTATGTCAGAGGTCCTTCAGCAAAAGACTTCAAAGTTAATGATGTTTGCGGACGCCTTAGCGCTGATTTAATTACAGGGGAAGAGGCTGCAAGAGAATTAAAATTAGGAAAAAAAAGAATTGAGGGGCTAGAAGGAGAGAAAGCTGATATTACTAATCACTACTACCATGCCAAGTACTACTGCCAAGGCTACACAAAAGGCAATCTAGGTTTGGGATACTAGTTAACTCATTTGCAAAATAGCCAGAGAAAAGCATTGCACTTTTCACGCCGCTTGACGGGTCTGGCTTTTTAACTAAGCTTTTACAGCTTTAGAACTAACTTTTCTTGAACGCCTCGCAGGTCTGCCTGCTAAAGCCCTAGATGTTCTTTTAGAAACTGATTTAGCGGTTGTGGTTGCTTTTTTAGCTTGAGCAGAAGCTACTTTCTTAACTGCGGTCTTAACTTTAGAAGTCTTAACTTTTGCTTTTGAAGCGCTCTTAGCTGGAGCAGCTTTGGTTACGGCTTTCTTTACAATTGCTTTTTTAGCTGCGGATGTTTTGACAGCAGACTTTTTAGCAACGGTTTTTTTTGCGGCTGTCTTTTTAGCAATGGGTTTTGCTGAGGCCTTCTTAGCACTTGAGGACTTACGAGTACGGTGAGAGAGAATCAAGGCCCACTCATCAGCACTAACATTTGCAGGCTTATTACCATGGATCTCAGAAACTTTTGCAGCTTTCTCAATATCCTTTATTAAGTTTTTCCAAGAAGCAGCATATCGCTTATCAGATTGTGACTTAGCACCGCTCTCAACAAGAGTTTCAACAACTTGTGATGCTGTTACTTTTTTTCTTCTTCGGTTAAAGATTTCCTTTTGGAGAGTAGCGATCATGGCTTCGCCTTTAGCGCTAACTTTGATACTTAATTGAGACATTGAATTAAGAATTACCTATATACAACATCTAGCACATTGTGGGTATCCAAACCGAACAATCTATTTACATGTAGATGTAAATAGCATTTGCATCTTATAAATTTACATAAAAAACTATTCAATTAAAGACATAAGGAACACAAAAATTGAGTTATAGGCCTGTTTAGAAAATAGATCGGTAAAGTCTCACTTAAGGAGAAAATGACTATCAAGAAGGAATAAAAGTTGTATTGATTTTCTAAAAAGTAAGCAAAAATCGCTATAAAACACAAAAAACAAAAATCCGAGCAAAAACCTAGCTATCTATTGAAAATGTTCTTTCTAATTTTGCTTTTATTTGCTTTAAAGACGGTTCTGAGACCTTGAGAATTTTTTTATAAAAGCCAAAAATTTTAAGACACGCCAAGGGAACAAATATTGTCAGTAGTAAGGTTTTAGTTGTAATCATATGGATGTTATAAGCCAAATCAGCTAGAAACGCTCAAATATTACTTGTTAAACCTATATATAGACTCAAGGTCTTTAGAAAATTTTAGTTAAAGTCAAGGTGTTAAGTAGGAATTAACCAATTCAATAAAATGCAAGATAGGAAGGATCTCAAAGCCCTTATTTACCAGGTAGCTGCAGCAACAGATAGAGGTCAAAGAATGAACGCGATGATTGCTCCCATGTATCAAAATAAATTAGTAGAGATGAATAAATTAGTTGAAGATCTACTGCCCCTATCAGATGAAATAACTCAGAGTTCTATTGAAGGTGAATGGGAGCTTATTTACTCATCAGTTGAATTATTTAGAAGCTCTCCATTTTTTTTAGCCATTGAAAAAGCTTTAAACGACAAATCAAAAAGCGATTTATTTTTCAAGCTTCATCTTTTACAAGTTGGTTCATTTGGTCTGTCAACTGTTGGAAGAGTCGGTCAATATCTCAATTTTAATAAAGGGGAAATGATCTCCACCTTTGATACCACTATCTTTGGACTTACAACTATCCCAATCCTTGGGTGGTTCAAACTTCTGCCTACCTTTGGTGGTCGCGTTATAACTCTGGCTAAGGAGCTTCAACTAAAAGACAACATACTTTCTATGGAGTTAGAGAAGACTAAGGTGTCAGAGGTTGATGGTCTGGGAAAAATTCCATTTGTAAATTCCATTCTCATGGAAAGATGGTATCCAGTTAAAACCGTATGGAAACTTCTTCCATGGAATAAAGAAAATCCAAATTGTGAGATTAACGTGATCTATGTAGACGAAGATTTAAGAATCATTAGAGATATGCACGGAGCAATGTTTGTTTACATACGGCCATCTATTCCTCTTCTAGACCAATAAAAAATTTAAGCAAATTCTCTTCTCAAATACTGAATTCACTGAAGCAATTCCGAGGAATTTGTAGTAGAAACTCTAAAGAAGAAAAATTCCTTTAAAAAGAATAAATGAAAAATACAGAAGTAATAGTAATTGGAAGTGGTATAGGAGGATTATGTTGCGCAGGATTGCTAGCAAAAGCTGGTAAAAAAGTCCTAATCCTTGAAGCTCACTCAAAACCAGGAGGAGCCGCTCATGGTTTTCAGAAAGATGGATATACATTTGAATCTGGACCATCTCTTTGGAGCGGAATAGGTACTTGGCCTACGACAAATCCTTTAGGTCAAGTCCTAAAAGCTCTTAACCAAAAAGTTGAATTAATTAAATATCAGGATTGGAATGTTCAAATTCCTGAAGGTGACTACACGATTGGAGTTGGAGATAAAAGATTCCTTGATCAGATCAATTCAATTAGCGGAAATGATGCCATTAAAGAATGGGAACATTTTATTCAAGTAATTAAACCAATTGGTGCAGCAGCTAATGCAATTCCTCTAATAGCGCTAAATCAAAACAAGGAAACTATTTTTCAGCTCTTAAGACGTAGTAAAACACTCTTCACTCACTTGAAATCTTTTAAATACCTTGGAGGTGCTTTTGGAAATTTAGTTGATGAGCATCTTAAAGATCCATTTTTACGAAATTGGGTTGATTTACTTTGCTTTCTAATAAGCGGTTTATCCAAAGACGAAACGAATGCAGCTGCGATGGCAACCCTTTTTGATGATTGGTTTAAACCAGATGCCTACCTGGAATATCCAAAGGGAGGTAGTGAATCTATCGTTAAGGCTCTATTAAATGGAATTTACTCATTTGGAGGCAAGCTTCAACTTAATTCAAAAGTTAGTCAGATAATTATTAAGAGGAATAAAGCAATCGGAATTGAGCTAAAAAATGGTGAAAAAATCTTTGCAGATCATATTGTTAGCAATGCCGATATTTGGAACACCCTTGATTTAATACCAAAAGAAATATCTCAAAAATGGAGAGAGGAAAGGTCCACAACTCCAAAATGCAAGTCATTTCTTCATGTACATCTTGGGTTTAATGCAGAAGGTCTAGAAAATATTCCACTCCACTCAATATGGGTTGATGATTGGTCTAAAGGTATTACTACCGAAAGAAATGTAGTAGTTCTCTCTATACCATCGACTTTGGATCCAACAATGTCACCACCCAACAAACATATTCTTCACGGATATACACCTGCTAATGAGCCTTGGGAAATATGGAAAAATCTTAAAATTGGTACAGAAGAATATGAAAGGACAAAAGAAGAGCGGTGCTCAGTCTTCTGGCAACCTATAAAAAAACTAATCCCTGATATTCACGAAAGAATCGAAATAAAAATGCTAGGGACACCACTTACTCATCAAAGATTTTTAAATACAAAGAATGGAAGTTATGGTCCAGCCTTGTCGGCAGCAGAAGGGCTTTTCCCAGGGAATAAAACTCCAATTAAAAATTTTTTAATGTGTGGTTCAAGTACATTCCCAGGGATCGGGATTCCACCTGTAGCCGCCAGTGGTGCTCTGGCCGCTAATACAATTCTGGGTTCCAAATTCCAAAAGAATTTAATTGAAGAACTAGGAATATAAGAGCGCTTATTGTTGATTGACAATTATTTAAGATCAATAGTCCAACGTCTTTGCCCCATTCGATCTGATTCTGAATAACAATGTGCAATCAAATCTCCATTTCTTCTCCTAACTGAACATTCTAGGCCGTCCTCTGTTTTGAAGAAAGCAGAAGTAGCTGGTGAGACGTCTTTTGAAAGAGGAGAACCCAGATTATTTAAAATCAAAGACCAAATCAAATCTTCATTAGCATCTTTGCTAGCTGTGAATTGCATTTTCTGACGACTCCTTTGTATTGGAGACTGAATCTGAATTTAAGATATCAGAGCCAGGAATCCCCTTAGCAACGGAACCGATTAGAGTTGTATGAGAGGCAGGATCTTTCTTTAAAGTAGTAACTCCAAGATCATTTTTAGATATCAATATAAAAATAATGATCCCAACAAATGTCAAAATAATTCCTAAAGCTAAAGATGAGTCCATACTAAAAATTAATTATGTAATGACAAATTAATATGAAAATAAAAAGCTATATCCAATAAGGAACGAATATATGTCGGCATTAATGCAACTATCGTTTATGAATTGACTATTTCAAAGTAAAAATAATTACAAAAAAAATTTATGTATAAAATGAACTTAAATTTAGTAAAAGTTAAAAGCCGATTATTTATACATTGATAGATAATCCATCAGGTTTGCATTTGATAAATGTCAGAAGATAGTATGAATTCTAGTAATCCTGAAACAGCAGAGCATCATTGGTTCCCATTCTTGAGATATAAAAAAGAATGCGAATCCGCAGGGAAAGAAGTCAGCGTTAATGAATGGATGAGGGCGACAGGACAGCTTGATGCAAAGATTGCACATGAAGAATCAGTAGCATTAGCAGCAAAAATCGCGGCGGAAAAAGATGCTGATGCAAAGAGAGCAATCGAGAAAGAAGCATTAGAGAAAAAGGCTCTACTGAAAGAAGATAAAATGAAGACAAACAAAAATCTCGAAAGTAAAGTTGAATCTAATAAGATGAAAAGTAAATAGTTTAGATAAAAATAACCGTTAAAAAGGGACGAACCTTACAACCTTTTAATAATTTGACCTTTAAAAAATATTTAAAAGATAATAGTAATAATCGAACTTCAATTCAATGACCTTTGCATTAGCAGCCTCTGAACTTGGTGTGAGTTCATTGACCATCAATCTAGTTCTCGTAACATCTATAGTCGTTTTACTAGGATTACCAACTTTTTTTCTTCTTAAATCCGGTCAAGGCAAATCAGCATTTTAAAATCTACACAACTAGTTGATTTCTAATACATAAAGACATTTATTTTTTACTAACAAAGATGACTATAGAATTTCATTCTCTGTAGTAAGTGAAAGAAGAACATGAGGTTTATAGATTT
Source organism: Prochlorococcus sp. AG-402-A21 (assembly GCA_003279655.1). Classification (GTDB taxonomy): domain Bacteria; phylum Cyanobacteriota; class Cyanobacteriia; order PCC-6307; family Cyanobiaceae; genus Prochlorococcus_B. The sequence continues at coordinate 13,140 of QCHI01000024.1, read as the reverse complement.
CGTATTTACATATCTAAGATTTACCACCTTAGGAGGCATGCTAGATAATATATAAAAAACATATCTAATGACCAACTCACTCAACAAAGCTTTTACAGGAGTAATAGCTCTAGCTCTGGTAGTGATAGCTGTAGGCCGTATCCCCTTTTCCAGAGAAAAAGAGCTCTCAAATTTATGCAGAGAATACTACACAATGTACCTTAATCAGAATGACTACTCACTAAAAGAAAAAAACACAAAGATCAAAGTTATTGCAAAGAAAACAGGTCTTAAAGCTGAGACAAATAATGTTGGTGATTTTTGTAATTCGTTCTATTTCAACCAAAGATAGATTTTAAATAAGAAAATAGAAAAGTTTTCTGAAAACATTTATTCAATTTCTAATAGGAACAAATACATCCGTAATTATATCGATAGATTTAATATCAATTTAGTAGTTAAATAAGAATAGTAACGAGGAAAAATCATGAAGAAAGAAACTTCATCAAATATCCTTGAAAAAATTGATGTCGCTAAAGTAAGAATCAAGGAATTAGAAACAATGATTAATCATTGGGAAGGTATCGAAGTTGAAGGCTTTTGGGATGCTGAATGCTCTATAAATCCATCATCTCCAGCTTGCCTTCTCTTTAATAATTGACCTTCAATCGGTAAAACTTTAAGCCAGCTCAAGCAAATAATCTCAGATCAAAAGCTATTCTAATAACCTTATTAGTGATTAAAAATTAACTCAAAGACAAAAAGAAACACTTAACGAGACGCAAATGTATTTTTCTTTAACTGATGAAATCTACATTTTTAAACTCATAATTCACAAAAAAATTTTATAGAGTAAAAAAAATTGTAGATAAAAAATGACGGAACCATCAAAAGTCGTGTCATCCAGTGACTTTGATGATTGGTTTTCTTTGAACGACACTGTTATGGGTGGTTCAAGTAAGGCAGTTTGTAGATCTTCCTCAAAAGGCCTCTCCCTGGAAGGTGTTGTAGTTGAGGAAAAAGGAGGTTTTGTTAGTTGCAAATCTCCAATATTTTCACCTGTTCTAAATTTATCCAATTATCAAGGTTTTGAATTAAAAATTGAAGGTAAAGGTCGAACTTTAAAATTTGGAGTGTCATGTAAATATGGAATTTTTGGATTAAGAGGATTTTTCTTAGACAAATCACCTGGTGGGCTCAGATGGGTAGCAGAAATAGAAACAAAAAGATTTGGTACAACAACTATCAAAGTACCTTTTGAAAACCTTGAACCAACAGTTCTTGCAAAAAAAATTTCTATACCAATTACATTTAAATCAGAATCTATAACCCAATTTCAATTACTACATTCCAAATTTGGTAAACCAGGAGAATTGAATCCTGGCTTTAAGCCTGGCAAAATAAATTTTGTTTTACAATCGATTAGTGTCTATTAGCACAATTAGAAAAAAATATATGTATATTGTTCTGATTTGATAGGCAATAAAAATACAATGAATTTAAAAGTATTTCTCAAAAGATTGAACCTTAAAACAAATTAAATCTATAAAAAACATTTTTTATTGTATATACTTCAAATACTTCAACTAATTCAGAAAAAGTCCTTTCAATGGGGCTGCTTTAAATATATAACCCCAATAAAATGAAGAACAAAGACTTACCAACGATATGTGGTTTTGAATTTGAAATTAATAAGTTAGTAAATAAAGAAAGAGATCGTAGAGAATTCGAAAAAAAGTCAAGGCTAGAGAATGTGAATTCAGGATTTGCATGTGCCCTCCATATGCATCAACCGACAATTCCAGCGGGTGAGAATGGAAAGCTCATTTCACATTTGCAATATATGTTTGAGCACACTTCAGAAGGAGATAATCACAATGCCGAACCATTTGCTCAATGCTATAAACGTTTGGCTCAAATCATTCCAAGCCTGATAGATGAAGGATATGATCCCAAAATAATGCTTGATTACTCCGGCAATCTTCTTTGGGGAATCGAACAAATGGGTCGCGAGGATATTCTCAAATCGTTAAAACTCCTAGCGTGTGATCAGACAGTTCAACCACATGTTGAATGGCTAGGAAGCTTTTGGAGTCATGCTGTAGCCTCTTCGACTCCACCTTCTGACTTTAAATTACAGATAACAGCCTGGCAGCACCACTTCTCGTCATTATTTGGAGAAGATGCATTGCGTCGAGTAAATGGGTTCTCTCTTCCTGAGATGCATCTTCCAAACCATCCGGATGTTCTATTTCAGTTAATCAAAGCTCTTAAGGAATGTGGATATCGTTGGGTAATGGTTCAAGAACATAGTGTTCAAAATATAGATGGCTCTAATCTAAGAGAAGAGCAAAAATATATTCCCAATAGACTCAAAGCTCAAAGTAGTAATGGAGAGACCATCTCTATTATTTCACTAATAAAAACTCAAGGATCAGATACAAAGCTTGTTGGACAAATGCAACCTTATTACGAGGCAATAGGGCTAAATAAACAAAATTTAGGTCAACATAATATCCCCTCTCTGGTTTCCCAAATTGCTGATGGAGAAAATGGCGGAGTAATGATGAACGAATTTCCTCAAGCTTTTATTCAGGCTTATAAAAGAATTGGTCCAAAAAACGACATAAGCCCCACAATTGCTATGAACGGATCTGAATACCTCGATTTCCTGGAGACTTTAGATATTGATGAAAATAATTATCCATTGATACAAGCAGTCGGTCAAGACAGAATATGGGAAAAAATCTCAGGGCCTATAACTCCTTCTTTGGTTAACAAAGCAATTAATGAATTAAAAGAGGAAGATCAATCTTTTTCTTTGAGTGGAGCCAGCTGGACTAACGATTTGAGTTGGGAAGATGGATATATAAATGTTTTAGAACCAATTTCAAAACTTAGTTCCTATTTTCACGAAACATTTGACCATTTATTAGCTCAAAATCCATCGTTAACGAAAACTCATGACTATCAAGAAGCGCTACTATACCTTTTGCTATTAGAAACTAGCTGCTTCCGTTATTGGGGACAGGGAAAATGGACTGAATATGCTAAAACGATCTTCAGAAAGGGTGAAGAAGTGATTAAAAACTTTGAAATTTCAGCACAGAGCAGTTAATCAATTTTGTAAAGGCATCAATCAAGAAAAAGAAATAACTAGCAAAAAATAATTTTTTGCGTTAAGGTCATCGACCAAAGCTTTAACGAAATGACTAGTACAAGTTTTGATAAAAATGGACTTGATAAAGCAGGTATTCATTGGATGCAATATCTTTCAATGACATCAATGTCATTGCTTATCTTTCTTATAGCATTAGACAAAGCAGTTCCCAGCTTTCATCATTTTGTTTTACTTTCAATGGCCAAAGCAGGAATTATTTGTAATGGAATAGCTGGATAAAGCACTCTGACAAAGCCACTGATCTAGCCGAAGAAAAAATTTCAAACAATGAAAGAAAAAATCAATCCAGACAACGATGGTTACGACCCATCAGAGGAATACTTCAAAAAAAATATAGGTGACAAATATGAAACTGAAAGTGAAGAATACTTCCCTCAAGAGACTTCTAAACCACCCCATTATTAAACCAAATAAGGAAGGGCTAAAGATAATTTAAAATTAACTAAAGATTATTATTCATGTGAAATATATGTACCTTCTGGATAGAGCCTTGAGATTGCATTGAATCGTTTTGTGATTTGTCGTTCTTTGTCAATGTTGACTTTACGATTAAGAACCAAAATGTTGTGAACCATCCATAGAAAAAAGCCTAAAAGCCAATACCAAGATATGGGATGAGCCAAATTTTTAAAAATACGATCTAATTTAAGATGGCAATTTTGAAAGTTTATTTCATAAGTATTTAAACCTTTTGTCATTACCCCAACATCAAAATTAGATTTTTAGAGAACGATTACAGAAGACTATTGCACTTTTCACTACATCAACTACTTAGTGGGATCAACTAGAAATACGCAAACATTTATTAAAAATCGAAACATTTGGTGTAAATCAAGCAACACTCTTCGCAAATATACTTATTCTCAATGGTTATTTATATGCCTTTCTAAAATTATTCTTCACAGGATAAGGCAGTATATTTAGGCCACTAATTTAGATTGAGATAAAAAGCAAATTAAACCAATGTAAGATTTGCAAGTTTCTCTGTTTTTGTTTCTTATTAAAAATATCTAAAAATATGAGCTTTTCAAATGTCTTTCCATGCATATTGTTTGGCAATCGTTCTCTTCAGCACTGCTAGATATTGAACAATATGTAACACACTCAAGGTAATCTTCAATTGGATCCACTTGTCCTTGTGACATTTGCTTAGAATCAATCATATTCATAAAAGTCTCATACAATTATAATTAATCTATCCTTTCTTTCTATTTTTTTCTATCGGTATTACTTACTAACTAATAAGCATAAGTAATACTGATTAAAAAATCAAATTTAAAGGGAAAAAATGGCTGAGCAGGGAAAATCTTCAACTTAATAGCTCAAAATAATAGTTATATAGAAAAATATCGCTTTAATGAAAAATCCGTATAAAACAGCACAAAATAAAAAAAAAATTTATTCTACTTTCCCAATTTAATTCTTATACCAATTCTTTCTCTAATAACTTTTATCGGAATCATATCTTTCATTTGATCATCAATTTGCTTTCTAATTAAATTTCTAAATAATTGGATAAGCAAAATTAAAGTCAAAAGTGATAAAACAAGGGCTGCCAATGCTATTAATGAAAAAGAATCCATTTTAATGTTCTCTATATATTGCCCATTCATCACCATCAACAGTTACCTCAGTCAGTAAAGCAACAGCTATGTCGGACTGATCAGAGCGCTTAACAATAATCTCTTTACCACCCATGTATGGATCATTGAACTCGGATTGTGAAAGGCTAGCCTCTAACTGTTCAGATGGTGTCAAAACTTCAAGGACTTTAATCCATATCTCATTATCTGAAGCGAAAGGAGGAACAGAAAACTTACTCAAGTCATTTCCTTTTTTTTTAGCCATAGTATTTAATTTCCTTCATTAATCTCTTTGACTTCAAAAATTAATCGCTTTTGTCGTTCAGGCGTAATAAATCCAAGAGATCCACACTTAATAATGTCTTGGATTGGATCTGATAGTCCATCGTGTTTCTTTAGCCAACCCTCAGTGCACCCTTTACATGCTAATTCATTTAATTCCTGAGCTAAGGACTTTGCTTTCAAGCGATCCATCAAAAAAATTTAAAACCTTCTTTCTTTCTACTTTACAATTAATCAATAAATCGAGGAAAAATTAATATGCTTTATTCAACAAAACATCAAAATTGGAAAATTTGTACCCTGTTAATAGTTAAGTAAAATCAAAGAAAATAAGAAGAAAAAAATTAATATATAGGAGCTTATGCAGCCTCCTTTTTGAATTCCCTATAAATAGATATATCTATAGGTCTAGTCACATCAGATTGAAAATCAACAATATCTTGATAAATCTCATTAGGTAAAGGTTCCATTTCGCATCTTGAATAACATTTGCTGTTGTCAATCTTTCGTAATAAAAACCTGTTGCTTAGGTGCTTAAAGATAGACAATGTCACAATGCAACTTGAGTTAGTTATATCGTTAGAAACCATAGATGCAATACGCAAGAACTACTAGGCTTGTATATAAATATAATGAGTAGTTATTACTAATATTTTTTTTTGTAGTATTTGCCACTTCATATCATTTTATAAAAAGGGCAATATTTAAAAAGAATATTAAAAAAAGATGACTTTCTCTCCAAATGAGATGACTCCATACATAAGTAAAATTAAACAAAAATTTGATGAAGCTCAAACATTTTTAGTAAAAAATGGTTTTCACCAAGCCACAAAAGGTCTTTTACAAGACATCGAAAATGCTAACGGCATAAATAAAAAACCAAACTAATATCCAAGCCATACGATAGGATCGAAAATATTAAAGTCTTTAGAAAGACTAGTAAAATGGTAGACATATATATCTCTAATGTTCACTTACTCTTTCCATAGGAACTGAAATCACTGTTTATAGGCTTCTAGCTTAGCAATACATTTTCTGAGTGTTGCACTCATAGGAATGCGCCAGAGAAGCAGGCGAATTTTAAAGAGATGGGTGTTAAAACTTTTTATATCGGTGAATGTGTACGAGATTCTAAAAGAGCATCTGTAATGCTTGAAGGACCAGAGCATGTTTGATATAACATTTTTACCAGTCAGCAAAAAAAGTCTATTGTTAAGCCTCTGGTCATATTTATGAAGAAACAAAAATCACAAGATGAATAAATAATTATCCTAACTTCTAATTCTACCTGTTGAAGTTTTCAAGAAAGCTTATCTGGAGTGATAGGTATTGAGTGTTTTTTTCCGTCTGGGCTTACATATATATTCTCTTTCCCATATTCGGTATCAATTATTTTTTCAAAATGAGTCCCCTTTGGAAGATGTAAAAAATATTTTTGTGCTCTGTTCATCTTATTTATATAGCTATTTAAAAATAACTAGGATATTTCCCGACGACAACATATTGATTGTTTTATGCAAGTTTTATAGCTAACTATTTAATTTTTCTAAAGCAGTTAATAATCTTCCTACTCTAGTTCCATTAACTCCAAGATCGCCACCACCATATCTTGATGCCGATTTGATTTGAATCTTCTTCTCGATTTTTAAAATCTCCAAGTCATCTGGAAATCTGAAAATCAAACTACGACAAACCCCTTTCCAATAATTTTCATTACTCTCTAAAACTTTGGTTCTAGGAATTTTCTGGGCAATCGTGACAAGTTGATCAAAGGTCTTGTCAACATCTTCAAATTCTTTTTGAAAAAAAACACAATTCAATGGATTTAAACAGGGACTAAGACCTGATTTAGGATCTGGCATATTTTCTATGAATTCATATTTTGATCATGAAAAGTTTATCCTCCCCGTGGTCTTGTTTTTCATAAATTTATTACTCAGTGATGTCTAGTTCTCCCTACCTAAAATGCCACTGCAAAAACTATTCTTCGATTAAGTTTATATAATATATTTTTTGAGTATGAAACGATTAGATAAAATAGGCATGATGCTGATTGTCTTCAGTGTGGCCTCAACACTTCCTTATCAGTTTCATTATCTCTCGTCTATGAGTTAAACCAGGTTAATCCCTCTCTCTATAAATAGTGCTAATTAAAGGTCTTTTGATTAAAGGTGGCACAATTCCATATCCAATCCAAATAAAACCAATAATTTCCTCATCGTTAGAATTTATTTGAGCAATTTTATAGGTATTAGGGTCTTTAGTGATTTTTCCAGTTGACCACTTGCAACCCACATCAGCAGCAGCAAGTGAAAGCGACAGGTTTTGAATCGCGCAAGCACAAGCGGCATAATCTTCAAGTTTTTGAACTTGATTATCAGTACATACTTGAGTGGCAATAAGCAAATGGGAAGGGTTTAGCATTTTGTCCCTTACCATTTTTAAATTAGATTCATGTATTGACTTTTCACCAAACTTCAGAGTCAGCTGTAATTGATATAGAAGCTCTCTTGTTTTTATCCCAATGCTGGTAAAACGCCATGGAAAAGTCCTTCTATGGCAAGGTGCCTGATTAGCTGCAAATATTGATTTTTCAATTACTTCTCTAGGAACACTTTTTTTAGAAAAGATATGAAATGTCCTTCGTTTTTTAATTATTTCAGCTATGTCCATAATTTTTGCTAGACGTTATAACATACAATATTCGCTGTAGTGAATATTTTACAGAAAGGTACTTTAGAGAACTGATTAATTTAAAGGCGGTTAAATCTGCTTCTACTTGAATACTAAATCTAAAAAACCATGGTTAGTTGCAGATCAGTTATTAAGCAACTTGATCAAGAATTACATTTGATGGCTTTGAGAATAACGAGACAACTTGTCCCCTGGGTGTCTTGAACACTCGTTCGACAATTTCTCCATTATTGATAATCACTTTCGAATTAAAGGACCCATCAGGTAAATTTGCAGATCTATTTTTTAAAATGTGGTCTAGCTCCGGGTACTGATCATTAGGTTTAAGAACCTCTTTTAAATCAGGATGCAGATCTAAGATTGAGTCATCAAAGGCCTTAAACTTGTTCGTTAAAACCATACTTTGAAAAAGTTGTTTATATGACTTGTAACCTACTAATCACATGAGGTAAAGAGTATTTAAACCAAGAAAGGTAAAAAGTTAATAAGCCTTTTAAATAAAACTTTAATGAGAGGAGAAAAATTTCATATAAATGATTTGTGCTGCCAGGTCAAAGCGCAAAATATTCACTTGTTTCTTGTAGCGTCAATGACTCGCTTTGCATGATGAGAAATATTCGTTACTTCATTACTTCTGTCATTTAATACTGATTGTGTAAAAACAGTAATAGCAGCAATACTTGGAGTAATAGGTAAAAACATGAACAAAGCCAAAAAACTACTGTTCGGCTTAAATAATCTTTGCATTCATTTATAAGGTTCAGATATTATTCTCAACAACTTTTAAGTTAGTTGCGTGTTCGGTTTCCCTTGAATAAAAGCTATTAGTTTGACCTGTAATACCATCTAAACACCTTTGGTCTTTTCCAGAGCATTGAATAAATAGCTTCAAGAGCCTTTTGAGTTTTAGGAAGCTTGCAACTAGGCCATGACTGTTGAGTAATCATTGTGATTATTTCGGAGTCATTATTATTTCTACATCGGATACCACCCATAAAACCAGAGTAATAGAACTCAGGCAAAAATACATAGAACCAAAAACAATTTTTCTGAATAATGAAAGAAAAAAAGCATAAAAAAAAGGGGCAATTTATACCCCTTTTAGATCTCCTTAGAATTACTTTTGGTAAGTATTACCTCTGTAAGTTAAGGATGCTTGCATCTGCTTTTTAGCTTCTGCTTGTCTAGAAGTGTAGACGTTAGTTCTGTAACTAAGTTCTACAACTTTTTTTGGAATAGCTTCTTTATGTTGAAGGTACTCTTTGCCTCTGTAAGTAAGAACAGTCATTGTCCTTTCCCGTAGTGCTCAAGACCCCGTTCCATGTCTCGAGTCTTACTGCAGCTTGATAAATCAGCTGAACGTAGATTAAAAATAACAGAAATTATCTTTAAAAGATGTTCCTAGTGATACATAAAACAGTGGATTTTGTAGTGTTAACCGAAACAGTTGCGTTTCTTACAAAAAAACACGTTTAAATCAGGAAGGCAGTTAATTGTTTATCCTCTTCTTTTTCTTTTTTAAACTTAAACCAACCTTGCTCTTTGATCTCTCTTCTAACATAAGTTATTAAAACACGAAAAAAAATAGGTCCTAAAATGACAAAAATTATCAAAGTAATTAACGACTAACATCAAATGAAGCATTATTTTGCAAAGTTGCATCAAATAATCCCATAAAACTTCAAGAAGGTAACCCATTTAGTAACCAGACAAAAGCCTCATTATTTAATACCCAGTTTCTAAAAACTACTATCACTATTAAATTGATCAAAAGAAGAATAAACAAACGAAGTTTTGAATCCTCTATCCCCATAAATCTATTGTAATTTAGTTTTTGTTAAGCAAGATCAGTTTCAAAGGTGTTAACAATTATGGAGCCATAGGAAGTTGGTAAGGAGTGAAAAGAATAAGTATGAAGTCATAAATCTTACGTATTCTTTTTACTCCGATTTAAAAGGCCTACCACCTTTACTTAAATAATCCATATATTTATCAGATTCCCTGAGGTAATAATTCCTGCTTTGTCCAATATATCTAGCTTCAATCAAGAGGTCCGTAACTTCTGGCCAAAAAGATTCAGGGACCAACTCAAGAGGGTTAATTGCGCTTGGATTCCAATTTAACTCAGCCAAAAATTGAAACCAAATTGACTTACACTTAGTGAAATCAGATAAACAATCTGAATTAAAATTATTCATTTATAAATTGGACTGATTGAGCTGCTTTATCAGCTTTGATTCTTGCCTCATCGATAGTTTCTGCCTTTGCTACAGCTACTCCCATTCGACGACCTACAGTTGAGCTCGGTTTGCCAAATATAAATACACCTGTATTCGATTGACTTAAGGCCTCTTCAAGTCCAGTAAAAGCTATGTTTGAAGTTTTCTGAGAAGCCAAAATCACTCTACTCGCAGAGGCTTCATGACAAACTATTTCTGGAATTGGGATACCTAAAACAGCTCTAAGGTGTAATTCAAACTCACTTAAATTTTGGCTAATCAAAGTTACTAAGCCTGTGTCATGTGGTCTGGGTGACAGCTCTGAAAAAATAACCTCCTCACCCTTAACAAAAAATTCAACACCAAACAAACCTACGCCACCAAGATTATCAGTGACACATTTGGCTATCGTTTGAGCCTTATCTAAGACACTTTCAGTTAATTCAACTGGTTGCCAACTACATTGATAATCTCCATTCTTTTGCTCGTGTCCTATGGGAGCACAAAATAATGTTTTACCATTAAATTGTCTAATCGTTAACAAAGTAATTTCAAAATCAAAATCAATAAATTCCTCTAATATAATTTTGTTTGATTTACCTCTTGATTTTTCAATAGCCAAATCCCAAGCCTGTGCTAAATCATTTTTATTATTAACTAAGCTTTGTCCTTTACCTGAAGAACTCATAACTGGTTTAATTAATAAAGGGTAACCAAGCGTCTCTGCGTGCAAATCAAGCTCAGATTTATTCATCGCATAACTAAATTTGGCAGTTCTTATATTTAATTCATTAGAAGCTAAATCTCTTATTTTATCTCTATTCATTGTTATTGCAGTAGCTCTTGCATTTGGTATTACTGTTATATTTCGTTCGATTTCCTTTAGTACATCTACTGCAAGAGCTTCGATTTCAGGAATAATTATATCAGGATTACATTTATTTATAACTTCTTTTAATTCATTATCATTATTCATATTTAATACTTCGGAATGATCAGATACCTGCATAGCTGGTGCATTATTATATCTATCACATGCAATAACATAACAACCTAATCTTTTTGCTGCTATTGCCACCTCTTTCCCTAATTCTCCACTACCTAAAAGCATTATTTTCTTTGGAAAAACGTTCATAATCATATCTATAGAAAAAAAATATATTAAATACAGTATCTCTTAAACAGTATTAATTATTAAAAAAAGAAGTAGAAATTAACAGAGATACTGAAAAGAAATAATTATGCTCAGTACAAAAGAGTGCTAATTATTTATGGCTAAAATTAATTGATCATTCGTGGTTTTAGTACTACACAATAAGATTGAAGAATGATATTTCCACCACCACAATTAATTTTTGGGACTACTACTTCTAACTACTGCAATGGTGTTGATTTTTGAGATTAGGTACACCCTTTTGGCAACAATGAAAACGAGCTTTAGAAAATACCCAAAAATTATTCCTTTTTATAACCTCGTTTCAACTATTTTTTTGCTCACTATTTATGGACTAACCACTGCATATCCAAACCAAACGATCCAATCTAAAAAGAAACCACAAAAATATTCCCACAGCAAAATTCGCCAGTGCGTGTCCTATTTCACCAAAACATAGAAAGAAGATAGGTCCAAAAAGGAAGGCTCCTAAAAAAACTTTCCAATTGCGAACGACTACTTTGTGGCCATTGGACGGATTATGAAATTCAGGCAATACTTTGATCTATAAAAATTATTTTCACACAGAAACAGAAAATACGCTTATAAAAGCAATTATCAAAAGAATACATTATTGATTACATTCAATTTTCGACTTAAATAGGAATGGAAAAATACCTAAATTTTTTTACTTTAGTCCCATAAAAAGATGATTGGCTATACAAGCTCTTTACGACTTGAGGAAAGTTAGTTAAAAGGAAGGAATAACTTCGACTTAATTAGTAATGGTTGCAAAGAAAAAAATTAAAGACTTCAAGGATTTGGATCAGTTCCCCGACTTAAAAGAAGCTCTTGTTCCAGCTATTAAGACATTACCCTCCGGATCAATGAATACTAAAGTAATCATTAATGAAGGTGAAATTGTAGAGAGAGTGTATAAGACACCAAAAGGTGAAATTATATCTCTATTCGCAAATGAATTTTCGATAAAAGCTGCATAAATACACTAATTAAACTCAATTATTTTTTATTTTTCTAGTACGTAGGATTAGTACTTTTTGTCAGCAGTACAAGAAAAGATGGCCAATGACGCATCCAATTTTGAACAAATATGTAATCCTAAATATATTGTTTTTAACTGATCGATGTCTTCTAAAGAAGAAATCCTCTCAATCCTAGAAGCGTTTGCTTCTACAGAGAGAATGGGATCATTCTTTTTAGACAATGCAACTCCAGATTTTTTGTTTATAAGACCAAGTGGAAATCCCATTGATGCAAAAGGTTTTCAAGACATGTGGTCCTCTGGAGATCTTGTATTAGAAAGCGCAGAAATCACCAAGGTACACAAATTTGAACTCTTAGGCTCAAATGCTGCAATGTGCGTCTTCACGCTAGGATCAAAATTTACTTATAAAGGTACTCAAAACAACGATCTCCCCACAGTAACTTCGATTTTTAAAAAGATTGAAGAAAAATGGAAAGTAGCATTAATGCAAAGATCGTCAGGCCAGTCAGATATGACTTTGTGGGCCGACTAATTTACATTTTCTTCTTAATGATTAAGTATTCGTAAATTCTATTTATATTCTTACGTATTAACTAATCATTCAACCAAAGAGATAATTTAAAAGAGACGCAGTTAGTAGTCGTAAATGCAAGAAAAGCCCAATGTTGAAGAGTTAATTGCAGATTCAATGACATTGCTCTTATTTAGAGCCCAAAAGCTACCCAAAAGGGAAAGGCTGGCAATTGCTCAAGAGTTTAGAGAATGGCTCAATGGTAGTTGCAAAGTAGATGATATATTGATCCTAGATACAAGAATTAAATAAAAATAGCTACATCAAGTTGATAATCTATATATTCTTAAATTAATATACATTATGTTATTCACTAGGTAATCAAGCAAAAAACCAAAGTAAAGCCACTCCGTAATGACAGAGAAGTGGCCTTATTATTAGATTTATTAGTTAGGACTAAACAATTCCTGGAATGATCCAGCCTGTTATTCCGTAGTTAATGACTGCAGCAAAGAAGCCCATCATCGCTAGA
>QCHI01000023.1 GCA_003279655.1 Prochlorococcus sp. AG-402-A21 | reverse complement strand
ACTAATTAGGGGGTATTTATCAAGTGATTAAATTAATTGATCATTCTGATAAGTATAAATATATCTCCAACTGGTTAGCCCTACTTCAACTGCCCTAAGCAATTCAGCGATTCTATTCGTTTATTTGCTCTAAATAGATAACTTTTAACAGTTTCATCTTTTCAGTGCAATACCTTGATAACTTGCTTGGCTTTTTATGACTCTCTCCTAATCCCACTTATGAACTTATTCAATTAATCTTTTTATTTGTAGTAATTCAGAAGGTCAACAATAAGGACAGTCAAAAGGACGCCTCCAAGAATGAAGGGCAAAAAAGGATATTTGGCTGAGAGATTGCTAATAAAACCAGCTTTTTTTTTATCTTTTTTTATCTTCTTTTCTCTAGGAGGCAATCCTAATTCTTGTCTTCTTTTGGCTTCTCCCATATTTAGTAGATAAAGCTATTTCCTCCAAGATAAATCCAATGTCAACATAACTTCAACTGTATAAAACCTCTAATTTATTCATGCATTCCTTTAGCATAAATTATAGTTTTATTAATATCTGTAGCAATCAGTATCCAAATAAATACTGATTGCTACAGATCAATTTTTTGTAAAAATAGATACAAATATTAAGGGAAAACATTGAGCCTAAAAAATAAATTCATTTCAAAGTCATCTCAACTTCCAGTAGGAACCCAAGAGGCAAGAATTAGAAATGACCGCCAAGCCGTTTTTCAACTTGTACGAGACTTAGTGCAGGCTCAGTTTGACAGAGCTGATGCAGAGTTATCCAAAAGACTTTGGCAGGATGTCGCTGACAGAGATATTGATCTAGACCGTGTGATAAATCTTATGTACACCTGTTCTTTTCATGATGAAGATGATGAAATGATCAAAGTGGATGAGACTTATCAAAAGACAGGTTTAGTTGGATGACTTAATCACGATCAAATAGCTTATTGCCTTCAAAATCACTAAGCCTGACTTAGGTCATTTTTTTATGTGATGTTTAATTGAGAAGGATCAGCTATAAAGTGTTGGTATTTGTATAGCTTTATGCCCCGTTTTTTACTTCTTGCACTCACAGTTGTGGTTTCTATCCCAATAGTTGCTTGTAGTCCTAAGAGGAAAACATCTCTTGAGCCCGTGGAGGTAGCAACTCTTATTAGTGCAACTGAATCGTGGAATGGAGATTCTTTTAAATATCCAAGAGGGCAAGCTGAAATGAAACTCGAAAAAATAACTGCTCAACCGGGGTTTAAAACACCTCTTCATTTACATCCTCAGCCTGGGATTATTTATGTACAAAAAGGAAATCTTTATTGTGAAACTACCGAAGGAAAATCCCTGACAGTAGAGGCTGGTGAAAGCTTCGCTTCATCCCAGGACACTGTTCATTACTGTGAAAATAATGGTGATGAAGAGATGGTGGTTTTTGTTGCCTCAGCAGGTGCTAAAGGAAAAAAAACAACAGTTCCTAGTGAATAAATCAAACGTTAATTCTTTGAATGAAACTGTTTGAGAGACGACCAGGAGGGGCTATCAGTCCCCTCCTATTCAACTATTTAGTGACTAAAATAAAAATGAGAAGAAATTAAAGAAGTTAGTTTCTATAAAAATATTTATAAATTAAGAATCCTCATTGGAAAGGCCTCGAAAATTTGGCTTACTGATTACCAACACCTAATAAAGTTAAAAATTGGAAATCATTATAATTAATTCAGTCAAGCGTTCATTTCTAAATCCAGGTCTTGAATGGTTTAGTTCTACTTTTAGAAGTCGATTGAATAATTAATTGTTACCAATACGACAACCTATTTGAATTAAGCCTCGATCTAATAGTCGACCAAGTTTCAAAGCTGTCGCCTCTTCAACGCGTGAAAAATGAGGCTGATTTGATGTCACCCAATTCATCTCATCTGAAGTGATAACTCCAGTTGAGATTGATTCAAGAAAAAGCAATCCAAGATTCATAGAATTCATCCAAAAGAACAAAGGTCAAGTCTCAAGTTGAAAACTGATGCTTGGACCTTATTGAACCAAAAGACTGAGACCCATCACCCAGTCAAATGAACCTTAGTAAAGACTCGGAAACTTTCAAATTCTCATAACACCATATACAGATTTATTTAACAAAACTTTATCAGAACACTCTATATATGGGAGTAGTTATTTTTTCGAAGGAATCGGGTCAAACACAAGGTCCACAGCATCTAGGCCCGGAATACACCATACCTAGGTCTTTTTATTGAAAGGCATGCAATTGCATAATTTAAGCATTAGTTTTCAAGAGTTGCTGTGGATAACATTTTATCTCAAAAGAAAATTGTGAAATACTGGTTTTGTCGTGCACGGGAGCCAATTAAGAACTCACCTATGTTAAGTGAAAAAATATGATCAAAGTAACAAGCATCATGGGTCAGTGAATTGTAAACATTGTCAATAAAGATTGCTTTCTAAAGAAATTAAATAGCATTTCTTTTTTTACATATTCCAAGAATAATTTGAGACGAGTGATTCTGAGAAGCAGTTTTTCTAATGAGATATAGTAAACTTATTGATCAATTAACTTATAAAATACAAATCTAATAAACCTATAAAAAACCTGAACTATCACCTTTGCATATACCGAGGTAATTGCAAACGCCCAATAAAACAAAGGAATAACAAGGATAATCAACCATAGCTTGAAAATATTTGACAAAATAAAATTTAAAGTTGAAAAAACTCCAATAAATATAAAACTAAAAATCAAAGCTGATAGAAGAACAAATTTCTTACCATACTTCGTCTTGATAAATTTAATTAAAGGTCTTATTGATTTTTCAGGTAACAAATTCTTCCATCGAGATGGGCGGTACCTAATCCAAAAAGCCATATCTTTTCTTATTTGTCTGTCATAAGAAGAAAGAATCTCTTTTGTTGTACTATTATTAATCATTAGTATTTGTTAGTCGTAAGATTAGAGATTACCCATTAACTTGCCATTAAAGTATTAACTTATTGAGAAAGCTCAAGAGAATAGACATTATCCTTGTATCCATAACCTTATCCAACTCTTTCATCTCTTTAGTACTCGCAGCAGCATAAAACAGTCAGGATCTGTAACTTGAAGTATTAAGTTAATTTTTATCATTTAGTTTGATGAGTTCATATTCATTGACGTATTTAAGTGATTCTTCTTCATGGAAGTTACCAATAAATTTCTAGAATACTCAAAAGAAAATTTAATTCTAGAACCAAAAACTATGTTTATTTTTCAATCTGATAAATAACTGGTAACAACAGTTGAATTCCATATATGAACCCAAGCTTCTAATGATTCTCTTTCACCTTCAATGGTTGCTTGTACTACTTCGTCTTATGCTGTATGAACTACTACTATTACTACTACTGCTGATTAAAGATCATCTACTCACTAATAGGTTTAAATATGTAACTGTATTTACTTGTGCAATACGTAAGTGTCTGAACTATCAAAATCTGTTAACCATTCATAAAAAGGGTGAAATGTTAAAAGTAAATTAAATATTGTTGTTTGTAGAGCTATCAGAAATTATTACAAGTATCGAGAGCATTTCATATCTCTTAAAGGTTTCTATATAGAAGTCCCTCTCTTCAAGCTTTTTTAAAAAAAGTATATCGTTTACATGTGTTATCACATGGCTTAGCGCTGTGTTCATGATTCTTAAAATGTTTTTTTAACTACATATACAAGACAACAAGAACCAAAAGCATAGAAGTTATGGCTGGAATTAAATTACTCCTGATATTTTTGGTGTATGTTATTAAAATTTAATGAGGTGGAATTTGTCCCCCCCTCTTGACTTGTAAAAAGAGTTTCTTATTCTTCTTCTATATTTCTTGATGAATTTTAAAGGATGACTATTGCGACAACATATAGCTATAGTGAAAGACAAATTTTTGATCTTAAGACATTCATAGAAGCAATTAGATTTATTATTAATAATTCTATTTTGGCCTTTATTTTTTTATTTCTTACTATTGAAGAATTGGAATGGGCACTATTTTCGTCTAAGGAAGGAATTACAGATAAGGTTATTGACGAAACATCATGGAATATCAAAACATTAATTTAAAAGAAACTACATGTCGAACTGGAGGAAGAGAAGATTGTTATGCAGTTTTTAAAAGTTAAAGCTGGTGACGCTTTCCTTTATGAAAAGGGACAGATAGGAAAAATTCTTACTTTTGCTGATGGATCAAGAGATCCAGATGCACCGACACTTTTTCAAATCGCTAAGGTAGGACAAAAAGAACCTTCTGATTATTCTTTCTAATTCTGCAAAGATTGCAGTTATCTTTTTGTGGGATAGTGAAAGAATTAATCATGTTTTTTAGCCATTATCTCTACACCATTTAACTAATCAAAGTCAATTCCTACTTCTTCTTTAATATCCCTTTCTAGATCGGGAAGATTTGGCTCTATCCAATGAGATTTATTATCAACACCAGTCGCAGTTGCATAATTCATAATATGTTGATCAACTTGTTTATAAATATCATGTAGATTCAAGTCATTATTAACGTCGTGTGCAATTTCTGAAACCTGTTTTTCTGTTAAGCAATGATCGGGATGTAGTAAATCACAGCAAGGAATTCTTTTTTCTATCAACTCATTTATGTTGATTTTAATTTCGTAATCTGGATGAACAGTCATGCTATGAAAGAACTTTTTTAATATTTCTAATTCAATTTTAGGCTTTCTTTCAAATTTATCGTTGATCCCAAACAGCATCAAATTGATTCGCAATTATTTTTAGATCTGATTTGGGATAGACCTGACACAAAAGAACATAGCCTTGATCTTGTAATTCACTTTTTAACCCCATTGCTTCCATATCGACTGAACCTTCTTTCAGAAAGGCGGCACATGTGCAGCACATGCCTACGAGGCAAGAACTCGGTAGCTCCACATTTGCATCTGCAGCAGCCTCTAATACGGTTTGATCTGACTTGCAATTAAAACTTTTCTGAACTTTGTCAATCTCAATATTTATCTTGAATAAGTGATCAGACATTTTAGACAAAACGAACTTTGCTTATTATGGTTTATTTGTTACACGAAAGGAAATCATATTTTACGAAATTAATCTTGTCTTTTAGTAGTCAGCTGGATTGCCAATTCAGATAGTAATCGTCAAATTCTTGGCACTTTAAAATTCCTCTACAGGGATATGTTGAATTGCATTTTCGACTGATCTCTGTCTCTAGAAAATACAGTAAACTTTAGGTTTATAAAAATTAAAAATCTAAAAACGTTAGTGATAAAGAAAAAAAATCAAAAGTAATTCAGTAAATTTCATGTAGGCGATAGAAAATATTCAGGTTTAGAGGATTCTCAATAAGATAGGCACCTCTATCTTTCTAGACTCAAATTGTTCACAAAGAGGGCGAATTAAACATGAAAGCGATACAAGTTAAAACTGGACATGGGCCAAGATTGCAAAAATCTATGGAGTTAGTCCTAAAAAGTTAGGAGGTGGTCTCTTGGGCCATTAACACAAAACGTTAAATTCATTCCAGGGCAAAAATTAGATTTAAGAGCTTGCTTCAATCTTGCTCATAAAGGTTCAATCTAAACTGAAATTAACTGGGAAGAATCAATAGAAGCGTACCCGGAATTTAAAAAAGATCGTGTAAAAGATTCGACTTGGCGTAGCAAATATCACTCTATCTTTAAGAACTTAATCAAAGCCGCTATTTTAAATCACAAACCACCTTTAAATGAAACATCACTTTTAAAGGTTGCCTCAAAACAATGGCCAAAAGGAATACCGAAAAGAAGACATATGCGTCTAGCCCTTTTTGGGTTTCTTCGGTTTTGTTTTCAGGAACAGCAGTTCGAGTCCACGTGGTTACCCCCAGCCGTAACAGATAAATTTTTAGTTACTACTAAAAAAGGGTTGGTTATCCATTAACTGATTCTCAAATATTTCGCTTGTTAGAAAACCTAAATGAGTAAGAGTAGAAAATAAAAAGGATCACTAGGAGTGATTAAGTATGGCCTGAGGAAATCCGCTCAGCCA
This sequence comes from Prochlorococcus sp. AG-402-A21, assembly GCA_003279655.1. Lineage (GTDB taxonomy): Bacteria > Cyanobacteriota > Cyanobacteriia > PCC-6307 > Cyanobiaceae > Prochlorococcus_B. The sequence continues at coordinate 16,830 of QCHI01000023.1, read as the reverse complement.
TATGTTCAAAAATTTCATTGTTGATGTTTATGATTCTCCTGCACTATAGAAAATTAGAAATGAAAAAGAGATGGTGTTCCTAACTTATGGATACAGCTCTAAGTCTGAATCATATCCACGACCTAGAAGAGTAATTGTCTAGGAGATATAATATGAAATTTACCGGACTACTTTTGATATTATTTAAGTTTTTAAAATTGGGTATTTCTTTCAGGTAGTAAAAATCATTTTCCTTAGCGAATCTAGTTATATCTAAATCTAATTTTATCCGCACCATGACTTTTGCGGTTGTCTCTGGGACTGGTAATTGGGTTCCCTCTTATTCCTTTCTTTATATTGTTTTGATTGTGGGGGCGCTCCTTACAGCTGGTGTCGCTATGTCAGCTTTTTCATTTTATGATGATTACTATTGGGGTGATGAGGAATTTAGAGATCAGCTTAGGTTTCATCCTTCAAATAGGAATTCATCTAATAAAAAGACTCGAAAGGTCTAAACAAGATTTATAAAGTGAGTCATAAAAAAATATGAAAGGGGGCTATAAATAATAATTATGTATTTTAATGAATTTCTTACAAAATCTTTCTCCAATTAATCAACTCGTAATTTTAGTTGCTTTTATTGGACTTTTATTTGGTTTTTTGGTTGTTTACCTAGACAACAGCAAAAACTATGCATTAAAACGAGATTGGCGAGATGAGGATAGGAAATAATCTCCTAATAAAGATAAAAATATGAAACATAAATTACATAGCTCCATATAACATTATCGATGCCCGAGATTTTGTCTTATTTGTATTTTGTGATCGTAGGGGATAGTAATTACTTCAACCAACCAACCCTGTCTTTTGAAAAGTCTCATCCACTTTGATCATTTCATAATCGTCATCATGAAAAGAACAGGTGTACATAAGATTTATCACACGGTCTAGATCAATATCTCTGTCAGCGACATCCTGCCAAAGTCTTTTGGTTAACTCTGCATCAGCTCTGTCAAACTGAGCCTGCACTAAGTCTCGTACAAGTTGAAAAACGGCTTGGCGGTCATTTCTAATTCTTGCCTCTTGGGTTCCTACTGGAACTTGAGATGACTTTGAAATGAATTTATTTTTTAGGCTCAATGTTTTCCCTTAATGTTTGTATCTATTTTTACAAAAAATTGATCTGTAGCAATCAGTATTTATTTTGATCTTTCAAAAAGGTGGATAGAACAAACGCACATTTCTACTACCTCAACCGAATATCAGTTTTAAAGAACTTCTGTTTAGCCTATTTTGCATTGGTAGCGAGTTTCGATAGACGCGGATTGAGCTCCAATTAGAGTAGGAGAAAGTCTTTGAAATCATTTCCCTTAGTTCTCCATAATTCTGGGGGGGGGGGGGAATGTTCAACCTCGTTTATTCGAAAACTTCCTCATATAATCTTTAGTTACCCCTCCATAACAAGAGGGTTTTATTTTGCCTAGAATTCGTCTTACTCAGACAGGTGAAATGATTGTTTTAATTGGGAATTTTATAATTGCTGCTTACGCATGGTCTGGGAATATTCAAAACGAGATGGATGCTAGATATGTAGAACAGTCATCCCTGACTAATCTTTTTACCGAACATAAGTTTTGGGGTTGGACTGGACTTCTTTTAATCTTCGTAGCGATTTCCGCAATATTTTATTTCCAATTTCAAGCGTGGGAACAAGAAGATCAAGAAGAATAGGAACTTACTTCTAAATAAAAAGAGTTTCTCGAGTTTCTTGATAGGGCCTCAAATCCATCCAAAAATGTCGAATAAGCGAAGACCCTCCTTTTTTAGTTGAAGTTTTCTATGGTATGAGAATGATGATTTCTATAAAGAACCAGTCAAGGCGAGTATCAAGATTGGCAACTATAAATACTTCCCACGTCTCAAGGATTTAGTTTGAAAGTATTTATGGATGAATCTCTATTTTTAAAAATTAGCCCTGGGGACGCTATTCTCTATAAAACAAATCAAATAGGAAAAATACTAACTTTTATTGGTGGCTCAAGAGATCCAGAATTACCGACTATTTTCCACATCGCAAATGTAGATTCTGGTTACACTCGCTCGATTCGTGGAGATGAAGTTAACTACATGGGTAGTGAATATCGGAATACAATCAAAAAGCCTTGTTATTTGTAGAGCCAATACAACAGAAGTAACAGCAATAAACAACTCCTTTGAAAAGGCATTAATGCCGATAGCTTCAAAAGAGAGTTTGGGTTTTTAATAGACAAAACCAGTCAATTCAGAGAGATGAAAAAGCTCTTTTCGTTTGTTCTTGGTCTTCTATTGTTTTTCAGTCCTTTAACAGTACAAGCAGAAGAGGTTGAGATAATGCCTCAAGAAGAAATCGCTGAGGTACCTGCCCTTGAGCCAATGACAGAGAAGCAACTAAACGATTTATTTGGTGAGGAAATGTATATGGGAGAGACTGATTGGCGTGGCAAAAAAGTTTCAACTAAAAGGGATTACAGTGAGAAAAAGACAAGATGATAGTTTTATTAGAGGCTTAAAAAAAATAAATTGGAGAATATTACTATTCAGACTTTCCTCAGTTAAAGATTAAAGTTAGCTTATTTATCGTTTTTATCCGAATCAATGAATTTTTTGGGATGAATAACAATGATGACTTTTGTTTTTTGTAGCTAGCTATTTCGTAACTGGGAAAATTTTTCCGGGTTTGGCCTGAACTTAGAGAAATAACACGCCTAACTTTTAAGAATTCAAGGAAAATATGATGCTTTTACCTCAAGAAAAGAGGCTCTAGATATTTTTAAAAAGTCTGATAGGGCCGTCCATAAACTTGCTCAAAATTGATCAACGCCTCTACTCCCGTTAATGGAAAGAAAATGTTTTGATTCGGGTGGGTAAATTAATAGGTCAACTTTTATTTGATTTTTATACTCTTTATTAAGCCAAAAACCAATTCCTATCAATCAAAAAATTTGGAGTATGCCCCGGACAAAATATTCTTGGACTTAAATAATTGGAGTCTTGTCGCTATTCATGTCCTCACAAGTTAATGATACTGGGTCGACTGGCATGCTGAAATCAATGAGTACTACGATTCCAGAAATATTGCATCCAGTCATTAATCCCGCTAAGGGCAAAAAAAGAAATTACGCAAAAATGTCGAAGCCTTTCGCGTTTGATTGAAGTGAGAAAGGGTGTATAAGTGGCACTCGTTGTTGCAATAATTTTACTAATACGAGGTGTTTTGCCTTGTTAGCCTCGTCTCCTCAGGAGCATCTCCTCAGAACCTTCGCTTCTGCGCTACTTCTCTGAGCTTCAATCTTTGCCTCTTGCTTAGCTTGAGATGGATACTCGGTCAACTTTGTCATTAGTTCCAATGTTGTATGCGTGACGATTTCTGAGTAGATAAATGGCCTATCTAGTGGCGAGGTCATCCATTTGTTGACAAATATACACTGAGGATAGCGTTATCGGAAATCTTGTGTACATGATCTTTACATAGGAATCTGTGAATCATCAGGCAGTTTGCTTTTCAAAAAAAGGACTGACTTAAGTCAACCCTTCTGGTTCCGATTGCAATCTGCTGACAACCTTCTCTCTTCAATCATGACGAGTAGGAAAAAGGTTGATTTAATCATCTATTTAGAAGTTCCAGTTGGACCTGAAAAAGAGTTGCAAATATATGCGGCATTAGTCCTAAGACTTTTAGGAAGTGGTCAGTTCAATAGAAAGCGGATATTCTTTCAAGGACCTTTAAAAATTCAAATGAAAAAAACTGCAATTGTGGGTGTTTTGGCAGCGACCATAGGGCTTGTTGTAGGTTCTCAACTTCCTGAATCTGGTACTGCTGGATATGCCGTGATTACAGGGACCACAAAAAATAGAGAAGCAGCCAAAGAGTATTTTCAAAACGTTAATCAATTCACTAAAGAATGTGGTTTTACAACCTTAGTACTAGATAGAAATACAGACATACGAGAAGGAGATAAAGGACCTCTTACTGTTATCGCAAGACATCCAAAAGGGAAGGCTGCAGTAATTAAATGCTACGAGTCGGATGAATATCAAAGATTAAAAGCAATTCGAGCACCCTATACAGATTGGAATTTCCGACTAACAGAAGGAAAACTATAAATAGAAAAGGGCGGGATTCATCCCCCCCTTTTCTATTATTTAAATAAGTTTTAAGCCTTGATTGCGTTATGAACCTCTAGAAACTCACTATCTGTAAGCACTGGAACCACTTGAATATCAACTCCAAATCCAGCACACCAAGGATGACAAGATTTCCAAACAGCTTTGTGGTTTGAGGCTTTAACGATTTCCCATCCGTTTGCACCCTCAGGATTTACAACTCTAAGAACGACCTCAAAACCTTCAAATCTGTCATACTCAGCACCGCCTTCAAGATATTCAGCAAATGCATCACAGCCTTTTATATGTGCTTCTTGATTAGGGAACTGCCAATGAATTATGTAAGTTTGCATAATTAAAATAATAAAAATTTATTAGATCACAGTTTTTTTTATAAGGATGTTCAGTAAAGAAGAAGATGTTGAGAAGGTAATAAATTTGCCTTGTAGATCATCACCTAGCAGTTAATGTGAAAACTTGTTGACAGTTGTTTTATCTTGGGACATTGTCCCCAATTTTTATGGAGCAAGAAACTACTTCAACAACAATAGTCTTAGATCCAAAGACAACAAAAAAGAAATATCCAGAAGCAAGGGTAATAGTTCTTGATGATAATTTTAATACGTTTGAACATGTAGCAAATTGTCTTTTGACAATAATCCCAGGAATGAGTGAAAAAAGATCATGGCTACTTGCCGTAGAAGTAGATAGGGAAGGTTTGGCGCAAGTATGGAGAGGACCGCTTGAACAGGCAGAGCTATATCATCAGCAACTGATCAGTAAAGGATTAACAATGGCACCAATTGAAAAAACATAAAATTTTTAATTAATATAGAAACTCTCAGAAAAGCAATAAAAAAAATTGGAAAGCCCTACCTCAACCGAACACGAGTGATTAATTAATACTTTTATCGTGTCCATGATCGGAATATTCAACCCTTGTTTCATCGATTGCATTCATCCTCTATCTACCATGACTTAAATTAATAATTCTTCAGCATCTAAGTTTTTAGCACTTTTCTGTATGCCTGCTTACTTGACTCAAGTTCATTAGATGTTGCTTCTTCTTTAATCGTTAAATTCGATCAATGTCTTCAAGTTTTTCTACTGTTTTTACGAATCCATCCTTGAAACATGAAACAAGGGTCAGCTGTGGGGAATAGAAAATAGTGATTTAACCCCTCTTGAAGTTCAATTGATTCTTTCTCATGACTTCATCTGATACATCCAAAACGAGAGATCGTTTAAGTTTTGGGAAAGTAATTGCTTTTGGAATAGCTGCAAAGCTATCTATACTCGCGATATTTCTTTTTTCTAAATTAGATTAACAACTTCTTTTATCTAGATCATCTAATACTTTTTCTCAATAAATTAACTAAGTTTATGGTCAAAGATTTCTCATATATACGAACACACCTTAATGGCAGATTATTTATACAAGCTAGGTTGATTTAATTAATTAGCTGAAAAGCTTTCTCTATAGGAGGAAATTTCGATTGTAAATACTCTGGTTAAATAATTTAAATTGAAGTTGATCGAATCCAATACAAATAAATAATTGAGTTGCCTTAATGTAAATATGCAACAAGAACATGTTTCATTTCTTCTAGACTGTTTATGGCTATGGAAGCGAAAATGAAAAGAAGATATTTTTTCAAGTCTAGGAATATATATGTTTTTTTCATCAGCTGATTATAATTTTTTTAAGAATCGAGCGAAATGTTTTAGTAATAGAAAGCTTCATGCCTTAGATCAATATTGGAGTACTAACGACTCTCACCCTATGCATAAGCAAATGCATGAAATAATTGAAAGTATTTTAAATACCAGAGGTGAAAAGACTATCAAGCAATCAAGATTAGATTTAGTTAGGAATTTTGAAAGGTCCTTATCAATCTCCACTCCAATGGGTCGTTTGAGTGCAAATATAATTTCATTTATTTCATTTTTTGTTATTTCTAAGATTAATCAACCTGATTTATGAATATCGAAAATGAGTAGTCAATATAAATCATTAATTGAATTCAGAGATCAATGGCAGAGTGATATTAAAATTTAAAAAGATTTTCTTAAATGAGAAACTATAACCTTTGATGGTAGATTTACGAAGAAGAATATATTCATATTGCTGAAAACTGATTGAAAGATATCAATCTAAAGTTAGAGGCAGTTAACAGGAGAATTTGAATGATTCTTTATCACTTTTTATTCCCTATCCAGTCTTTAGGCTTTTTCATCATCCAATTCATAATTCCATCATTATCCATATTTTTTGAGCTAAAGCCAAAGGCAAGGATGAAAAAAATGCTAAAGGAAATTATTATGGTGAGTAACAGAGGACTGATTCCCATTTCCGAAAGCGTAAGACCAAAAAGATATTGCATGATTTGTGAATGATTTTTGTGTTGAAATTTTAAAACTTAAGTGTGTGAGTTTGATTATCAATGCAATAAAAGCTCAGATAATTCTTTTTTTTTCATAGGCATGAACTGTTTGAAAATTGTTTCTTCGTAAAGCCTTTAAGCACCTTTTCATTAGTTCTTTTCGCCATAGTCTTGGCTAGAATTCTATATGTTTCTTGACGATTAAATTCCTCTCCCATTTGTGCAGAATAATTTTGATTCTCCCTTTCTAGAATTAAGTACCTCTTTTACTTCAATAGTATTCACAAAATGTATTTCATATGTATCAAAATTTGCTAATTCAAAAGAATTTATGGCCCTAAATATTGATACGCACATTCACGATCTTAAGTGTGAGGTGGATACTGGAGAAATATTTTTTGTAATTCCTGCGGAAGTTAATTAGATTGTCAATTCATATCAGCAACCCAATCAAAATCTAAAGAAAACCTCCTTTTTAGGGGAGGGTATTTACCTCTTAGACTTGAACTAGAAGCTGCTAGCAGAGCTAAGTCATTAACTTGATGCAACAATTATAGACTATTTTTTAATCTTCTTCGTTTTCTATTTTGCCAGCAAGCTCTATAAGTATCTTGGCAGTTACATCTTTTGACCAACTGAGCTCTTCTTTTATTCCATCAACGCAATCTAAAACAGATCTCCATGCTACCTCATATTCTTTTGGACCTACTTTTTTACTCATGCTTAGTGAATAATTTTTTTATTAAACCGTCTAAATCTTTTTAAGCCAAAGCCCACCTACGATTTATCTTTAGAGAATTACGTCCTTTTTTTATGGGAGAAGCTAAAAGAAGAAAAGAATTGGGACTCCCTCCAAGAGAAAAACCAGTTGAGTTAAAGTTGCCCGTGCTTGATAAAGAAAATATACAAAAAAAAGTCAGGTCTTTTTTGTATAGAAATCCAATTGTTCCATTTGTTTTTTATGGCCTTGTACTTGGAACTTTGGGTTGGGGGATATATAACCTCGTGAAAGGCTATCAATTAATTAAGTCGTAGACCACTATCTGGTAATCACACATATTGGGGTGATTATCTTTCTCACAATAAAATTCAGCATATTGGCTACAAGAACCATCGCAACTGAAAGTAGCTACCTTATTAGGAAAAGATTAATTCCGACCAGATGGAAAGTCACCTCCACTTCAAGTATTGGTTCAACCTGTCTGTATTACTTTCAGGGAGATAAAAAATAATTACGCAAGAGTGTAAGAGCTCGTCCAAACAAATAAACCTTCGTCTAACAAATAAGCTATTGCCTAATAATGGTTTAGAGCCTCTCTCCCTCTTTTTCTTGTGTCTATTTTGTCAAAATAAAACTTCTTTTCCGTATTAACCACTTGAAAGTGTTTTGCATGTCGTTATAAAGAACACAACTTGAAAAGTTTTATGGCTTTTATTTCTCGTTTAATTAACAAAAGAATCTCTAAGTTAATTAGTAAATTTAATGTTTCAGCTAAAGTTGTTGAGCAGTTTGAAAACGACTACCCACTTGATGGTATGGGAGATCATCATAGGTTCTTGCTTTAAGAAATCACTATGGTTTGAAGACTCGAGGGTTAGTTATACAGTGATCCAGGATTTATCTCAGTCGGTACTACTTATCTTTTAGCCAATGAAATTCAACAGTAAAAGCAATATTATGGGTTTATGAAATACAACAGGAAAGATCTTTTCGTAGACACATCAATACCGGCTGTTGCTCTTGGAGTACTGGCTTTGATCGTTGGATCATTCCCTGGAACCTTTAGCAAATTTCTTCCTTTTCTCAATAGCAATGGATATCAACTATCACTAGCTTATTGATATTGTTCTAATATCAATAAGCATTATCCTTTGTCTTAATCGCAAAAATAATTAAAAAAAGAATGATACCAATCCTCGCATTCTCTACAAAAGCGAATCTACTTATTTATGTTGTTGGTGGTGGCTTCGTTTTATTAGGAAGTTTTTTCTTTGGTCGACTAGTCACGTTCTTTTTTCCAAAAAACTCATTAATCAGAAACGAAAAAAAGAAAAAGATGAATGAACCTGAATTTATAAAAGTTAAACCTGGAGATATTGTGCTTGTTTGAGAAGATGAGATTTCAAAAGTTCTCTCATTTGTTGGAGGAGCAAGAGACTCAGATCCCCCCACACTTTTTCAAGTCGCAAACTGTGATTCAGGCGAAATGAAATTTGTTCATGGTGAGGAAGTGAAACAAATTCTGTCTAAGCGTGAATAGTGGCTAGAAATAATGATTGAAGCACTCATTACCAAATGCCTTTAAATAAGCCTATCCCTGATTCTGTGATTAATTACTGGAAAAATCTATTAACTGATTTCCGATCGAAATTCAGTGTCCGTAAAAAAGCAAACTAGTTATGGATCCAATACAAGTCTTAGGACAAAAGGATCTTAGGAGAAAGGTTCAAGTTAAAGATGAAAATACGGCGGGTCAGTTGTTAGTTAAAAATACACATGCAGAAGAAAGGTATTTAAGAGGAATGGCTAAGACTGCGAAAAAGCACTACATCAATAGGAAAGATTGTCCTGTTAAAAATCATTTTATTGGTCTACCAAAATGGAGCAGAAAGGATGCTGTCAAAGCTTTTGATACTTATCTATGGTCTCAACATCAGAAAGATGCAATAGAGAAACCCATCAAGGATTGGTTTAATGCCAGAGTAAAGGAGCTAATGGCGGGTCATAATTTAGACCTTATTGATGATATTGATTGTGTAAAAGATAATGATGATTCTCATGGTTTTACTTTGAAAAATTATATTGAATATTTAGCTAAAGAAATCTATTGAAGGCAGCACCACCCAACTTTTGGGGGACTTATCATATATATGATCTATTCTTTGAGGCATACTTCTTACTTATAAGTCAAAAAAACTAACTTTTTAATCTGCATGGTTGGGTTTTATGAAGCTATTTCCATTTTAGTTTGGTTAAATCAATGCAAAAATAACCGGGAAGAGTTTTTAAAGGATGCTGATTTATTGGAAATTATTTTTGGAGCGCTTTAGTGCTGATTTTTTACAACTACGTTGAAGTTAAAGAGACTCTGAATCATAAGTTTAACTAATTCTTGAAAACCCCACCTTTGAACTGTCACGTGCCTAAGTATTTTTTCTTACTTTTATAGTATCTTTCCACATTCACCTGCGAGTACAAGGTCAAATGGCTCAACGAATTAACGTTGCATTAAATTCAATCCCATCAGGATGCAGAGATTTAGCTGAATTTGCTTTCTTCTGCGGAGTTGGTTTTACTTTTGGGAGCTTAGGTCTCATATGAGTTCAACTACTAAAGCATTATCTGAAATAAGAATCAAAAAGTTTATTCCTTATTTTGTACTCGGAAAACTTGCAGTTTTTACCGGATTTCTTGTTTATATGGTGCAGAAATAACACTTCTGTAGACACATAAGAAAAATTAATTCTAAGGTTAGCCTTACCCCACTTACCTTATTCTATCTACATTTTCTCTAAACTTATCAGAAATTCAATTCTGCGATTCTTTAAAACATTTACCTCCCAAAATTTAAATGACTGCTGCTACTTATAAAAAAACTGCTCTGAAAGTTTTGGTTCTTAGGAACCTTCCTGCATTACTTTTCTTGGCTGGTGCATTCCAGGTTGGTACTTTAGTAATCGTTTAGGGAAAGATAATGAACATGAACCCTTTTAATCCGATAATTCAACACCTAGATGAATTTTACGGAAAAATTCTTTCAAAAAATTTGTCAATAAACAAATTTTATTCAAAGTTGCGCTTAACTAAACCACAACAAAACTTCTCCTAGTTTAGGATTTTTCAAAAATCCAATGGAAATCAAAGAGTTTAATAATCATGGATTAGAAGCTTTTGATATTCATTGGATGCAATACCTTTCAATCACTCTAGTTTCTTTACTGATATTTTTCATTGACCTAGATAAGGCGGTTCCTGATTCCATCATTTAGTTTTATCTCTCTTATTCAAGCTTCAATGTATTGGCTTCAATTGTAATGGTTTGAAAATTAATTAGTCATACCTTTTTAGTATTAAAGCATCAGCAAATTAGAAATATATTAAGTTAATTTGATAAACCTTTAGTTACATACTTAATTAATTCTAAGAGCCTTGTTGATTTATGAATGTGCTTATTACTCTCTTCCTTTTCTTAGCGTTGGACTAAACGACTTAATTCGTTTTAAGACAGTAACTTTCAAATTATGATTGCTTTATGAAACGCTTATTATTGCTCGCAATAGGTTTGTCGTTTTCACTCCCCAGAGTGCTAGTGCTTTTGATGAGATTGAGGCTAACAAAGAATGTGATAAATGGTGCAAGAAGGAGGAATTTACCTCTTGTGGGTAAAAGATTGGAAACAAGTGGATGGTGGGTTGCAAAGGGAATGGAAAAGTTCTTTCAAAAAACGATGTAATTGCAAAGAATCATCAATTAATAATTAAAAGGACTTTTCTCTTTAAGCCATAGATTGTTTTGTATAAATTAGATTAAAATCATTAAATCTAATGTAAGAATAGTTGCACCAAGATGACAGAACAAATTGAAGTGCTTGGACAATTTGATGTCAGGAGAGATGATTTGGCTAAAGAAAGTGAAACGGGACTAACTGGTCAGATCTCAATTGATAAAGCGCGCATAACCAATACATTTGGCGGCGATCAATTAAATGCTGCTTTGGACGCAGTAAAAAATAAAAAAACATATGTCAGAGGTTATGGGAATCAATCTAAAAAATTCTATATAAGTAGAAAAGACTGTCCAGTAAGAAATTTTTGCGAGGAATTGGCAGGTCCAAATAAAAGAGCAGAAGCAATACAAATGTTTGATGCATTGTTCTGGGGTTCATGGATTGCTTGTAATGAGATGCCAGAGCAAGCAATGGAATGGCTTGATGCGAGAGTGAAAGATTATAAAGATGGAATCAAGATGGACTTTATATGTGATTGTCGTAAATTTAGAGGTAATGATGCTGATAAGACTCAGGCAAGCGAGATGACTAGGGCAGAATATCCATTTGATTGTCATGGCTATACCCTTAAAAAATACATTGAAGAACAAGTCAAGTAAATAAACAATGGATTTTCAATAATTTAATGTCTTTTTAAAGACTTCAATTTTTAAGTTTCAATGCTTTTCTTAATTTAAAGAATCACCTAAAAAATTCATTATTTTCTAATTAAACATATTTCTTTATTTCTTGCTTTTGGAGCACTTGATCTCAGGTCCTAATCCTTCCACCATGATCATTCGGAGACAGGTCCACATTCTGCTTTTAAGTCAATGCCCTAAGAAAACCACATCCCACCATTCTTGGTTGCTTCTAAGAAACACTTGTTTTGCTCCTCAATATCCTCAATCAAATTTTCGGATTTGTGCAACTCAACTTTTTGATTGTTGAGAGGCTTTGCTGGCATTGGCCATAACCTTGATAGCAATGATCTTGTTCTTGCTCTAGCAAATGAAACCATCGATCAATAGTCCTAAAGTGTAGTGGCAGCTGATTAGCTTCCTATATTTTTTATAGCCTTAAAAAAGAGATTGCCTATTACATATGTTATGAGATAAAGATCAGCATGAATGGAGATCAAACTGATGGCCTGAATTCTCATGACTTATTTTTACGCATATGTTCCTTTTTTGCCTTTGATTTTTTAGATTAACTTTGCTTAGAGCAAGAAGATGAGTTGAGAAAGATCAGCTAGAAAGGGTTTATGAAATTCTTTTTACCGATTTACCAAGATCTTAATGATTACTTTGCTGTAAGAACTAAGACTATATCCCGTATAGCGATAGCTGACATTATGGATAACAGTATGCTGATCAGATGGTATAGCAAAATTTTTGATAGCTATTTACTCGTAAAAGATTTGAAAGGTTTTGGATATTTTGAATCTGATTACTCACATGGTTATGTACAAGCCACTTTTCGATTTAATAAGCTTGCATTGGAGGTTATACGTTTTCAATTAGACTTGCGTGGACTTAATAAAAGAAACACCAGAGAGATTTCTATTATTGAAGAAGCTATGAAAGGCTAATTAAATTCTCCACCGTCATAATCCAGTAGGATTCTAAGTAGATATGTCCCGATATGTCAGTGGAACCTAAAGAGAAATCTATCACTACAGAAAAACTCTAGAAAAAATGTAATGCTAAATAATGTTCTGATCAGTTTTTATGAATACCCTTATTATTTCAACCTTTAGCTGTACTTTTGAAGAATTTGAAAAGGAAATTACTGAAGATTTTTTTGGTTGCTTGGTCAAGGATTATGTGAGTGATTATGAGTTTGTAAAAGTAAACGATCATAAAGCTCATACCTTAATTCATATCACTAATATGGATAAATTTGGAGCATCATTAGAAAGCGATGAAGCTAAAGAGTTCGACAAAAGAAATAACTGCAAAGATACTGTTTATACTCTTGATCTTATTGAATAAGTAAATTCTATGGAAGTTAAAGAGATCTTTTCTATCGGAAAATAAATGAACACAATAAAAGCCCTTTTCCCATTTATTGCTGCACTTGGGGTCTTCTACTTGGCGAGTAATTCAGAGATGCAGAAAAAAATGAATCAAAATTACTCAACTGATCAAGAAATCAAAACCATTCCTGTTGAGGGATTCAAACCGAATGAATGAATTCATAAATAGCCATCTACAATTTGGGGGAGATAACCTCCTTCCTTTGTGATTGAAACTAACGATTTAGAATTAAAGTTCAAACTTTGTACAAGCTTTATAGTTAAAGAAGTTATTGCATTAGATCCACTAGCAAGAAGGCAATGGCTTTTTACTTACAAAGGGATTATTCAATACGCTGATTCTCATGGAAGCGAACTTACTAAAGAACAGCTTTTAGGAGCAGATATCTATAGAGACCTTATTAGGCAAGTTGAAGAATTAATTAAAGAAGAAGATTTTGAAGGCCAAAATTACAATGCATATAAAAGCCGTGATCCTGATTACGAAACTATTTACAAAAAACGTTTAAAACAAGTACGAGAAGATTTTCCAATACCTGATCAATTTAAAGAGAGGACTTCATAAAACCTTTACAGCAACAAGAATAAAAAAAGGCTGTTATCCCTAATTAGGTAATTCTTTTATTGATTCTTTTTCTTAAAGCCTTTAGTTGATAGTTAAATCTCAATTGCTTAATATGTTGCAGCTTTTCGGCTAAGTCGACTGGCATTGACCTTGCAGCTTTAACGAGCTCAAAAGCGTACCTATGCGTATCTTTTGTATAAAAATCCATAGTCGAAGTAGGGACTTATGAAACATCCTGGCAATTAAAAACATATTTTGTCTATATAAAAAAGAAATTTGAGTATTAAGGCTGTTCGGTTGGTAATGAAAATGTCCTATCTAGGGAACTAAATTGTATATATCAGATATCTTTCTCTTGCGATTTCAATTAGGAAAGCAACTGTTTATTCTTGTTATTTTGTTTTAACGCCCTCAAATTGAAGATCAGAGCGATCTTAAAAATTAAAATGGTTATGTCAGAAGAGCCTGATGAGGATGCCTCCAAATACAACAACTTTGGAAAAAATATGCAATGGTGAGTGCTAACGAAGAAAAATTAATGTCATTCGGAGCCGAAACACCCTTCATTCTTCTTGCTCGCATTCAAGTTAAGCCTGATAAAGTTCAAGAATATTTATTACTTGCCGCTAAAACTGATAAGGCTGTTGAGGATTCAGAACCTGGAATGTTGCACCATACTTTTGATCAAGATCCCAAGAATCCTCTTTGTTTCGTTTGGTCCGAGGTTTATAAAAATGACGATGCTTTTCTTGCTCATCTAGCAAATCCAGCTGTAGGGGACTATTTACAAGGGCATGCAGAACTTGGCGATAATTTCACTGTGGAGGTTTATGGAACTGTTGGAGATAAATGTAAAGCCGCTATGGAAGAGACTGGATTACCATTGAAAATTTTTGAAAGTAAGCTTGGTTACAGCAGGGTCTGAGAAAATGGAAAGATCTTTTAATGTATTTACTTTTAATTGCTCGTTTGAATACTATGAAGAAACGATTGAAAATTTCGTCAAGGAATATGGTGATGGAGTAGTAATTGATTATGACTTAAACTAAATCAATGACCACAAATCTCAGTCCTTCTATAACGTCACAAGCTTAGAAGCTTTTATAAAAATTCTTGATACTCAATTTGCTAGGGAGTGGGACAAAGCAAACAACTGCAAAGATATTGTTTATTAGCTTGATTTGATTGAATAGCAAGCACTTTGGTTGGCCAAGTACGCTGAAAACCATTATGGGGATAACCGTGATTAACTGTCGTGCAAACCCCTGCCAAATAATATTTATATCTTTTAGAACATAATTATCTTATTTATCGTTATGACTTCAATTCCTACTTACGCTTTCCCATCTTTCTCACCAATTTTAGTCGTTGGCTTTTTAGGCATAGCTGTTTCTCTATATACTCTTTATACCGTTAACAAGGCTTATTATAACTCCCCTTTTAGAAGTGATGGTTGATTTAATGAGTCCTGAAAAACTACATAATCCATCAATACGACACTAAAAGAATTTTAGATATTTCATTTAATCTAGTGAGGACGGTGAAGGTTATTTCACTCTCCTCACTCACTACTAGTAGATATTCACTAACCATCGTTTAAGAATTAACGAGTCTAACGTGAATAACAAATCAAAATTAATAGAACTTAGAGTAATCGCCAAAATCAGAGAGAATCGCACAGTTATAAAATCAGCCGAAAATGAATCTTTATAGACATAACTAAGCGATTACACTTGCTAAGAGATGTATGGAAAATGAGATGGAGTAGCTCAAATTCTCTTTTTCCAAATTATTCGCCATTATTAGATAATTTGTAATATTAGATCCTGTAATAGGTAGAGGTCTTAATTTTTTAAGGACTAAAGGATTTCTTTGGAAAATTTTGGAGACTAATATTTCCGCAGAGTTGGATATTATTAATCAAAAACGTATAAATGTTACCTTTTAAAAGGCAGGTATAATTTGGCCACAGCTATTAGGCAAGAAAATTAGCTTATTAACAGAAATAGAAGGCTCAAAAGGGTTGGCTTGATACAACGTTATTAACTAATTAATTGAGATTATATAAGGGATATAAGGGACAACATTTGCATTATTAAAAAGAGATGATTTATCAATAGCTTAATTGTTCAACCCAATCAATAATTAAACACGTCTATTTATTTGATTCATTCATCAAAACCAGCCTGACTAATATCGGTGTTATTCGCTAGGAGTCTATGATAATGATAGTTGTCTTATTTTTTTAATTTTTGCCTCTTTGAATTTGACAGCTAGGCAATAATCTATTTCCTTTTCCTATACAATTCCTTTCTATAAGCTCTTACATCTTAAACATTCATATTTTTGTCTCATTTATACAGCATGTCTATAAGTCTTCTTGGATCACCATTCGCTTTGTTTATAGCCGCAATTAATTCTGAGACTGTAAATCCTCCTGTTTTATAAGCTAAATGTGAGATTTCTTTGATTGATTTGCTTTACTTGTTTAATCAACCTTTCAACCAAATCACCATCGCTCCTCCTTGTCCTCTGGCTGAAAGCCATTTGCAATTTTCTTCTAATGCGATTAGGGCGAAAAATGACTTTTCCTTTTCTTCGGGTTCTTCCAGAGATCTGCTAAATATAATATTTGATCCTGATTTAAGTTCAATTAGGTTAAAAAAGAATAGTAATAAAGGTTGGTTACCTTTTAAAAAACCATTACCTGAAAACTCTATGGTGAAAAGTCCAAATTGAATGGATGCGACAACAGGAAATTTAGGTGAATTCTGAGTTGAGATCTCTTTTTTAAACTCTATATTTGCAGAGAAAATCCTAAGCAATGAACTGAAAACAGGATCTTCTTCGTCGATACCTTTTTTCCATACTGATACAAACTTCCAATCTCCAATAAGCGAATCAAATTTAATTCCACTCCCTTTATTCTTTGCATGTTTTTCCAGTTCAATAATCTTTTCTTTCCCTGGGAGTGTGACAGAAGTCTTTTTTAAAAGTTCTTCTTTATTAGAACTACGTAAAAGAGGAGAACTTTTTTTCGCACCTTGAAGCAAAAATAGAATTGGTATTACTGCAATTGTCAATGCTGCATCAATTAATAGGAATTTAGATATATTCATTTCCCGAAATCATAAGAAAGATAAATGGGTAAACAGTCATTTCTTTATAAATCTCTTATAGGTTTTGCTTATGCTCAGAGCAATATGGCTTAACAGTTAAAGAGCTTTGAAAGGA
>QCHI01000022.1 GCA_003279655.1 Prochlorococcus sp. AG-402-A21 | reverse complement strand
TTTTATAAAAAATTTTTAATCATGAATACCAATACGATCGAGTAAATCCGAATTAAATGTTTTATTGCAGCCATTAATTTTCGCATGATCACTAAATATGTTTTGAGTCCGATAACACCTTTGGAAGGCTTTAGCCGACTGTCTCGAATCCTTAGCGAGGTATAAACGACCTCCAGCATCTGCAATCTCCTCATCGAGTCCATCCAATAAAGCATAAAGTCCCGAAACAGACGCTGGAACGTCAATAGCCAATGTCCATCCAGGTATTGGGAATGAAAGTGGTGAGGGATTGCCCTTTCCGAAGCGCTTAAGCACAGTAAGAAAGCTTGGAGCACCTACTTGCCTCAATGCCTCCAAGATTCGTGGAACTAGATATGCAGCCTCGTCTGGAACTGCAAATTGATACTGAAGGAAACCAGCAGGGCCATAGATCCTGTTCCATAAGCTAATTCCATCTAAAGGATAAAAAAATCGAGAGATGGTCTGTAATTCTCCTTTTAGATCCTTCGGCGACTTACGATACCAAGCCTCATTGAAAGCCATTACAGTTAGCTTATTAAGTAAACCATTGGGAAAGAATCTAGGAGCTGAGGCGAGTGCCTTTGGGTCATAGAAAAAAGGGTTATTCTTTTCCCTCTTACACAGATCACTAACAGCGGCATGATCTCCACAGGTCAAAACCCCACGGCCACTCTTATCGAGACTGTCTACCCACGCAACGCTGTAACGATATTTCTTATCGGCCTCAACCATTGCAGCCATAAGAGAATCGATATTTTGATGTCGGCTTGTATCAACACTAATTAATGAACTGCTAATTGAAATTAGAGAAAAAGTTGCCTCAACAATGATTCCTGTCGAGCCCATACCTCCAATGGTGGCCCAAAAGAGTTCAGCATTAACGTCGGTACTGTGTCCATTAGGCGTGAGCTCCTGCAAATCACCATTACCATTCACTATTTTTAAACGCAGAACGTGTGAACCAAAGCTGCCATCAACGTGGTGGTTTTTTCCATGTACATCTGCAGCAATAGCACCTCCAACAGTCACGTTTCGTGTTCCTGGAGTAACCGGCAAAAAGAATCCCTTTGGAACGATCACTCGCAGTATCTGATCAAAGCTAACTCCGGAACCTGTTGTGATCAATTTCGCCTCCGAATCGAGGACAATCCCATCGAAAGTTGGCAACTCAATGACCGTACCTCCATCAAGCTGGGCGGCATCGCCATAGGAACGGCCAAGACCCCTCGCAATCAAGGAACGAGAAGGTGCTGCTCTTACGAGCTCCTGCAATTGCTCCACTGAGTCAGGTTTCACAACGTGACAATTAACGGGATTTGTTCTCCCCCAACCAAACAAGATTTTCTTTTCCGTCTTCAGGCCTGCGGGAAAAGTAAAAGAAGTATTCATAAATAAATCAACATCATTTAACTTTTAAATTTCAAAGTTTTGAAGCGACAAAGGAAGGAAGGAAGCGAACCACAAGCATCAAAGGCAACCACCAAAAAGGTAAGTATTCGATACCTCTACTATCTGGTCGCTTTAATAGTTTTTTTGCCACACAACGTGGGCTCACGCATAAGACTGCTGGTGCCTTACCTATTGCCATTTTGGTTGATATAAAGCCTGCTTTGACAATCCGAACAGCGAATGGCTTCCCATTACAGCGAAGGAGTAAACCTTCACAAAACGTCGTCAAGGCAGCTTTGGCTGCTCCGTAATGGTAGTTCGATGGTCTACCTCGATCAGCCGCGACCGAGCTAAATACCCATAGACGAGACTGCTTATTCAATCTTTCAGGGTTAGCAATAGCTGTAATCCAGCGAACAAGGCCTGTATAATTAGCAGCCGTGATGCGCAAAGCTTCTTCAGCATCGACTCTAGCCAATTCTGCATCTCCAAGAGAACCTGCAGTTACAAGATATAGATCAAAGTCGCCGACCTCAAAGATGTACTTATTGTTCAGATTGGCATCAACCATCAAATCAGTCTGCTGACAATTCACAACAACTCCAAAACTCTGCTCTAGTTCATCCGCAAACCTTTCATTTTCTATAGAATTACGAGCTATTAGATGAAAGTGCTTACAACCAAGTACTGCAAGCTCTCTACAGATGCTGCGAGCCACTTCACTAGTGCTGCCAAGCACCCAGATACTCTTGATGTTTTTTTTCTGCCATTTCATAGAAATCAATTATAAATTAAACTTTTAAGTATCTAAATGAAGTCAAGAACATTTAGATTTTAACCCAATAACGTCTTCGCATTGGTATAACTTCCTGGAGATTAATTAACGACGACCGTTCAGAATCAGACAAATAACTCCCAAACCAGTCGCGAACCAGAGAGTCATCATCCTGATAAGCAAAGTTGCAGGCGTAGCAATATCTATAGGCAGCCCCTGTAAGCCCAGCAGACCTACTGTTCCAACTTCCGTACTTCCCAATCCACCTGGCATTAAAGTTAGTGCGCCTAGAAGACCAGCCGATGTATGAGCAAGCGTTGCTCCACCTATACTGACTTCAGTTCCACCAAATCCTTGCAATAGTAGCCATAGACTTAGTCCTTCCAGTGACCAGGAAATCGAGCCGATTAAAGTAGAAAGGAGCATCAATTTAAGCTGAAGCAAACTTTTTAATGATAAAAAAACATCATCACCTGAGCTAGCTATCTTTCTGGGAAGAATTTGTTCCATCCAACGCACTAATCCATAAACCTTTTCTGGATTATTAAGCAACCACCAACGAAGGAATACTACAAAGACTAAAAACGCTCCAGGCAAGACTATCCAAAACTGCCAACCGTTCAAAAGCGGTAGGTTAATCAGCAACAATAGCAACACAGCGAAGACATCACTGATCCGTTCTATCATCAAAGCCAATAATGAAGATGAAATAGGAACTTCAAACTTTTCTTTCAGGAGCAAAGCGCGAAGGGCTTCCCCCGCTTTCCCCGGTGTAGCTGTAAAGGCATAAGAGCCCATCCAGATAAGTGCCTCCCCTGCAAGTGGTGATGGTTGATTCACAGCCTTCAACAAGAGGCGCCAGCGGTAAAAGCGGAAAGCATAACCAAAAAGCACTAAAACAAGTCCTGCAATCACCTGCGGCCAGAGCTTTCTTAGCAGTAGTAGAAAATGTGGACCCTGGCTCCAGATAGCCATTAGACCATATAAAAGTAGAGCTAAACCTAAAACTGGCAGCAACTTTGTCAGAGAAAAAAGTGGAAATTCAATTGGCTTATCAATGAAACTGCGATAGTGCGGACGATCTGCTGCTTTCAAAAGTTCGCGATCACCTCTGCTATCGCCATAGGCCTCAATAAACAAATTTTCAAATGGTCCAAGATGATTTATTAGGCGCCTAACCTTTTCTTCTCCTTTGCAGTTTGATCCAAGCAACTTAGGCTGCCATGCTCCAGGGCTTCCTATGAGCTCTGTGCATACGAGATCAACACCTAGCCAATCGGCCAAAGACTGAAGCAAAATTCGCGGAGAAGCAGAACAAAGCACAACCTTGTGCCCCTGACGTTGATGCCAAAGGAGTCGATCAAATGCCTCTGGCCGCAGACGACTAATTAAATTTTCCAGAAGCAACCTTTCACTTGCATGATTAACAATCTGGCAAACACTGAAAAGGTAAAGAAATTCCTCCTTCAAACGATCTGCCGATACAAGCTTCAACTGAAAACCGATAAACCATGGCAAAAGACTCAACCATGCAAAAAATTTTTCAAAACCGTGGATTGAATGGCGAGCAGCCAGCAGAAGAGAATCTCCATCCAGCAAGGTCCCATCAACATCAAACACCGCAACATGCTTATTAAGCATTAAGCAAAAGAACCCACCAAAAGAGTCACCAAAAGCCATCCGAGCAATGTAAGCCTGATGCCGCGATCGCCCAAAAGAATCTCTTCAGGATTCTCGCTAGAACGATTTGGATACATCAGTCTCCGTCGGTCACTTTCATCTGGATCACTCAATAACTGGTAACGAAAAATACCCACCAAAACAAACGGCAACGTTAGCAACATCCAACTCGTTGAAGCACCATTCAAGCTAGGTCCTGCAGCCCAAAGGGCATAAGTTATAAAAGCAGATGTAGCAAGGAGGCTTTCCAAGCGAAACAGCAAAGGAAAAGAATAACGTTCTAAGACCAAACGGGTTCTTATCCCACTTTCTTGAAAAAGTCTCAACTCCGCCTTACGTTTCTCAACGGCCAAAAAAAGAGCTAGTAAACTAATCGTCAATAGGAACCAAGGAGAAAGATAAACATCGCCAGCCATCGCACGCAATAGAAAACCAGAAGCGATACAGAAAAGATCTAAAAGTGGCTCATGCTTAAAGCGTAAGCAATATCCAACTTGTATGAAGGCGTAGGCCAAAATCAGCCCGCTTAACTTCACTGAAATAAACGCAGCCATTGTTAGACTCACCACAGAAATCAGCACAGATGTGATTAAAGCCTGCTTAATTGGGACCATTCCAGAGGCAATTGGTCTAAATCTCTTAAAACTATGCTTTCGATCTGCCTTGACATCTAAAACATCATTAAGCAAATAAATCGAGCTGGATATTAAGCAGAAGCAGACCATTGCGACAACTGCATCTAACCAAACAGACCAATCATCTAATTGAAAAGAAAATAGTGGAGCAGCAAATACCAACAAATTCTTAGTCCATTGCCTCGGGCGGCACGCACGTATCAAGGCTCCAGGATGGATTCGGTTCATATAAGGCTCTATATTTCTCTATAAGAAGTTGTCATGTCGGGATTATTATTTAAATAATCGTAGGAAAATCTATTGTTTTTATAATAGTAAAAGCACAGAAAGTAACTTAAAAATGGAGGAATATAAATCTTATAAATAACTGGAACATATAAAAACATGAAACTCAATCCCGTTAAGATCAAACTATAAAATTTAAATTTCATAGATAGGAATTTTTGTTGGCGGAATAAAGTACATATAATTCCAGCAGATGAACCTAATACAATCCAGTAATCATAGACCTTCATTCTTGGATTAAGAAAAGTTATGAAAAGCAATGAAATAAAGAAAATAAGTTTTTTAGCATCTTCTTTATTTATAAATTTATCTATTGATTTACCCAAGTTAACAAATGATTTTCCTAGAAAGATTACAAATATAAAATGCAATCCCAACGCGTACTGACGATCTAAGAAATTACCAAATATCCAATAAGGAGCAAGTCCTACATCTCTACCTGGCCCGTCTAGATCTCCAATAGCCTGTGCAAAGAGAGATTCAGTAAAGCCGGCAAACAGATCTGGTGTAAGGAATAATTGAGAAGCAGATAAAAAAGCAACTAATATTGCAGTGATAACTATGCCTTTAATATACCTCCTTTTATTAGGCCAAAGAGTAAAACCAAGAAATACATATGCAAACAGATAAGGTTTAATCAATGAACATATAGCAACCGTTAATAGAAATAGTTCTATATGCTTTTTGGATCTAACACATGCTGAACTTATTATAGAAAAATGCAAAAATATTGTAAGGTTTCCCGTAGCTATAGATTTGGCGATGAAATCATTATAGAAAAGTAAGCTTGAAATAATTGAATATATAATAAGTTGGCTACCTAATCTTTGTCTTAATATTGATAAACTGGAAGAAAGATAGAAAAGGACTAACGATAATGAAAGATTTGAACCTAATAATGAAAATAAAATAAGTGTATAAGGAGCATATACGAATTTAAGTCCATCGAGGTCTGAGTAGGCTGATCCACCTGAATTAAATATATTTATTGCATTTTGATAAACATCAAGATCCCAAAAAGAAATAATTTTCCATAGCTTAAAGAATGAAAAGATTACTAAGATAGTCCCTATAACTAACAGACTCTTCTCTAGCTTAAAAAAATCTACTTTTATTTTTAGAGGAATCAGTTTTAATGGATAGAAACTTTTATTAAACATTTATAAATAAATTAATAATAGATACTTATTGTTCATTTTAAAAACTGAAAAACAAAATCATTGGCTTATCAAAGATTAATGTATAATCAATATTATATATCCATTGTACATTAGAAGTTTAAGTTTTTTCAGAAGAAGATTAAATCTTCTCTGTGTCCAATATTGCAAAAGCCTAAATTAACTCATTATCAACCTGGATGAACTATCAAACGCTAAGAAAATATTTCGTAAATCATATTGATTAGAATTTGTTTCTGAAAGTAAAAATTTTTTAAATAAAAATTATTCTTCCTCTTGTGTTCTATAAAAATCATCAGATATTCCGGCCAAGGAAATTATTTACTTAGCTCAGGCAGCAAAAAGCGTGTCTTGTGATAAATGCAGCTAATCCATAATGGGCTAATGGAATAATCTGCTCAATGGGGAATAGCTCTTTTAGTTGGTTATAGCAATTGCACTGGTATTTAGTTGGTTAAACAAATCAGTTTCTTACTACAAAAAGAAACATGAGGGAAAGCCGAAGGGGAATAAGTGGAAAATCACCAAAATTTTTTTTATTTAAAAGAGGTCTGAACTAAGTACATCCCATCATAGAAAGATGAACTATCGCTTCGTAGAGACGAAGAGGATCAATTTATTTTAAGAGTTAAAGCATGAGTGCAAGATATAATCCAAATTAATAGTACCTTGTTAAAAAAATAGAAGTGACTGATAGAAAGATAGATAAAAAGAAAAAATCATCTGGAATCAAAACATTTCCAGTTCCATATTTTTCAGAAGAAATCGAAGAGAATACTGAAATAACTACTAATAAAATAACAAACTCTTCTAAACAAGAAATTATTAGCCAAGCAATAAAGTTACAACTACAAGGCAATACTTTACAAGCGAAACGATATTATCAAAGTTTAATAAATCAAGGTCTGAACGATTATATTGTCTTTTCTAATTATGGTGCAATTTTAAAAGATCATGGCAAATTAAAGGAAGCAGAAATATTCTATCGCAAAGCAATAGAAATAAAACCAGATGTAGCTATTTTATATTCCAATCTAGGAGTTATATTAAAGGATCTTGGCAAATCAAAAGAAGCAGAATCGTCACAACGAAAGGCAATTGAATTAAATCCAAATTTAGCAATTGCTTATAGCAATCTTAGCAACATATTGTGCGATCGTGGAAAATTAAAGGAAGCAGAGTTTTTACAACGTAAATCTATTAAATTAAATCCTAAACTCCATAATTCTTATTATAATCTAGGTAACATATTGAGAGATATAGGAAATTCAGAAGAGGCAGAAAAATTATATAGGAAAGCGATTATACTAAAACCTGATTTTACCGATGCTTATTGTAATTTAGGAAATTTATTGAGTGAAGTTGGGAAACTAAATGAAGCAAAAGATTTATTTCTAAAATGTATAGATTTAGATCCCAAAAGCATTCATCATTTGTCAAATCTAATTACTACTTTATCTAAACTTTGTATGTGGGATGAATTGGAGAATTACTCATCATCTATCAATAGATTAGGTATAGAAGGGAAGTCTATAGAGCCAATGAGATTAATGTATTTAGAGGATAATCCATTGAATGATTTAAAGAGAGCAAAAAAGTTCAATCTAGAACATCGAACTAAAACATTTGAGAATATTATTTATCCTAAAAACAAACAGATCCGCATAGGTTATTTTTCAAGTGATTTCCGGAATCATCCTATCTCACATTTACTATCAAGAGTGATTGAATTGCACGATAATTCTAGATTTAGAATATATGCCTATAGTCTTAACAAGGTAAACGACGAATACACGAATAGAGTAAGAAAGGCTGTTTTTTGTTTTCGGGAAATAAGTAATCTAAGTGATATTGAAATAGTTGAACTTGCAAGGAATGATCAAATAGATATAGCAGTAGATCTAAATGGATATACTCAATACAATAGAATGAAAATTTTTTCTTATAGAGTAGCACCTATTCAAATAAATTATCTTGGCTATACAGGAACTCTTGGGTCTGACTACTTTGATTATATTCTTGCTGACAAAGTAATAATTCCAGAAGAAAATAAGAAATTTTATTCTGAAAAGGTCTTATATCTACCAAATAGCTCTATTCCTCATGATGACCAAAGATTCATATCATATAATAAATACAATAGAGAAGAATTAGGTCTACCATCAGATGGATTCATTTTTACATGCTTTAATTCAATCCAAAAAATAACAAAAAATGAATTTAAAATTTGGATGAGGTTATTACATAAAGTTGAAAAGAGTGTTATTTGGCTAATAAAGCCACACAAAGTTGCAATGGAAAATATATATTCCTATGCTACTAAATATGGAATAGAAAAAGAAAAAATAATTTTCGCTGATCGTATGAAATTAGATGATCATTTATCAAGACATTCATGTGCTGATTTATTTCTAGATACTTTTAATTTTAACGCTGTAACAACAGCTAATTTCTCTTTATCTGCAGGACTACCACTTATCACAACACAAGGTAAAAGTCATAGTTCAAGAATGGCATCAAGTATATTGAAAGCATGTGATCTCAATGAGCTAGTTACTCAGAATCATTTAGGGTATGAGAATCTGGCATATGAACTTGCAACTAAAAAAGAGAAACTAAATAGAATCAAAGAAAAACTTAAAAATAAAAAAGACTTATCATTTTTTAATTCCTATAAATTCGTAAAAGATTTAGAAACTATTTATACAGAAATAGTTGATTATAATTAGTTAAAAATGAAATTATCAATTTACGGAGCTACTGGTTTTATTGGGAGAAATTTCAACATTTTGTACCCTTATCATACTATAATTAAGCGTGAGGAAAGAGAACCAAAAAGCAAAGATATACTATTTCTTATTTCTAATGTTGAGAATCACAAACTCGACTTTAATGCGTCAAAGCATATAAATACAAACCTATATATATTATGTGAAGTCTTGAATTATTGCAAAAAGGAAGATATAGTTTTTAACTTCGTTAGTTCCTCTTTAGTTTATGGGAAATTAGATGATTTACCTGCGATAGAATCCTCTAGATGCAATCCAAAAGGTTTTTATTCAATCACAAAAAAATGTGCCGAGGATCTTATTATTTCATTTAGCGAAACATTTAAGTTAAAATATAGAATAATTAGATTATGCAATGTTTTAGGTAGGGGAGATGGAAATATTTCGAAAGAAAGGAATACTTTAACATGGATGGTTAACAACTTAAAAGGAAATAAAGATATTGAATTATATGATAAAGGAGAACAAGTTAGAGATATAATTCATGTCAAAGATGCCTGTAAAGCTATAGAGTTAATATGTAGGGCAGGAGAGAAAAATCAAATTTATAATGTTAGCTCAGGCAAAGCAATAACAATTAAAAATTTCATAAATATCGCAAAAAATAAATTAAACTCTATCTCAAAAATTAAATATATAGAAACTCCTAAATCTTACTCAGAATTTCAAAATAAATATTTCTGGATGGATACAAAAAAACTTCGTTCTCTTGGATTCAGAGAAAATTATTCTCATGAGGACATAATCAATGAATTATGCAATTAAAAATCAATATATTAAATATATTTCTTACACCAGTCTATGTTTTCTAAATACCATTCAACTGTAACTAAAATAGCTTCTAAAAAATCATACCTAGGTGACCAATTCAACTCGGTTCTTATTTTTTTATTGTCAATAGCATATCTTCTATCATGCCCCGGTCGATCTTTTACTAAAACCTTCAACCTATTATGAGGAGCATTTAATTTGTTTTTAGAATCAAGTATCTCACAAATTAATTCTACTATCTCTAAATTACTTTTCTCCTGTCCACCTCCAATACAATAAGATTCACCTATCTTACCATTTAAAGTTACTTTTATTAAAGCATCTATATTATCTTCTACATAAATCCAATCGCGTATATTCTCACCATCTCCATATATTGGAATAGGTTTATTTGATATAGCATTGATAATAATTTTGGGAATTAATTTTTCTGGTAATTGCCAAGCTCCAAAATTATTACTTGTATTCGTTATTATTGAAGGCAATCCATATGTTTGATACCATGATTTAACCAAATGATCACTGGCTGCCTTTGTAGCAGAGTATGGACTACTTGGTTTATATGGACTTTCCTCAGAGAAAAGTTCATTGCTCCCAAGAGAACCAAATACTTCATCAGTACTAATATGAATAAACCTAAAGAAATCTTTTCGAGGGGATGAAAGTGATTCCCAATGAGCCATCACTGACTCAAGTAAATTAAATGTACCTATCACATTACTATCTAAAAACATTCTAGGTACTATGATAGATCTATCAACATGACTTTCAGCCGCTAAATGAAAAATAATATCTGGATCAATAAATTCAATGGCTTTTTTTGTTTCTTGTCGATTTTTTAAATCCACATTTAATACTTTATATCTATCTATACCAAAATTAGCCTGGATAAAATCTGAGCTAGTAGTACAGAATGATTTATCTAAATTAAATACAGTAAGAGACTTTTGTTTTAATAATCTTCTAACTAATGTTCCTCCTATGAAACCAGAACCTCCTGTAACAAGAATTCTATTTATAGATTTTGGGAAGAGGCTCATAGTAATGAATTAAACTTTTATATTCTTTGCGAAAATTTACGATAGGATATCACGTCAAATGTTGCACTTTTAACAACTTTAGAAGATATTCCCCATAACCACTAATACTTAAACTGCTCGCTAATGACTCTAGTTGTTGGTCATTAATCCAGCCTTGTCTCCATGCTACCTCTTCTGGACAGCCTACTTTTAGGCCTTGTCGGTGTTCTAGAGTTCTAATATACAAAGAGGCTTCCTGCAGAGAATCAATTGTTCCCGTATCCAACCAAGCATTGCCTCTTCCCATGATTTCTATATTTAGAAGATTATCATTTAAATATTTCCTATTTAAATCAGTAATTTCAAGTTCACCTCTTAAAGAAAATTCTAATTCTTTTACCCTATCAATAACGGTATTATCATAAAAATATATTCCCGTTACAGCATATTGGCTTGGAGGTATTTCTGGCTTTTCTTCAATATCAATAACATTGCCAGAACGGTCAAACTTAACGACGCCATATTCTTGAGGATCTCTTACTGGATAAGCGAAAATAGTACAACCATTCGATCTCGTATCAGCGGAATGAAGAAGCTTAACGAAGTCATTACCATGAAAAATATTATCTCCTAGTGCAACAGCTAAATGACAATTACCAATAAATTCTTCTCCTATTAAAATTACTTGAGCTATTCCTTCAGGTTTTTCTTGTATTTCATAATTAAAATTCACTCCCCATTGAGTACCATCTCCTAAAAGATTCTTAAACGAACCAATATTAAAAGGATCACTTACAATTAAAATATCCTTAATGCCGCAAAGCATTAAATTAGTTATTGAATAATAAATCATTGGCTTATCATAAATAGGCATCAACTGTTTACTAATAGCGTTAGTAAGTGGTGCTAACCTTTTCCCTTTACCTCCAGCAAGAATTATTCCTTTCCGATCTGACAAATAATTCAAACCCATAATTTAGACTCAATTTTATAAATTATATACTGTGATATTTAAATCAACTAGAGAAATTTTTTTAATAGGGAAAAACCTAAGAGTCTCAAGTAGAAAATAGATATTCACATTCAAGTACTTTTTCAACTATATAATGAAGATTTTCCTTGCTTTGTCTATTATGTATTCCTAATAAAATTCCTGATTTCATAACTTTGTCACTTACTTCAAATGTTCCAAATTTATCCCACTTGAATTTTTGAGCTACTGGTTGCCTCATAATATTACCCGTAAATATTGTCCTTGTTTGAATACCAGATTTTTCTAAAAAAATTTGAATATTCTTTCTTTTTGATGCCAATTTATTTTTAAATATTAATGGGAAAGCAAGCCAACCAGTTTCAACATTATTATATGATCTTGGAATTTGAAAATTCAAAGAAGAAGAAAAGCTCTTACAAAGAAAATTAAAATTATCAGATCTTCTTCTAAGATTTTCTTTCAATTTTCTTAGCTGAACCAAAGCAAATGCTGCCGATATTTCAGAAGGCAAGAAATTATAACCTAATTCATCAAATACATATTTATCATCATATTCTATACCATCTATCTCAGTAGAAAACCTTCTTTCATAATCTTCTGTCTCTCCATAAAGGCAGGATCGTCTGCCCCAACCTCTTAATGAAAGTCCTCTTTCATATTCTATTTGATTACTATAAGAAACCATCCCACCAAAACCGGCACCAGTAATAACATGAGAAGCATAAAAACTAGTAGTTGAGATATCAGACCAATTACTTAATCTAGTCTTATATTGATAACCTATAGTATCTGCTGAGTCTTCAATAATCTTAAGATTATTTTCTTTAGCAAAATTATATATTTCTTCCCAATTTGCAATATTGCCAATAAGATTAGGGATACATAAAGCAGAGACATTAAATAAATCCATTTCCTTTAACTTAGAGATATCAACTTGTAGTGTATCTTCCTCAACATCAACAAAATAAGGAATTAGATTACTTTGAACAATAGGAGCAATTGTTGTTGAGAATGTCAACGCAGGTGTGATAACTTTACTACCATCTTTAAGCTGAAGTGATAACAATGCAAGAAGGTTCGCAGATGATCCACTATTTACCATTAAACCAAATTTTTTATTAAATATAGATGAGACATCTCTCTCTAATTTCTTAACACTATCGCCCGCCATAAGAGAAAGTCTATTATTCTTCAATACATCTAAGACTGCTTTAATCTCATCGTCTGAATAATCAGCTTCAGCATAAAATATTTTTTTTCTAGCATCATTAAATCCAGATTTATCTTTCATTGCAAACTTCTTAATTAGTTAGTAATACAATAATTGTACTTTAAAAATAGGATTTAAAAAATTTTAATATAGTTTAAATTTAAAAAGCTTTGTAAATTAGTCTTACATAGCAATAATTTTCTACAAAAAGCCTGCATAGAAGCTATTTCAATCTTTTTCTGAGACAAAAAAATATAAAAAGATATGGTCTAATCTTTATGTCAGCTTGTAAATGACTGGGGAAAATTAGTGCTATGGATTATTTACCTCACGCACAGAGCGCTATTAATTATGATTATTTACAGATATTAGTCATATATATGTCTAACATGCTGAAGCTGTAAAGTATTTTTCAGGCCATCCTGATTTTTGAATCACTTAATTCTATCTCTCAGTTAAGAACAAAAATAGAATATATATAGTAGAGTCACTAATAAGCTTTGCCTGTCGTAGAGAAAGCAGTGAAAAGTAAAAATGAGAACAACAAATTAAATAAAAACCAATGGGAAGGTATAACTACATTTTCCATTCCATTATCTAAAGAAAATAAACAAGCAAATATTAATATTGTTACTAATAGCCTTCATGGCCCATCTAAAGAAGAACTAATTAGTCAGGCTTTTAAGTTTCATTCAAATGGAAATATTGAAGATGCAGCAAAATATTATAAATATTTTATAGACCATGGGTTTAAAGATCCAAGAGTCTTTTCAAACTATGGATCCATTTTAAAAGATCAAGGCAAGTTACAAGACGCAGAATTATTACTTCGTAAAGCAATAGAACTTAATCCTAATTTAGCAATTGCATATTCTAATCTAGGAAATATTTTAATAGATCTTGGCAAATCAAAAGAAGCTGAATCATCACTTCGCAAAGCGATACAACTTAAACCTGATTACGCAAATGCATATTGTAATTTAGGAGGAATATTGATAGATGCTGGCAAATCAAAAGAAGCTGAATTATCACTTCGCAAAGCGATACAACTTAAACCCGATTTAGCGATTGCTCATTCCAATCTAGGAAATATTCTAAAAGATCTAGGTAGATTAAAAGAGGCAAAAGATTCTTATCTTAAGGCGATAGAACTTAAATCTGACTTGGCAATTGCCCATTCTAATCTGGGATGCGTATTGATAGATCTTAATGAATTAAAAGAAGCAGAATTATCTATTCGTAAAGCAATAGAGATCAAACCAAATATGGCAGAAGCATTTTCTAATCTAGGGAAGGTCTTGAAAGATCTTGATCAATTAAAAGAAGCAGAAATGTTAACTCAAAAAGCTATTAATTTAAAACCAAATTTTGCAGAGGCCCATTCTAATCTAGGAAATATATTAAAAGATATGGGTAAATTAAAAGAAGCTGAAATATCAACTCGAAGAGCTATAGAAATAAACGCTACTTTCGCAGATGCATATTCTAATTTAGGAACAATATTAAAAGACTTAGGTAGATTAAAAGAAGCAGCATTATCGCTACACAAAGCGATAGAGATTAACCCTAATTTAAATGATGCTTACTTTAAACTTTCAGAAATAGAACTATTAAATGGAAATTATAAATCTGGTTTAAAGCATTATGAATACAGATTTAAAATAAAAAGACCTGCAATTATTCATGGTATGTGTAAAGTCAAAAGAGTTTTTAATAAAGATTTATCAAAAGAGGAAAAGCTCCTGATCTTATCTGAGCAAGGATTAGGTGATACTCTTCAATATATGCGTTACATACCATATTTAAAAAACAAAGGTTTTGATATTTCTTTTTGTGCTCAAACTAAACTTCATAAGTTAATTAAAGCATCAGCAATTGATCAAAACCCATTAACTCCTGAACAGGCTAATTTAGTTTCAGAGGGTAGATGGATTCCACTATTATCCTTACCGAAATATCTCCAAGTAAGTCCCATAAACCCTATTATTAATAAGCCCTATATTCAATCAACTGATGAACTAGAGTTAAAGTGGAAAGAAGTTCTATCCAAAGAAAGAAGGCCCATCATTGGCATTAATTGGCAAGGTAATCAGAATATGGAAAAGAGTTCCTATCAAGGTCGATCAATCCCTCTAGAACAGTTCTCAATCTTAACTGCTCAAAATGAAATCAAACTACTTTCACTACAAAAAGGATATGGTTCAGAACAATTAAATTATTGTTCATTTAAAAATAGCTTTGTTCAATGTCAATCTCAGATTAATTGCACTTGGGATTTCCTTGAAAATGCTGCAATAATTGCGAACTGTGATTTAATAATTACTTGTGATACATCAATTGCACATTTAGCTGGAGGAATGGGTAAAAAAGTTTGGTTACTTCTAAGAGATATACCTTTTTGGACTTGGGGGCTCTTAAGAGAAAGTACATTTTGGTATCCATCGATGAAGTTATTCAGACAACAAGAACGACATAATTGGGATGAGGTTATGGTAAGAGTATCTAATGAAATAAAAGAAGAAATAGAGTCAAAGGTATGACCACTAAATCCAATCATTCATCTAATTTTCTTGCTCCAATATCTCTTGGAGAATTAATAGATAAAATCACAATTTTAGAAATAAAAGAAATTAAGATGACTGGAATAAAACTCAAAAATGTAGCTAAAGAACTTGAATTATTAAAATATATTCTTCAAGATAGAAATTTAGAAATTGATGTCAATTTAGTTACACATCTTAGAGAAATAAATAATAATCTTTGGGAAATAGAAGATAAAATTAGGATGAAAGAAAATAAACAACAATTTGATAAAGAATTCATCCATCTAGCCCGATCAGTTTACAAACAAAATGATGTAAGAGCTTCTATAAAAAAAGAAATTAATCAAAAGTATAATTCAGAACTGATTGAAGAAAAGTCTTACAATCACTATTGATTAAAAAAGTAATTTCTGAGAAAAACTAAATTACAACTAAACATAGCTTTTAAAGCATACCAACTTAGGAGAGAAAGTTTAAGTCGGAAAAATATCTCTAATCAGACCTACAATATTAATAAATCATAATTCATGGCATAGATAGGACTTTTGATGCATTACTGAACAAAAAGGTGTTACTACATCCCAAGCAAAGTTATTGCACTTGAGATTCTAAGCACT
Organism: Prochlorococcus sp. AG-402-A21; assembly: GCA_003279655.1. Classification (GTDB taxonomy): domain Bacteria; phylum Cyanobacteriota; class Cyanobacteriia; order PCC-6307; family Cyanobiaceae; genus Prochlorococcus_B. Next base: position 8,188 of record QCHI01000022.1, on the reverse strand, counting down.
CTCCAATCTTAGGGAATTGAATACAGTAAAAGCATTGACATAAATTGCGTTGATAAAAGCACCCGATACTATTCAAATAAAAATGGAGATTTGCTAGAAGGTAGAGGAGTTAGAAAGTACAAAGCCTCTATTTTTTATTAATATGGACTCAGTACATATCAATAGAAGGAGATGGTATCATGCTTTTTCGCTGGGGATTATCTTCTTTTAAATTTTAAAATCTATATAAAGGTAGGCAAAATATACAAAGACTCGATTTTATAAAATAAACAAAGTTGTCTTAGAGTGAAATAGATTTAAAAAGAATTTTGTAGATTCTTTCAACCCAATCCCACTCCTCTTGCCATAAGTGTCGCTAAAAAAGGTATAGAAGCGAAACCAACCAATTCAAAATTAATTATTAGCCTTAATCTTAAAACCAGATTTTCTGAAACTTGAGGGAGTGTTCCCTTACTTAGAGGGATTGCCCATAAAACGTATGTAATTGTTGGATAAAGGGATAAAGATCCAACTAAAGCAAAAACAACAATCTTTGTCCAAAAGATAGGATTTTGAGTATAAAATTCTGAGCCCTGGCCAAACTTGATAACCCTATAAATCCCACTGACTAAAAGAGCAATCCCTGCTATTCCATAGATAACATCGGCAAGAACCATAGATATTGCCTCACGCCTATTAGGATTAGCCTTCAATGAAATACGTTCATAGATCAGTGCTCCAAAACAAAGCATAAAGCTCAAATAATGGATATAGGCAACAGAAGCAGATTTTACTAAATCAACTGGGAAAACTAATCCGAGCACAATCACCTCATCCAATCAATTTATACATTAACAAAAATCATAAATCACAGAGAGCTTTTGAGGGCTCATTTCCAAGCAAACAAGTTTTCGACTTCATTCTTATAAATGATTCTGACAAGACTTTTCAAGTACCAGCTTTCATCGTTATTTATTTTTTTAAAGGCATGAGAGGCTATTACAAATATTTTAAATATAGTCCTAAATCTAATTTATTAGACTATTTTATTATTTTTCTAATAGATCATGAAAAATAAATTTAAAAAAACAACTTTAAGACTATTGGGCTTAATTTTTTTTATATTTTCGACATTTGGTATTATGCATACAGAAGAGTTATATGCCTCAGATGGTGTTGATTCTGTTTTAATGAAAAAAGTATCTCAATCATTTACAAAAAAATTTTGTAACTCAATTGGATTTGGACTCTCAAAGGAAAGTGCTATGATCTTTTCTCTAAAAGAAAATAATCAAGTATTTATAAAAAGAAAAGGATTTAATAACATAAATAAAGAATTATTAGCAGAAGAAATAGCACTAGATGTTATTGAAAAGTGTGGCTACCCAATAAATCTATCCGGAGAACAGGATGCTCTTGAATTTAAAAGTTATTATCTATCAAAAGACAATGAATATTCTGACTAAAATTAAATTGAAGAGGATTAAAAATATAAAATATAAAATATAAAGATGTTCAAATTGAAAATTAAATCTCAAATTAGTACCCTACATAAGAAGTACAGGAATGGAGCCGAGCGAACTCAAACCGCTGCTCCCTGCAAGCCATGCAGTAAAAATTTCAGCTAAATCTTTATATGATTGAACTTAAGAAAAGTATTAATGAAAATGCTTGCATTTAACACTTATATATTTATATGGAGCCAAGCGAACTCGAACCGCCTGGCTCCATTAGGTTTTCTCAGTCAAAACAATAGATTTTTGGGTAAGGTTTGCGAGATCAAGTGCTCTGTTGCCATAAAACGCTTCATAACTAATTTGGTCTGAACTAATTACTTCTTTTTTGGAGATGATACTCAGCCTAATTAATGAAAGAAATGTATTTTCATCAAGTTCTTGGACAGGATAGTATGATAGAAAAAAGGAGAGGACCTGAAAGTTTTAAAGATGAAAGGTTTTGGAGACCAGAATAATTCTAAAAAGAAAAACAATAACAAGACTAAACCTTCTAAAGATCAAATAATTCAGCAAGCATTTGATTCCCATTCACAAGGAAATATTCAAGAAGCAGCAAAATATTATCAATATTTCATAGATAAAGGATTTATAGATCACAGAGTATATTCTAATTATGGATCTATTTTAAGAACTTTTGGTAAATTAAAAGATGCAGAATTGTTATACCGCAAAGCAATTGAAATCAAACCTGATTATGCCAATGCACATTTAAACCTTGGAAGCATTTTGAGAGACATAGGACAATTTGAAGACGCAGAAATATCTGCTATTAAAGCAATTGATATTAATCCTAATCTCGCAGATGCTCATTCTAATCTTGGATCCATCCTAAGAGATCTTGGTAGATTAAAAGAAGCTGAATTATCTACACGCAAAGCGATAGAAATTAATCCTAATTTCGCAAATGCTTATTCAAATCTAGGAACCATCTTGAGAGATTTTGGCAAGTTAAAAGAAGCTGAATTATCCACACGCAAAGCAATTCAACTCCAACCTGATTACGCAAAGGCACATTCCAATCTAGGGAGTATATTGAACGATCTTGGTAAATCAGAAGAGTTGCTTCTTTTATCAAAAATGACATTGAAAATAAGATCAATAAATCAGGGAGATAAGTTACTAGCTTTATTACGAATCACAATCACCCATCTATTAACAAAAGATTTTTCACAAGTCATATTTAACATAAATAAAATCAAAGTATTAATAAGTAAAGGGGCAGTTAATGATATTAAAAATGAACAGAATAAAAAATATTTTCTATCTTTCTTTCTATTCATTACTTCACTATATCCTTTACTTGAGAAGAATAATAAAAATATTGATTTAGAGAAAATACCTCATATTGGAGAAAGTCATTGTCTTTCTTTTGCTCATCAAACTCTATATTTAGCCTCACAATTAAAAAAAATTCAACCAGTTCTAATAACAGGTGGCCAAGCATGGTATTTTGCTAAGAACGGAAATAATCAATGGAAAGATTCACTAAAACAACAAATCAAAAATCATACTTATAGCGATAAAATTTTTATTTCTTTTGGAGAATTAGATTGTAAGAAAGATGGAAATATGATTAATTACATAATAAAGGAAGATAAAGATATTTCAGCAGTATGCGAAATGACCATTAAAGGTTATCTGGATTTCATGGATGAAGCACTTTCTACAAATTACTCAGAAAAATATTACTTTGGTGTTCCAGCCCCAACAATAAGAAAAGGATTACTTGATGACTTAGATATAAAGAGAATTGAGATAATCAAATTATACAATTCATTCTTAAAGCAAGAAGTTTTATTTAGGGGTTCTTATTTCTTAGATGTTTATGATTTAACTGCTACCAAAGATGGTGTAAATAACAAGAAGCATATGTGTGATGATACTCACCTTTCACCTAAATGTCTTTCTATTTTGTTTGAGAATCACCTATACAATCCTAATAGTTATTAGGAATTATCTTCTTAACTCAAATGAGATCACCCTCTGTAGAAAATATAAAGAAATGGCATTCTCTACTTCTAAAATATTTAGATGTCAAAAAGCAAGATACTGATTTCAACAATATCTTCGAAGCCAATGAAACATTTGATAAATGGTTTCCGGGTTATGAAATCAATGTATATAAGAATCTAATACAAAGACATCTTAAAATAAATAAAAATAAAGCTTGTATTTTATATTTAAATTTGAATAATAATAAAGAAATCTATACATATTCGGAAATTGATATTCTTGTTAAAAAATTAGTTTTTGAAATTGACTTTGAGAATCTAAAAAAAATAGCAATAATAGGTTCTCCATGTCCTGAAACATTTATATCTGTACTTGCATCTGCTTATCTAGGTTGTCACCATACAGTTTTAATACCTGTTTTATCACAAACATCAATTAAAAAAAGATTAGAAATATTTCAGCCAGATATTATATTAAATTGTTCAAACAAAATTTTAAAAAATCATAATAATATATCAATTTCTAAATTGGAAATAGAAAATAAAAAAATATATATAAATGGGGAGTTAATAAAGCAAAAAGAAAAGAATGATGCAAGTAAATCAAATATATACAAAGCAAGCCAACCTCTTTTTACTTTATTTACTTCAGGGTCAACAGGGTTCCCAAAAGGAATTACACATTCATCTATTGGCTATCTTATGTTTTCAGCTTATACAGCTAGTTACTACTTCAATCTTAACTCAAAATCTCTCATTTTATGTGGATCAGAAACCGGATGGATTAATGGTCACACTTATAGTATTTATGCTCCATTAATTAATAGTGCAACATCAATTCTAATTAGTGATCCAGCCTGTCTATCAAATCCTAAATATCTAGAGGATTGTATTGAAAAGTGTCTTCCATCAATCCTTTATTTACCTGTAACAACGGTAAGACTTTTAAAAGCAGCATATTTAAACCGAAAAAAACGTGTTTTTAAAAGTATTAAATCATTAGGCACTATGGGCGAAATGCTTGCACCATCTATAGACTCTTGGTTTAGTTCGCAGTTCTCGAAAATTGATTTGCCAATAGTAAATACTTATTTCCAAACTGAAACAGGTGGTATTTTGTGTGCAAAAAATTATAAATCAAATCCAGGAATCAAGCCAGGTGAGATAGGTTATTTACCTTGGTATTTATCAATTGAATCTAATGAGAAAAGACTAAAATTAACAAGTTCTTTACCAGGAATGATGATAGGGTTATATGCTAATGATTATGATAAAACAAGTAGTAATTATTTCCAAAATGGTTGTTTTAATCTAAATGATTATGGTTATATTTCTGAATCCAAATTATTTGTAGAAGGTAGAACTGATGATGTAGTAAATATAAAAGGTATGAGATTTACATCTGGCGAGATTGAATCATCTATTCTTTCTCTAGATTCAATAACTGAATGTGCGGCAGTTGAGCATAAAAATAAATTAGGAATTACAACTTTGTTATTATTTATAGTTTCACCTATAATTAATAATTCAAATGAATTAACAATACTTGATTATACGAAACGTTTGCTTCCTGAAATAAGAAAGAAAATAATTAAAGATATTGGTACAAATCTAAATATATCTGAAATTGTTTTTGTGAAAACTCTTCCAAAAACTCCTTCAGGAAAGATATTACGTAGATACCTGCGAGAATTTGAATATGATAAAATAAAATTTAACCAAAAATTTACTGGTAAGTTACTTTTGGATAAAGCAGTTAAATTAGAAGTTACTCACATTATTTAAAATGAATAATTCATTAGATCTAAAAATAATTAAAACCATAGCTGAGGAACTAAGAATTGATATTTCACAACTAACTTTGGAAACTAAACCCTATAATATTGTCGAGTGGGATAGTATGAACAACACACTAATATTTCTTTTGATTGAACAACAATTCTCACCTGGACTAACTTTTGAAGAGTATTCATCATGTCAAAATATAGGAGAACTTATAGCTTGTATTAAAAGCAATTCAATAAAAAGTAAGAATTAGCAGAATAACTCACTTGAAATCAGGTCAGAAGTCTTCCTTCCTTATGACTGGGAAAGCCGATACCAAAGCAAAATTATCACCACAGTTGCAAATCTAAAAAGAATAGTATTATTCACTCTGCGCCATGGAATGAACCAAATCTATTGTCTTTACTGAGAAAATCTCATAGAGCCAAGCGGACTCGAACCGCTGAACCCCTGCATGCCATGCAGGTCAGAAATTCCTGATTCTTTTAGTTATAGATTCAAAACTAACTCTTCATAAGTACCTTGCATAACGTAAAGCGCGCATAATTGAGCGCATACAAGACACCCCTAGATATAGAACCTTCTAATCAGTATTGAATAAGCTGATATAGATAGATATATCTTTATACTTAAGCCCATAAAAAAGAACCAAAAATGGTGACAAAACTACTCGGGAATCATGAACAAGGGATGAAAAAAAGACTTATTAATAACCAATCAAGTGGCGTTGCTGCCTGCGCTAGACAAATAATTTCACTTGCTGGTTTAGCTGTAGATTCCTCATATAACCATGGAGTTAGGGAGATCTAGTAATCAATCTGGTATCAATTCATAAACTATTCCTATTTACTAATTCAATATATTTAGTTTCTAAATCTCTTGTAAATAACTCTGAATTAAAAAGAGGTGATGTATTTATTGATTGTTTTATTTTATATTTTAATTCTAATAGTTCATTAGGATCATTTGCTAGCCTTAATGCAACCTCCTCATACTCATCTTTACTATGGGTAATTAGTTCATTAACTCCCATCGAATTAAGAAGACTAGCAGTGAATCTTGCAGCAAAACTTTCTCCTATTTTTGTTAGAATTGGCATACCTGCCCATAACCCAAAAGTTGAAGTTGTACAACCGTTAAACGCGAAGGTATCAAGACCTAGACTAGCTATAGAATGTCTTGCTAGGTGTTTATCTAATGGTAGATTATCTGCAAATATTAATCTATTTTTATCTATATTTCTTTTCTCAGCCTCTAGGCGTAAATTATTGATTGCCAATCTGTTTAATCCCTTCAACCAAAGGACACTTCCTTTTGTTTTTGAAAGTAAACTCATCCAAATATCAAATTCACTAGGGGTTATTTTTTTTAGACCATTAAAACAGGTAAAAATAAATCCTTTTTCAGGCAAATTGAAATCTTTACGTGAAAATATTTCTTTACTGATCTTCATTTTATCGTCAGTACATAGATAACAATTTGGCATTCGTATTACTTTCTCAGTGTAATACTTTTCATGTCCTTTAGGTATAACAATACTATCTCCTATTATGTAATCAATAGTATCTACTCCAAGAGAACCAGGGTAGCCTAAATAATTTATTTGTATGGGTGCTATTCTAGATGAAAATAATGAGATTCTATGGTTTTTTGTATAACCCATTAGATCTACAGCAATATCAATTTGATCATGCCTAGCTAATTCAATTGACTCTTTATGATTTAAATTTTTTATATCTCTAAAAACACATCCAGACTTTCGTGCTCTTTCAGTATATTCATCTTCTTTTTGTACAAATGAGTATAAAAATACTTTAAACTTTGATTTATCATGCAATTCTAGTATCGAAGCAAGAAGATGCATGACAGGATGATTTTTAAAATCAGCAGAGAAATAGCCTATATGTATTTTTTTATTATTTGATAAAGGTATTAGATTTTCTTGTTGGTAGTATCTCTCTTTGTAATGATTTTGTGATCTTTTTAAATTCTTTAAGGGGTTATCTTCATAATGAAGTAAACCAAATGAAGGTACAGAAGATCCTTCAATTCCAAGATTTTCTAGCCACTTAGTTTGTAACTCTTGATCACTCCAATCACAGATAATTCCTTTACATTCAATTAAACCTGAAATTGCGACTGACAATTTTTTATTTAACTTTATAGCTTTTTTAAAGCAATTTATAGCATCATTGTATTTACCAAACTCTTTCAATATGGTTCCCAAATTGGAATGCGCCTCTGCGTAATCAGGTTTAATTTCAATGGCTTTGCGAATCGATAATTCTGCGTCTTTTAATTTGCCAAGATCATTCAATATCATTCCCAGATTGTAATGGGCTTCTGCATGATCAGGAATAATTTCAATTGCTTTGTGGATTGATAATTCTGCTTCTTTTAATTTGCCAAGATCTCTCAATATATTGCCGAGATTACAATAAGCGTTTGCGTAATCAGGTTTAAGTTTTATTGCAGTACGCAATGATATTTCTGCCTCTTTTGATTTGCCTAGGTCTTTTAAAATATTTCCCAGATTAGAATGTGCAGTTGCTAAATCAGGCTTGAGTTCAATCGCTTTTAGATAGGATAATTCTGCTTCTTTTAATTTATCAAGATCTCTCAATATATTGCCGAGATTAGAATATGATTCAGCAAAATCAGGATTAAGTTCAGTAGCTTTTCGAAATGATAATTCTGCTTCTTGTAATTTACCAAGATCTTTCAATATAATCCCCAGGTTATAATGTGAATCTGCAAAATTAGGATTAAGTTCAATAGCTTTTCGAAGTGATAATTCTGCTTCTTGTTGATTTCCCAGCTTATTAAATGTCATTCCTAGATTAGAATGTGCATCAGCGAAATCGGGTTTTATTTCTATTGATTTAAGTTGTGATAACTTTGCTTCTTCTAATTTGCCAAGATTTTTCAAAATTACTCCATAATTACAAAAAACCC
>QCHI01000021.1 GCA_003279655.1 Prochlorococcus sp. AG-402-A21 | reverse complement strand
TCGTATTAGGAGAATTTTTCTCATCCTGTGAAAAAGCGTCCTTCATTTTAATTTAGTATTAAAGTTGAATTTTGAAGTTTCCTTAAAACTCCATTAATCATTCTGCGACCTTGCTCATCACTATAACTATTAGCCAGTTTTACCGCTTCATTACAAGTAACAGCAAGAGGAGTATTAAAATCTATCAAATCTACTACTGCCAATCGCAAAATATCTCTATCAATTCTAGGTAATCTATTTAAACGCCAACCTTCCATAACGCTATCAAGTTTATTATCAATCTCATCTTGTTTATCAATCACTAAATCAACACGTTTTAAGGCTAACTCTCGTACTTCCTTTTGATCAACTAGCGCTAGCAGTCTTGGTAATTCGATGCTTTCAGATAAGCAATTAAGTATATTCTCTGAGTTAATTAAACAACTTTTCAAATGATTACGAGATTTTTTTAATAATCCAGCATCTTCTTGTAATTCACTATCTAATAATTCCTGATTAGCTTTTTCTAATTTTGATGCACATAAATCTAATTGTTCTCGCCAATGTTGAGTCAAAGATTCAAGAGCTTTACTAAGTAAACTTTCAATATTAACTTTATTAATATCTTTTTTATTAATTTGACCTAAAAGTAAGAGAGCTAATTCTCTAGAAATTGTTTTTAATTGCATAATTATAACTCAAAAATGCTTTATGAAGAGGATGCTCTTAACTGAGAAAATAAACTAGAAAAAGAAGTATTTGTAGAGTTAGTTCTATCATCAGGATTTACAATTCCAGCTGAAATAATTGTTCTAAATGCATCTTCAACAGATATATCTAAATCTTTAACAGATTCTTCTGGCACCAATGTGTACCAACCCGTTGTGGGATTTGGTGCTGTAGGTATAAAAACGCTTAACAACGGTTGGTTAGGCTCAGTTTGAAGAGATGGTCCAACAACACCAGTAACGAATCCTACACTGAATAAACCTTCACGAGGATATTCAACTAAAACAACTCGGCGAAATCTAGTTGAATTATCTCTCAGGAAAGTTTCTAACAGTTGTTTAAGGGTTTTATAAACTGATCCCGCAAGAGGTATACGTGAAAGAGTTCCTTCCCCAAACTCAAGCAACCATCTACCCACAAAGTTTCTGGCCATAAGACCAATCAATAAAATACCTAGAAGTGGAACCGTTAAACCCAACGCAAGATTAATTAGATCTTGCAATAAAGGATTAAGAGTAATAAAAGGATTTAATTGTTTTGGTATTGAAGTTAATATTGCCAGAACGAAGCGGCTGACAATTGTAGACAACCAAATAGTGGTGGCAAGAGGAATAACCACCAACAGACCAGCTATGAGGTCATTCTTAAGATCCTGCTGAAGCCTTGAGCCAAGAGTCAGGTCTTCCTTGGGAGAGGACTGCACCAAATAAAGAGAGTCCGAAAAATGTACATATCTACAATCTAACCAAATTAAGTGCATTAATTAAATAATTTAAGCTATTAATAGAAATAAAACATTAAAAGAAAGCATTTGAAGTCCCAAATCAAGTCGCAATTAACCGAAAAACCTTTTAATTAAAGGTAAAACAATCATTCATCAAAAGCTGCTTGTGAACCTGCAAAAATCTATTGATCTAACAAAAAAGATTAAAGAAAAAGCTTTTGAGGAAGGCTTTGATGCTGTAGGAATTGCAAAAGTTCCAGGATCTTCAAGAATCAAACTTCGAACCGCTTCGCTAGAAAGATGGCTGGAAGCTGGCCATCAAGCAAAAATGGAATGGATGAAAAATCCAAAAAGAAAAAAGATAAATAGCATGCTTCAAGGCGTCCAAAGTGTTCTTGCCGTTGGACTTAATTACCATGTAGATACTGATAGAGCGCCTAAAGAGATTTCAATTGCCAGATATGGATGGGGACAGGATTATCACAAAGTTATTGAAAAAAAATTGAAAAGAATTGCTGAATTTTTAGAAGAAGAAAGACCCAAATCTAAATGGAAAATATGTGTCGACACAAGTGCATTTTTAGATAAAGCTTGGGCCGAAGAGGCTGGAATTGGATGGATTGGAAAACATAGCAACATCATTAATTCTAAAATTGGTTCGTGGATGTTTTTAGGTCATCTATTGTCTACTGAGCCTTTGGAAGCTGACGAACCTTCAAAAGCTATATGTGGTGAATGTGAAAAATGTATTGAAGCATGCCCAACACAAGCAATAGAAGAACCATTTATCGTGAACTCAAACAAATGTTTGGCTTATCACACCTTAGAAAACAGAGATCAAGAATTACCAAAAAATATTATTAATAGAATGGGTAATTGGATTGCAGGTTGTGATATCTGCCAAGACGTATGTCCATGGAACAAAAAAAATATTCCAAGTACATCTGAACCAGAGCTTCAGCCATCTGATTGGATACTAAACATAACTAAAAAAGATGCTTTATCATGGAGTGATGAAAAATGGAGAGAAAATTTAAATAAGTCAGCATTAAAACGAATAAAGCCATGGATGTGGCGTAGAAATATAAATTCAATATCCAGTAATCCATTAAAATGAAGAAAGAAATTTCAAAAATATTTCAATTTTTGCTTTTTATAAGCCTAATTGAATCTTTTGTTTTAATTAAATCATCGATTGCATTTTTTCCTAGAATTAACGAGCCCAATCAACATGAATTAGAATCTACATCTATACAAATTGGAAAGACAGCTATACAACTAATTCAATTTGGACAAAATAATGAAGCAATTAAACTTTTAAAACTAGCAGTTAAATTAAATCCTACAGAAAAAGACCTTTGGACAAGTCTTTCAGAAGCTCAATTTAGAGCAAATAGAAAGTATGAAGCATTATCATCATTAAATAAAGCAATAAAATTAAAGCCAAAAGAACAAAGTATATATTTTAGAAAAGCTTCTATATATATGGACTTGAATAAGCCACAAAAAGCAAAGTTTTTTATAGAAGAAGGCTTATCAATTAATAAAAATAATGAGAGAGGTTATTTCCAGCTAGGTAATGCTGAAATAATGTTAAATAATTATCAATCAGCACTAATTGCATTTAAAATATCTTCAAGAATTAATTCAAATTTTTGGCAATCAATTAACAATGAGGGTCTTGTTTTATATGAATTAAATAATTCAAAAGAGGCTATATTAAAATTTAAATCAGCACTAAAAATTAGCAATAATGCAGAGCCAATGTTAGCTTTGGCAATAGCATTATTTTCTTCAGACAATAACTCGCTTGAATCATTGAATTTAGCAAAAAAGGCTTTAGAATCTAATCCAAAATATGTTTCTAAAGAATATCAAGCAGAGCAATTATGGGGGAAGAAATTACAAAAATCAGCACAACTTTTATTTAAAACACAAGAAATGAAAAAAGCAGTTAACAAAGCCAAAGAAAAAAGTTAATGAATTAATGTTTAACAAAAAATTGGTTTTTAACAGATTAGTTAGTAGCCTAAATAAAGAAATTTAGGCCTCTTACAAAATCATAGATGGCCAAGGAACGCCTGAAACCAATATCGTTGCATCAAGAAATGCAGCGTTCTTATCTCGAATACGCAATGAGCGTAATCGTAGGAAGAGCATTGCCAGACGCGAGAGATGGACTCAAGCCAGTGCAAAGAAGAATTCTTTTTGCAATGCACGAATTAGGTCTGACTCCTGATAGACCTTATAGAAAATGTGCCCGTGTTGTAGGAGATGTTCTAGGTAAATATCATCCGCATGGAGATCAAGCAGTTTACGATGCACTTGTAAGACAAGTACAAATTTTTAGTTCAAGATACCCAATTCTTGATGGTCATGGAAACTTTGGATCGATTGATGACGATCCACCAGCAGCAATGAGATATACAGAAACACGACTAGCCCCTATATCTAACGATGCAATTTTAAGTGAAATAGATCAAGAAACTGTTGATTTCTCTCCAAATTTTGACGGGTCGCAACAAGAACCAGATGTATTACCAGCTCAATTACCTTTCCTGCTTTTAAATGGAAGTGCTGGAATTGCTGTTGGAATGGCAACTAGTATTCCTCCACATAATCTGAACGAAATAGTAGAAGCTCTAATAGCAATTATAAAAAAGCCCTCCTTAAGCGAAGAAAAATTATTAGAACTCATCCCTGGACCAGACTTTCCAACGGGCGGAGAAATATTAATAAGTCATGGAATAAAAGAAACTTACACAAAAGGAAGGGGAAGTATAACTATGAGAGGAATAGCTCATATTGAGGAAATCAATCCAGGAAAAGGGAAGCACAAAAGAAGTGGGATTATTATTACTGAATTACCATATCAATTGAACAAAGCTGGGTGGATTGAAAAATTAGCTGATCTAGTAAATAATGGCAAAGTTTCTGGAATAGCAGATATAAGGGACGAAAGTGATCGCGATGGAATGCGCATTCTTGTAGAAATAAAAAGAGATTCCGATCCTAAAGAAATTTTGGAGTTTTTATATCAAAAGACGTCCCTGCAAAGCAATTTTGGTGCAATTTTACTTGCATTGGTCAATGGTCAGCCAGTGCAACTTACATTAAGAAAGTTATTAGATAATTTCTTAGAATTTAGAGAAAATACTATCTTACTCAGAAGCAATTATTTACTTAAAAATATTAAAAATAGACAGGAAATAGTTGAAGCTCTAATCCAAGCTATCAATAATCTTAAACAAATAATTAATTTAATTGAAAAGTCTAAAGATACAGCCGAAGCTAAAATTAATTTAGTTAATAACTTAAAAATAAATGAAAGACAAGCCGATGGGATTTTAGGTATGCCTTTAAAAAAAATTACAAGTCTTGAAAAGGATTCATTAAAAAATGAAATAAAAGATTTAAAAGATAAGAGATATGCTCTCGAGTCAATAATTAACAATAGGGAAAAGTTAATGACTGTAATGATTAAAGAGCTTAAAGAACTGAAAAAAAAATTTGGTAGTAATCGAAAGACAAAGTTAATTGAAGGGGGTGATGCAATAATTGCAGAAAGAATGGCAAATCAAAGACCAAATAAAGAACTTCAAAGAATCAATGCTCTAAAACAATTATCCACCGATTCTGAAATTATTATTCAATCAAATAATGAAATAAAAATAATCCCATCAATAACAATAAAAAAATTAAAAATAAAAGAAAATAACCATAAAAGACAAAATATTCTTCCTGCAAAATTAATATGGCCTATTAAAAATGAACCAAAAATTTTAGCTGTGAGCCAATTAGGTAAAATAGGTCTTCTTAAATGGGAATTTGCAGGACAGAAACCAGGTCCAATTGAAAGATTTTTACCTGCAGGGTTTGAAAATGATGAAATAATTAATCTTATTCCGTTACCAGAAATAAAAGATATTAGTTTAGGATTGTTAAGTAGTGATGGAAAATTCAAAAGAATTTCAATCAATGAAATCACCGATATTTCTAATAGATCTACAACAATTTTAAAACTAAAAGAGAATATTAAACTTAAGTCATGTCTTCTTTGTCAAGAGAACAGCTATCTATATATAGTAAGTGATATAGGCAGAATTATTAAAGTCAAAATAACAGAAAAGGACTTTCCATCTATGGGGAAGTTAGCTCAGGGCAATAGCATAATGAAATTATTCCCTGGCGAAAATATAATCGAAGCTTTGAGTATTAAAGAAAATCAAATTAAAGACTTAGTTTTACTAACTAATAAAGGTTCTTTTATAAAGCATAGTACACAAGAAATACAGATATCTAAAAAAGGTGGATTAGGCACAATGGGAATACATTTGAAAGACAATAAAAAATCAAAAGATAGAGTAATTAACTGTTTTATAAATAATAAATACGTTTATATAAAAACTAATAAAGATAGATATGAAAAACTAGAAACAGATCAAATTGATAAAAATATATACAAAAAAGAGAAAAAATTAAATATAGAATTAAATGATAATGAATTCATTACATCTACTTTTTCAATGATAATATCAGAAAAAGATTAAGATAAAGAGGTTTTTTCAACCCAATCTAAATATTCATCTGTAACTGTTCCAGTAACATATTTCCCTGTAAAGCAGGATAGATCTAATTCATTAATATGAGAATCTTTTGTAATAGCTTTAGTAAGATCCTCTACTTCTTGATAAATCATTTTATCAATAAATAAGTTATCTTCTATTTCATTAATATTTCTATTATAGGCAATTAATTCATTTCTACTTGGCATATTAATTCCATAAACATGTGGATATCTAATTGGAGGAGCAGCAGATGTAAAAGTAACTTTATTAGCACCAGCACTTCTTGCCATTTGAACTATTTGCTGAGATGTTGTACCTCTAACTACTGAATCATCAACAATTAACACATTTTTATTTTTGAATTCAGTACTCATAGCATTTAACTTCTGACGAACGGAACGTTTTCTTAAAGATTGACCTGGCATTATAAATGTTCTACCAACATAACGATTCTTAAAAAAGCCTTCCCTATATTCAATTCCTAACTGTCTTGCCACTTGCATTGCAGCAGGTCTAGAAGAATCAGGTATTGGCATTACTACATCTACATCTCCGGAAGAAATTTGATTTTTTATGGTTTCTGCGAGTAAATCTCCCATTCTTAATCTTGACTCATATACAGAAATACCATTCATTATTGAATCAGGCCTCGCTAAATAAACATATTCAAATGAACAGGGGAATAATTGAGGCTTATTTGAGCATTGTTTAGAAAAAAATTCACCATCAGAGGTAATAAAAATAGCCTCACCAGGTTCAACATCTCTAACGATTTGATAATCATTATTTTCAATAACTAGCGATTCGCTAGCTATTACCCACTCAGGTGTATTATTTTCTTTTAACCTTTTACCAATCACCAAAGGTCTTATTCCAAAAGGATCTCTAAAAGCTAAAAGGCCATGACCAGCAATTAAAGCAATAGAAGCATAAGATCCCTCAACTCTTGCATGAAGTGTGCTTACTGCTTTAAAAAGATCATCTGGATTTATTTCTTTTCCTTTTATCGCACTATTTAATTCTGTTGCTAAAACATTTAGCAACATTTCAGTATCACTTGAAGTATTTGTATGCCTTCTATCAATTTTAAAAAGTTCTTTTTCTAACTCTCTTGTATTAGTTAGATTTCCATTATGAACAAGAATTATTCCATAAGGAGCATTTACATAAAAAGGTTGCGCCTCCTCTTCTCTATGAGCGGCCCCTTTAGTGGCATATCGGACATGTCCTAACCCAACCTTTCCAATCAAACCTCGCATATCTCTGGTTCTATAAGCTTCTCTTACTTGACCTTTAGATTTATTGATATGAAAAACACTTCCATCCATTGTTGCTATACCAGTAGAGTCTTGACCTCTATGCTGTAGAAGTAACAAACTATCGTAGATTTGTTGATTACATTGATCTGTTGAAACAACCCCTACAATTCCACACATAATTATATTCCTTGGTTAAGTAAAATACATTTAATTAAAATTATAATTCATAAAAGATTTTATTTAGTTATTTTTTTTAAAATAGTATTATTATATTTATCTTTTAAATCAAGGATATCAAGATCTATAATCAAGTTATTAGCTTGATATACTGATAATTTATTTTTATCATTTACAGTACCTAAATAAGATATTGAAAAACTATTAGACTGCTCAAGAGATATTTTTTTATAATATTCTTTGAGTTCTGAGCTTTGGTCATCTGAACAACTAACTAAAACTCTTCCACCACCTTCAGCAAAAAGCAGACGATCTAACCTTGCTTCGCTTAAAGGAATTACAATATTGGCACCAAGGCCAGAAGAAATACAACATTCAGCCAAAGCTACTGCTAATCCTCCATCACCTAAATCATGAGCTGAATTAATAATACTTTTTTTAATTATATTTCTTAGAAAAAAATGAACTTGTTTCTCTAAATATAAATCTATTTTTGGCGGTCTTCCTGTTTTCAAACCATGTATATACTCTAAAAAAGATGAAGCAGATAATGAAATTCTGCTATCTTTATTATTATCACTTTCTAACGGTAATCCTAACATCCATATTTGATCTCCTCCTTTAAGCCAGGATTTTTTACAAACTTGATTAATATCTTCAACTAATCCAACCATACCAATTACAGGAGTTGGATGTATTGGTATAACAGTATTATTAGATCTTTTTGTATCATTATACAAAGATACATTTCCTCCTGTAACAGGCGTATTTAATACTTTACAAGCATTAGTTATACCCTCACAAGACATCGATAATTGCCAAAAACCTACTGGCTTTTCAGGGGAAGAAAAATTTAAATTATTAGTAATCGCTATAGGTTCAGCTCCCACACAACTTAAATTTCTAGCCGCTTCTGCAACAGCAGACATACTTCCACGTTCGGGATCTAAATATACCCATCTATCATTACAATCAACTACAGATGCTATTCCTCTAATTTGATTTGATTTGATTTTAAATTCATTTTGAGGGCGAATTCGAATAACAGCTGCATCAGCCTCTCCAGGACCAACAACTGTATTAGATTGAACTTGATAATCGTATTGATTATATATCCAATTTTTTGAAGCTATTGAAGGATTACTTAATAAATTTAATAGAACATTATTCCAACTAGTAAATAAATTATCATTTATACTAATAATTCCATCGTTTAAATTTTTAGGTAATAATTCTTCAGTCCATTTCCAATGATCTTTTAAGTAGTCAGGTGTTGAATTGATTAATAAATGTTGCTCTATAGGTGTATCATCAGCAAGTGCAGTTGCTGGTAAATCTGCTACAGTTTCTCCTTTATGTAAGACTCTTACTACTTTTTCTTTTAAAACTTTTCCAACTACTTCAACATATAATCCCCACCTCATAAATAATTGTCTCAATTCTTTTTCCGATCCAGGTTTAATAACAAATAACATTCGTTCTTGTGATTCAGATAACAAGAATTCATATGCAGTCATTCCCTTTTCTCTCGCTGGAACAAGATCAAGGTTCAATTCAATTCCAACTTCACCTTTTGAAGCCATTTCAGAACAACTACAAGTCAGACCTGCAGCACCCATATCCTGAGCAGCAATTACATATCCTGTTTTAAAAGCCTCTAAACAAGCTTCTATCAATCCTTTTTCAAGAAAAGGATCACCCACTTGTACAGCAGGTCGATCATCTATAGAAGTTTTTGAAAGTTCGGAACTAGCAAAACTTGCGCCTCCCATGCCATCTCTACCAGTTGTATTTCCTACATAAAGGACTGGAAAATCTATTCCGCTAGCTCCTGAGCAAACTATTTCACTTGTTTCCATCAAACCTAATGCCATTGCATTAACTAAAGGATTACCTGAATAACTACTATCAAATCCAACTTCTCCTCCAACAGTGGGAACACCTACACAATTCCCATAATGCGAAATTCCTGCGACAACACCTTCTATTAAACTGATATTTTTTTCTTCTTCTAAAGGCCCAAATCTTAAAGCATTTAGTAAAGCTATTGGTCTTGCTCCCATAGTAAAAATATCCCTCAGAATCCCACCTACGCCAGTTGCTGCTCCTTGAAAAGGCTCTACAGCAGATGGATGATTATGACTTTCAATTTTAAAAACTAATTTTTGGCCACAACCGATATCTACAACTCCTGCATTTTCTCCTGGACCTACGAGTATTCGAGGACCTGTTGTGGGAAAGTTTTTTAGTAAAGGACGAGAATTTCGATAACAACAATGCTCAGACCACATGACACCAAACATTCCTAATTCATTTCTATTTGGTGGTCGCTTAAGTCTTCTACAAATTTCTACATAATCTGATTGTTTTAATCCCTCTTCTCTTAAAGAAGATAAGACGTCATATTCAACAAAAAAATTTGATGAATTGATTAATTGTTGAAAATCATTCTTCTCTGAAAAAAATGTCATTAATTAAATCCAAGGATCAAGATCTGTTTCATTAGTTAAACCGTTTTTTCTTTGTTGTTTATTCATTGTATGAAATTCTTCTGAACTATCTATATCTAGATTATCTATCCAGTCATCATATGAGTCAAAATCATTTTGTGTTTTATAAGAATCTTTCATAGATTCGTTAATGTTCTCACTAATCTGATCATCAATCCATCCCTCAAGTCTATCAGAAGCGTTATAAGTCAAATCTTGAAACTGATTTTTCCATTTTCTACTTTTAATGAGAAATTCTTCTTTTAAACTTGCTTTTTGTATAGGTAAATCTTCAAATGTGTCAATATCGCATGAGATAGAACCGGGTTGTTTATCAATAATTTGAGATATAGATAAACGCCAACGACTTATTCCTGGTATGAGTGGATTTGATCGACTTACTAAATAGTATTGTATTTTTCCACTTTTTAGTTCAAAAAGAAAATCAGCTATTAAACCTAATTTTTGCCCACTTCTACTAAAAACATTAGCGTTCATTAAAGTAGGAAATCGTTCTAAGGTTTGATCATCAGAAATTGAACTAGATCCTTTTACGAATACTTCATGATCATTTATTCCTTTTACTTGATCTAGTCTCCAAACCTCTCTTTGTAATCTCAAATTAGAAGGACGACTAATTAATCCCAGTATTCGATGCACAGGTGGATGCATCCATGGCTTAAAAATAGGCCCATGATCAATTCCATTGTCACAGCGAACATTGTGTTTTAATAAATCACTTAATAATATTTTAGTTTGAATAGCCAAAATTAATTTCGTATTTGTATTGGCATAACTAAATAAGTAAAATTAATATCACTATTAATAGGTGAAAAAACTGCAGGTGTTGTAGGTGCATTACAACTTAACTTTATAAGATTTGAGTCTAAAACTTTAAGTCCATCTAATAAATATCTAACATTAAATGCTATTTGAAATGATTCACCTTTAAAAGAAACTGGCAAAGACTCAAACCCAGTTCCTATATCTTGAGCATCAGTACTAATTTTAATTAATTTAGCAGAGCTATCAGTAGTTATTTTAATAACATTATTATGTTGATCTGCTAAAACAGCAATTCTTTCTAACGAAGCAATAAATTCTTTTCTATCAAATTCTAAGACATTGGAAAAAGTTTCTGGCAATAATTGAGAATAGTTAGGATAAGTACCTTCTAAAGCCCTAATAGTTATAATTTCATCAAGAGATATAAAAACAACTTGACCATTATCTATAAAAAATTCAATAGGTTTACTAATATCACAAGAACTTAAAAACTTTTCAACTTCTCTTAAAGATTTTGAGGGTAATGTAATAGAAAATTTATCGATATCTAGAGAATTATTTATATTTTTTGGTTCTGATAAAATATTATTTAAATTTAAAACAGCTAACCGATGACCATCTGTAGCTGCTGATTCAATACCATAGCCATCAAAAGTGAGATTAACACCTGTAAGTAATTGTTTAGCATCATCAGTACTACTTGCAAATAAAGTAGATTTAATTGCATTAGATAATAATAAAGGATTTAATTTAAGTGAAGTTCCACTTTCTACTAAAGGTAAATCAGGAAAATCATCAGCGAGCATTCCTCTTACCTGATATGTACCACTTTTACTTGTTAATTGGACTTGCTGACTAATTTCATCAGAAGTTAAAACTAATGGAGAATCATTTGATAATTTAGAAATAATTTCCCCAAATAATTTAGCAGGTAAAGTAATTGCTCCACTGTTTTCTATTGAAGCAGATATTGACGTTTGAATTCCTAAACTTAAATCAAAGCCAGTTAAGCGAAGCTTCCCTGTAACTTCATCAGCTGCTAATAAAACATTTGCTAAGACAGGGTGTGTCGGTCGATTTGAAACGGCTCTACTAACTAACTGAAGAGCAGTATTCAAATCAGCTTGTGAGCAACTTAACTTCATTCTGTTATTTCAAAAAATCCATTGATATAAGAATTTCATAGCTATTTAAAAAAAGCAATACCGTTAAAAAAAACAAAAACTTTTTACTTCTATTATCTTTTTTTATTCTTTATATGAAAATGAATTAGTAGTAGTAGGTCTTGTGGATTTTGTGGTTATTCAAAAAAACATTGATATCAAAAGATATTTTTGATTTTTAGGCTGTGGAGAAAAGTATTTTTACGTGGATAAAAATACACTTATCCCCCTTTTAGATTATCTGTGGAAAAAGATTGAAAATATATCTAATCCTTTTTCATGTTTTTTCCACAATATAAATGATCAAAATTAGGCTAAATCAACAGACAGTTTTTTATTTGGATATTTATATGTCTTTAAAACCCCATCTTTTTTGCAATCGAATTCATTTCTGCTTCTACACCAGTATGAAAAATTGAATCATTGTTTTTAATTGCACAATCAGGGTCCTTTAGACCATTTCCAGTTAATACACAAACAATAGTTGAGTTTTTTGGTACGTCATTTCTGATTTTCAATAAACCTGCAACTGATGCTGCACTAGCTGGTTCACAAAAAATTCCTTCTTCTTTTCCAAGAATCTTATATGCATCAATTATTTCCGCATCTGTTACAGATGAGAATCGACCATTGCTTGATTCCCTTGCTAAAAGAGCTTTTTCTTTATTAACAGGGTTTCCAATTCTTATTGCAGTAGCAATTGTTTCTGGATTGCTAACAACTTTACCTTCAACTAAAGGTGCGGAACCACTTGCTTGAAAACCCATCATTCTTGGAAGTTTCTTAGCTTTGTTAGCGTAAAAAAATTCTTGAAATCCCATCCAGTACGCACTTATATTTCCCGCATTTCCCATCGGAATACATAACCAATCAGGTGCATTGCCAAGATTTTCTATGATTTCAAATGCTGCTGTTTTTTGTCCTTGCAATCTGTATGGATTTACAGAATTAACTAATGTAATTGGGTATTTATCAGATAATTCTCGAACAATATCTAATGCTTTATCAAAATTGCCTTTAATTGCTAATACCTCTGCTCCATAAACTAAAGCTTGCGCTAGTTTGCCTTGAGCTACGTATCCATCTGGAATAATAACAAAAGCTTTCATACCTCCTTTACTTGCATATGCGGCTGCTGATGCGGAAGTATTACCTGTGCTTGCGCAAATTACAGCTTCACAACCAGCTTCTTTTGCTTTACTGATTGCCATAGTCATTCCTCTATCTTTAAATGATCCTGTTGGATTTAGACCGTCATATTTGATATATACTTTTACTCCTTTTCCAATTCGATTAGAAATTGATTTTACTTCTATAAGTGGCGTAGCACCTTCTTTTAAAGTAATGATCGGTGTTTTTTTTGTTATGGGTAACCAGGGTTTATATGCCTCTATTAGTCCATCCCAATTATTTTTTTTTGGGATCGAAGTGAAAAGCTGTTTTATTTTTTTAGAAAATGCCAATTCTTCTCTGAGCAATTTTAAACAATCTATATGCTAGACCTTCCATCTTTAAGCTTTTTAAGAGGTGAATTAGCATAGAATTCAATTAACTCTTTTAATGAATCTACTTTGTTGAGGGCTTTAGTTAATGCATTTAGATCAATAGCAACATCTTTATTTGGATAAGCTTTAAAAAAATCTATAAGATTAATTTTTTGATTGTTATTATAAGAACTTAATAAAATGCCTGACCTTATTGCTTTTGTACTTAGTTTTATATCTGATATTTTATTAGGATAAATAATTTTAGATAACCTGCCTAAAAAAACCTCACCTATTTTACTATTCATTAATTTGCTGCTTGTCTTTAGTGGAACTTCTATTTCAAAAGATAAAATCTTGAGTAGTTCTTTTTCTTTCTGGTTTGTAATTTTCATTAAATTCTTTAATTTTTTACTAGGTTTCTTTGTTCTGTTAAATTTATTTAATTCTATTATTTGTATTGTTCTATTAAATGTACCTTTATAAAGAAAAATATTTTCTGCTCCTTTGGCACTTGGAATAAAAAATAATATTGATAGTGCAATGTAGTGATATTTTAAATTCATTTATTGTGCTACGCCTGCTGCAACTTTTACTAATCTTATTATTCCTTTCTCAGAAGTTTTTGTTATTAAACCTAATCCCATTTTATAAGTATCTTTAGTTATGAGAATTTTTGGTAATTTTTTAAGTAATATTTTTCTTTTAAATCCTGGTTTGGTTTTTGATTTGGCAAACATTTTATTTATTGAAGACATGTTAAAATTTTGTTTATTATTTATTTTTGATGATTTTTCTATTGTTTTCGAACGCATTTTTGAAGGAAGTTTATCATTTAATTTTATTACTGTCTTCCATCCAATAAAATCTAATTTTGATGCTAATATATTTACTATTTCATTTCTAAGAATAATACCTTTTTTTGAATATAAAAAGTTAATTGTTTGATCTAATATTTTTTCACTATCTAGTTTTTTTTCTTTAGTAGCACTTGATAAAAGTTCATCTAATCTTTCTAATTTAAGATTATTTTCATCGAAAAGCATTTCTTTTAAACTATTTCTTAGTTCTGGATTTTCGTCTTCCATTAATCTTCTAGCGAAATAAGGATATGCCGCTCCTAGTATTTTAAAATTAGGATCTACACTTAGCGCTATCCCCTCTAAAGTAATTAATGATCTAATAATTAGTGCGTAATAAGGTGGTAATCTAAAAGGAAATTTATACATAATTCTAGACATATCATCTGTTACTGCTTTGAAATCCATTTTATTCACTCCTATTTCTAAAGCGCTTGTAAAAACACTTTCAAAAGCAGGAGCAATTGGTTTTAAATCAACTTCTTCAGACAGAAATCCTAACTGAACAAAATCATAAGAAAGTTTATCAAATCTTTTATTTACAAGGTGAACAACTGCTCTAATTAATCCAACTCTAGATTCTTGTTTAATATCACTCATCATACCAAAATCTAAATAACATAAGCGTCCATCTTCCATTGCTAAAATGTTACCCGGATGAGGGTCAGCGTGAAAAAAACCGTGCTCAATTAATTGTTGAAGACTACAACTAACACCAATTTCTATCATTTCATTAGGGTCAATTCCTAATTTTTTTACAGCCTCTATATTTGTTAACTTTATACCATCTATCCATTCCATTGTAAGTACTCTTCTGCTTGTTGCTTTCCTGTAAATTTTTGGAACTGCAATTTTATGATTTTCGCTGTGAAGTGTTTTGAATTTTTCAGCATTACTAGCTTCATTAATATAATCCATTTCTTCAAAAATTCTTTTTCCTAGCTCATCAATTAATGCGACTAGATCGCTCCTTATAATTCCGATATTATTTTTAAACCATATAGCGATATTTCTTACTATGTATAAATCTAAAGTAATTTGTTCTCTTAAACCGGGCCTTTGAATTTTAACAGCGACGTTTTCTCCACTTTTGAGTATTGCTTTATGAACCTGACCAAGAGATGCTGCTGAAATTGGTTCTGCATCTATTTCTCTAAAAATGTTATTTATTTTATCTTCTAAATCTTCTTCAATACAAGCCATTGCAAGTTTGCTTTCAAAACCTGGTAGTTGATCTTGAAGTTGAGCTAATTCATCTAGGACTATAGGTGGGACAATATCTGGCCTCGTAGAAAGTGCTTGCCCAGCTTTTATGAATGCAGGTCCTAAATCTACAAGAAGTTTCGTAAATTCTTTAGCTCTAAAAGTTTTCCGTTCTTGTTTCTCCAAGGAACCAATTAGCTTTTCCCATCCAACTCCAAGTAAAAATAATCCAATTGGTAAAAGTGTTTGCCAAAGTCTTCGAAGTAGACGAATTGGATTTCTTTTGTAGATTGAGTCAATAGCAGCAGGGTCATACTCAAGTAGACCTGAGGCTTCAATAAAATCGCTTAATTCTTCAGCCATTTGAGTATGGCAATGTTTTACATCTCTTCTAATTCATTTTAAGCCTATTCTGCGTCTTTTTGATTGCTTTGACTCATGCTAAACAGCCTACGTTTTCAAAATATAGCTCTATTTGGTAATCTAGAGATCGATTTTGATAAGGGATTTACTGTTTTTACAGGTCAAACGGGCTCAGGCAAGTCAATATTTATTGATACTTTAAATGCTTTATTGGCGAATAAAAAAACATCTTTAGATGATCGTTTAGTAGCTAAAGGGTCTGTTTTTTCATCAATTGAAGGTACATTTTCTCTTTTGCAAAATACAAAAGATTGGCTAATTAATAACGAATTTGATATTGATGATGAACTAGTAGTGACTAGGGAATGGCGCTTAAAAGAAAACAAGTACAAATCTAAATTTCGAATTAATGGCGTGTTAGTTAATAGAGATCAAATATCAGAATTGAGATCAATTCTCTTTGATTTCACTTTACAAGGAGATATTTATACTTTAAATGATTCTCTGTATCAACTAAGTTTGTTAGATTCTTTAGGCTCTGAAAAAATTCAGAAATCTATTGCTAAAGTAAATCAAGATTGGAAAATATGGCATGAAGCTAATATTAGTTTAAAGCAGGCTCGAGATAAAATTTTTGATTCTAAAAAAGAGTTTGAAGAAATGGAATATATATATAAAGATTTAGAAAAATTAGAATTAGAAGATCCGGATGAAGAAACTAAGTTAGAAACCGATCAGAATCGCTTGTCAAATCTTTTAAGATTAAAAGAGGGCGTTAAATCTTTATTGATTCGTATAAATGAAAGCCTAGATGAATATCCATCAATTTTAGATCATATTAATTTTTGTCTCAACGAATTAAAAATGTTGTCTCAAATTGATTCTTCATTGGCACCAATCTTTGATAGTTTTTATACAATTACTAACAATCTTCACGATTTAATTTATCAGATTAATGATTATGAAAAAACATTAGATATTGATCCATCTTTCTTAAATGATTTACAAGTTAGATTGACTACTTTGAAATTTTATCAAAAAAAATATAAAAGAAATATAACAGATCTTATTAGCTATAAAAACGAATTAAATACTTGCTTATGTTTGAAGGATAGTTCTAATAATATTAATGAGATTTCTTCTTTTGAAAATAAAAAAAGAATTATAAGAGATAAATCCAATAAGGAGTTATCAATTATAAGAAAAACTATTGCGTTAGAACTGGAAGAAAAATTGATTCAAAGTTTAATAACATTAGGTATTCCTAATGTTCGTTTTAAAGTTGTTTTTGAAGAATGTGAACCAACAATGAACGGTATTGATAAAGTGAATTTTATGTTTTCTGCAAATCCAGGTATTCCTTTAGCACCTCTTGCAGAAACAGCCTCTGGTGGAGAGAAATCTAGAGTTCTTCTTGCAATAAAGGCTATCTTTTCTTCATTCGATCAAAAGAATCTATTAATTTTTGATGAAATTGATTCGGGTGTTAGTGGATCGGTTAGTAGCTATGTAGCTAACTTGCTTTGTGAATTGTCTAAGCACAGACAAGTTTTTTGTGTGACTCATCAACCTTTAATTGCAGCATTTGCTGATAATCATTTCGCTTTAAAAAAGATTGTTATTGCTGGCTATACAAAGTCTATTGTTACTAATTTAAAGCAAATCGCAGATAGGCAGAGGGAATTGGCTTTATTAGCTGGGGGTGAAATTGTAGAAGCGAATGCTTATGCGGCCAGCTTGCTGGAACATAAAGCTGCATGATGAGCATATTTTTTTATACAATTAACAATTAATGTTTTTCCCTAATGGGAAGTCCAAAATCTAATTCAAAAAAAGAGACATTAAATATTGGTTCTTCCAGTGAAGAAGTCATAACTATTCGTGGTGCAAGACAACATAATTTAAAAAATGTTGATTTATCAATTCCAAGAAATAAATTGGTGGTTTTTACAGGTGTTAGTGGAAGCGGTAAAAGTTCTTTAGCTTTTGACACTATTTTTGCTGAAGGACAAAGGCGATATGTGGAGAGTTTGTCTGCTTATGCAAGACAATTTTTAGGTCAGGTTGATAAACCTGATGTTGATTCAATCGAAGGTTTATCTCCAGCAATTTCTATTGATCAAAAATCAACAAGTCATAATCCTCGATCAACAGTTGGAACGGTTACGGAAATTCACGACTATTTTCGTTTGCTTTTTGGAAGAGCCGGTGAACCCCATTGCCCAGAGTGTTCAAGGCCAATTAAGCCTCAAAGTATTGATGAGATGGTTGATCAAATCAAGACTCTTCCAGAAGGAACTAGGTATCAATTACTTGCACCAGTTGTTAGAGGAAAAAAAGGAACACACTCAAAATTATTGTCTGGACTTGCTGCAGAAGGATTTGTTCGAGTCAGAATTAACAAAGAAGTAAGAGAATTATCGGATAATATTGAATTAGATAAAAATCAAGTCCATTCTATTGAAGTAGTCGTTGATAGATTGATTGCCAGAGAGGGTATCGAAGAGAGATTAACTGATTCATTAAGCACTACCTTGAAAAGGGGAGATGGTTTAGCAATAGTTGAAGCTGTACCTAAAAAGAATGAAGAACTTCCCAAAGGTATTGATCGAGAAAGGTTGTTTTCTGAAAATTTCGCTTGTCCAATTCATGGGGCGGTGATTGAAGAATTATCTCCAAGGTTATTCTCATTTAACAGTCCATATGGAGCATGTCCTGATTGTCATGGTCTTGGCCACTTGAAAAAATTTACTTGTGAGAGAGTTGTTCCTGATCCATCACTGCCCGTTTATGCTGCTGTTGCTCCATGGAGTGATAAAGATAATTCATACTACTTTTCATTATTATTTTCGGTTGGTGAGGCATTTGGTTTTGAGATAAAAACTCCTTGGAAAGATTTAAAAGAAGAACAAAAAAATATTTTGTTAAATGGTAGTAAAGAGCCTATTTTGATTAAGGTAGATAGTAGATATAAACAAGATTCTGGATTTAAAAGACCTTTTGAAGGTATTTTACCTATTTTAGAAAGGCAGTTACAGGACGCAAATGGTGAGGCAGTTCGCCAAAAGTTAGAAAAATATCTTGAACTAGTACCTTGTGCAAGTTGTCATGGCAAGAGATTACGTCCTGAAGCTCTTGCTGTAAAACTTGGGCCTTTTGCAATTACTGATCTCACTTCATCAAGTGTTTCTTCCACACTTGAGAATGTTGAGCAATTAATGGATCTTAAGACTACTAAAAACTCTAAGCAATTACTTTCTAATAAACAAAAAAAGATTGGGGAGTTAGTTTTAAAAGAAATTCGATTACGTCTGCAATTCCTTTTGGATGTTGGACTTGATTATTTAACTTTAGATAGACCAGCAATGACATTATCCGGAGGAGAAGCCCAAAGAATACGACTTGCTACGCAAATAGGTGCAGGTTTAACAGGAGTTCTTTATGTGTTAGATGAACCTAGTATTGGACTACATCAAAGAGATAATGATCGACTATTATCTACATTAAAAAAGTTACGTGATTTAGGTAATACTTTGGTTGTTGTAGAACACGATGAAGATACGATTAGAGCAGCTGATCATTTGGTTGATATAGGTCCTGGCGCTGGTGTGCATGGAGGAAAAATTATTGCTGAAGGATCTTTAGATAGCTTGTTAACTGCAAAAGAATCATTGACTGGTGCATATCTTAGTGGGCGTTCATCTATTCCAACTCCTGCTAGTAGAAGAGACTCAGTGCAAAGAAAATTACGCTTGATTGATTGTAATAAAAATAATCTAAAACATGTGTCGGTAGATTTTCCATTAGGTAGATTAGTAGCTGTAACTGGAGTTAGTGGTAGTGGAAAAAGTACTTTAATCAATGAACTACTTCATCCTGCTTTAAATCACTCTTTAGGTTTGAAAGTTCCTTTTCCAAAAGGATTAAAAGAACTTAAAGGTATTAAATCTATTGATAAAGTTATTGTTATTGATCAATCTCCAATTGGTAGAACACCACGATCAAATACAGCTACTTATACAGGCGCTTTTGATCCAATACGTCAACTTTTTGCTACCTCTGTCGAAGCAAAAGCAAGAGGATATCAAGCAGGCCAATTTAGTTTTAATGTTAAAGGAGGAAGATGCGAAGCATGTCGCGGACAAGGTGTAAATGTAATAGAGATGAATTTTCTTCCTGATGTTTATGTACAATGTGATGTATGCAAAGGAGCTCGATTTAATAGAGAGACATTACAAGTTAAATATAAAAATTATTCTATTTCTGATGTGTTAGAGATGACTGTTGAGCAGGCAGTTGATGTTTTTTCTGCAATACCTCAAGCCGCAGATCGATTAAGAACACTTTTAGATGTTGGTCTTGGATATATTAAGCTTGGTCAACCTGCTCCAACATTATCTGGAGGAGAAGCGCAAAGAGTAAAACTTGCTACTGAGTTATCTAGAAGAGCTACTGGTAAAACTCTTTATTTAATTGATGAACCTACAACTGGTTTAAGTTTTTATGATGTTCATAAACTAATGGATGTTATACAGAGATTAGTCGACAAAGGAAATTCAATAATTGTTATAGAGCATAATCTGGACGTTATTAGATGTTCAGATTGGATAATTGATATGGGTCCCGAAGGAGGTAATCGTGGAGGTGAGATTATTTCTATGGGAACACCTGAAGAAGTAGCGAGAGATTCAAATAGTCACACAGGTAATTATCTAAAAAAAGTTTTGGAACTACATCCTCCAAAAAAAGTTTGAATATTTCCTTTAATTTTGTTCATATTCCTTAATCTTTCAGATTGATTTTGTTTCTTTTAATTGATTAATAATCAAAAAATTCTAGTGACAGAGAGAATTTTTAAAAATTGTTTTAAAAATCAAATAAAAAATTATGCTTTCTTTATATTTAATGCACCAAAAATCAACTATTTATCCTTAATTCATAATGTGGTTTTAATTGGGATTAAGACTTTTACATTTAAATTTGCATGGTTTAATTCGTTCACATGATCTTGAATTAGGCAGAGATTCAGATACTGGAGGGCAAACTTTATACGTTTTAGAATTAGTAAAAGGACTCGCAGAGAGACCAGAAGTTGAAAAAGTTGAACTTGTTACCAGATTAATTGTTGATAGGAGGGTATCCTCTGACTACGCAATGCCCGTTGAAAAGATATCAAGTTGTGCGGAAATTATTCGATTTCCTTTTGGTCCAAAGCGTTATATTAGAAAAGAATTGTTGTGGCCTTATTTAGATGATTTAGCTGATCAAATAGTTCAAAAATTGAAGAAAGAAAATCGTTTCCCTGATTGGATTCATGCTCATTACGCCGATGCTGGTTATGTTGGATCATTGGTAAGTAGAAGATTAGGCCTTCCATTGGTATTTACTGGTCATTCATTAGGTCGGGAAAAACTTAGAAGATTATTGGGTGCAGGTATAGATCATGATCAAATTGAGCAAAACTATTCTATTAGTAAAAGAATTGATGCAGAAGAAATGGTTTTAGCTCATTCAAATCTACTCATAACGAGCACTAAGCAGGAATCTATTGAACAGTACGCTCGTTATGGACGATTTAGCTCAAAAAATGTAGAAATAATTCCACCTGGTGTTGATTTAAATCGGTTTCATTCATTAAATTCTAATTTAGCGGAAGAAGAAAAAGAATTAAATAAACTTTTCAAACCTTTTTTGCGAGATTTAAGTCTTTCTCCTCTATTAGCTATTTCTAGAGCAGTAAGGAGAAAAAATATTCCTGCATTGATTGAGACTTATGGACGGTCGTCAATTTTGCAGCAAAGACATAATCTTATCTTAATTTTAGGTTGCCGAGAAGATTCACGTCAGCTTGATAAACAGCAAAGAGAAGTATTTCAGCAAGTTTTTGAATTGGTTGATAAATATAATTTGTATGGCAAAGTTGCTTATCCAAAACAACATAAAAGAGAGCAAATTCCATCCATTTATCGTTGGGCTGCAAATAGAAAAGGACTATTTGTTAATCCTGCTCTAACTGAGCCATTTGGCCTGACATTGTTGGAAGCTGCCGCATGTGGTTTGCCGATGGTTACTACTGATGATGGTGGCCCAAGGGATATTCTGTCTCGTTGTGAGAATGGCCTACTTGTAGATGTAACTGATTTAGAAGCGTTGCGAGATGGGTTAGAGACTGCTGGTTCAAACCCTTCTTTATGGAAAACTTGGAGTAATAATGGAGTTGAGGGAGTTAGTAGGCATTTCAGTTGGGATGCTCATGTTTGTAATTACATTGCATTGATGCAGAAGCGTGTCAAATTTCTTGCACCTCGTTCCTGGACATTTGGAAATAAGAAAAAGACCAGTATTCCCATTGGTCAAAAACTATTATGTTTTGATTTAGATAACTATCTTGAACATTCTAAAAGCTTATCAATATTGAGAAAAAAGTTAAAGGAGAATTCATTGAAATCCGATATTCAATTGGGAATTTTAACCGGAAGATCAATTGAAGCTGCTCGTTATCGATATAAAGACATACACCTACCCAAGCCTGCAGTTTGGATATGTCAAGCGGGTACTGAAATTTATTATGCTGATGAAAATAAGTCAGATATTTTTTGGCAAGATTCAATAACTGTTGGTTGGAATCGTGAAAGGGTAGAAAAGGTTTTGTTCGATCTACAAGATTATTTAGAGCTTCAAACAATTGAACACCAAGGCCCTTTTAAGGTTAGTTATCTATTAAAAGAACCTAGTGACGCAATCTTACCTTTAGTACGCAAGAGACTGAGGCAGTCTGGACTTCAGGCTGCTCCACACCTGAAATGTCATTGGTACTTAGATGTTGTTCCTTTGCGAGCATCAAGAGCAGAAGCTATTAGATTTTTGACTTTACGCTGGAATTTATCTTTAGAAAAAGTTTTTGTTGTAGCTAGTCAACAAGGTGATGCTGAATTAATAAGAGGATTAACTGCAAGTATTATTCCGTTTGATCACGATTCAACATTAGATGGCTTGAGATCTCAACAAAGAGTTTTCTTTTCTGATGCTAAAGATGGTGTTCTAGATGGTTTAAAACATTTTCAATTTTTTAAAAGTCATTGATTTTTTATATTCTTGTATTTTTCTTATATTTTTAAGTATTTATTTTATTTCTTCTTCAAGTATTAATGTAAGTTGTTGATATGGTTGCTCTTCACTAACAAAGCCCCAATCATTAAAAATTTTTGAATCTATATGAGTGATTATTTGTTGTTTATTTCTTTTTTCTACTTTAAAACCTTCTGCTGACATTTTTCTCATAAGTCTTGCAGATTCTTCAAATCGAGCCGCCATAGAATCTAGCGTTTCACAGTCTTTAGTTAGTCCTTCTTCTTTCCATGTAAAATAGGTCATTTGTTTAATTTTAAGAGTTAAGACTTAATGAAAAAATTAGATTTATTATTACTAATAATAATGTAACGAACCAAAAGCTCCTTACAATTTGAATCTCATTGTTACCTTTAAGTTCAAAATGGTGATGTAACGGAGTCATTAAAAATATTTTATAACCTTGTCCTTTTAGTCGCTTAGAAATTTTAAAAATACTTACTTGAATTATTACTGAGATAGATTCTGCAGCAAGTATTCCTCCCATAATTAAAAGAGACCAAAGATTATTTGATATCAAAGCTATTCCACCCAGAGATGCTCCTATAGCTAGAGAACCTGAATCTCCCATAAATAATTTTGCAGGATATTGATTTAGAAAAAGAAATCCCATGCAAGATCCAGCCATAACAATGCAAAGGGGAGCTAGTGACTCATTAGCAATTTGATTTTCTAGTAAAATAGTGATAGCTAAACCTGTAAAAATTAATACGCTACAGCCACTCAATAAACCATCTAAACCATCAGTTAAATTAGTTGAATTACTCTCAGCTAATAATACGAATATTCCAAAAGGATAAATTAGATTCCCTATATAAATCATTTTATTATTGATTTCAATAGTGTTAGGTATCATATTATTTAATGCACAAATAATTATAAACAAAGAACTAATAAATAACTGTAAAATTATTTTTTGGTTAGATCTTAGACCTGTATTCAATTGTTTTTTTAAACTAAGAAAATCATCTATAAAGCCAATAAACATAAAAAATATAATCAGAAAACTTAACGCTAAAATTATTTTGTAATCATCTTTTTTAAAATATAAGATATTGCTTATGATTATTCCAATTGGAACAAAGAAAATACCACCCATCGTCGGAGTTCCTTGCTTCAGAAAATGATTTTTTGGTCCTTCTTCTCTAATGATTTGTTTAATCTTGATTTTTTTTAAGTATGGTATACCTACAAAAGTAATACTTGATGATACGAGGGTTGTAATTATAAAAGGAATTGTTAAATTACTACCTTTAAAATAATCAGAAAATATACAAGTTAATGAAATTAATCCAAAAAAAATAAATATTTGATTATTAATACAATTAAAAAAAGATATTTTTTTGTTATCTAAAACCTGTTTAGATTTTTTCAAAACCAAAGCTAGTAAATTAATCTTCCCATTCTTCGTCCGTTGGCTCTTCTTCAGCTTTATAGTCTTCCTTCTCTCCCATTAAAGCTGAAAGCTCTTCTTCTTCAACTGTACTTATTTCTTGATCATTTGAATCTTGATCAGAAACTAATCTACCACTTGTTTCTAACCAAGATAATAGATCTGGTTCTTCTCTTAGTGGAAGTACAGGAGCAGGTTCTTGCCTACCATATCGAGTTAGTGCGGGGTTAATACCGTCTAAACCAGATAAATTGATTTTTTCTAGATCGCTCATATGAAGATTATGATCGATGAATTAACATAGTGCATTATGGATTACTTTTCTAATCTTTATGCTGACTTCAAAGCTGATATTGATGAGTTTTACTTGGCTATTGGCTTTATTGGTAAGTATTTTACTCCGCTTAGCAGGTATTGTTCATCCTCTCCCCTTTTACATAAACAATTCTTTAGTTTGGCTTTTGGTTTTTGGCCCTTCTTTTTTTCTTTTAAGCTATTTTTTGGTTAAGAGAATTTTTTTCTTAAATAATTCAATTGAAATTTGATTTGCAAGTGACTTTAAAGTTTTCACATCTTTATTTAATTTTCACTTCAAATAATGATGTTCAAGATTTATTGATTTTTGGCCATAACATTGATGCTTGGTTGATCTATGTACTTATTTTCTTTGGGTTAACTTCTTTGGCTTTCGTTTCGGTATGGATGACAGGATTCTTAACTGAAAGGCAATCTGGAAAATCTATTAAGCAGCCATGGGAATAATTTTTTAATCTTTCCACAGTTTTTGAGATCTTGAAAATATTTGAATCAGCATTGATTATCTAAATCAGAAATATTGTCCAATAGTTCTCTATATTTACTATGGAGCATTGAATTTCCTTAAAGGAGAGAACCATATGGGAAGAGCTAACAAAGTTGTTTTGGCTTATTCAGGAGGAGTGGATACTAGCGTTTGTATTCCTTACTTGAAAAAGGAGTATGGAGTGGAGCATGTAATTGCTTTTGCAGCAGATCTTGGTCAGGGTGATGAGCTTGATGAAATTAAAAGAAAGGCTATTTCAGCCGGAGCCTCTGAATCACTGATTGGCAATTTAGTAAAGCCTTTTATTGAAGATTTTGCTTTTCCGGCAATTAGAGCTAATGCTTTGTATCAAGGAAAATATCCACTTTCAACTGCGTTAGCTAGACCATTAATTGCAAAAAAACTTGTTGAAATTGCAAGAGAATGGAATGCTGATGGAGTCGCTCATGGCTGTACGGGTAAAGGTAATGATCAAGTTCGCTTTGATGTGACTATTGGAGCTTTGGCTCCTGATTTGACATTGCTTACACCAGCACGGGAATGGGGTATGAGTCGTGAAGAAACGATTGCCTATGGAGAAAAATGCGGGATAGTCCCTCCAGTAAGTAAAAAAAATCCTTATTCAATAGATTTGAATCTATTGGGTAGAAGTATTGAAGCGGGTCCTCTTGAAGATCCATTTAAGATGCCATCAGATGAAGTTTTTGGTATCACTTCTTCTATTGCTGATTCACCTAATGAGCCTGAAATAGTCGATATACAGTTTGAAAATGGTTATCCAGTTGCAATTGATGGGCAACTAATTGACCCAGTATCTCTTATCAAAAAGGCCAATAGCCTTGCTGGAAAACATGGTTTTGGACGTTTGGATATTATTGAAGATAGGGTAGTAGGAATTAAAAGTCGAGAAATATATGAAACGCCAGGATTGCTTTTATTAATTAAAGCTCATCAAGAAATCGAGAGTTTAACTTTACCCGCTGATTTATTAAATACCAAATTTAGATTGGAAAGGCAATGGGCTGATTTGGTTTATCAAGGTTTCTGGTTTAGTCCTTTGAAACAAGCCTTGGATGGCTTTATAAATCATTCTCAAAAGCAAGTAAATGGAACAGTAAGAATTAGGCTTTTCAAGGGTAATGCAGATGTTATTGGTCGTAAGTCTAACGATAATAGTTTATATATTTCAGATATGTCTACTTATGGAAGAGAGGATAAATTCAAGCATAACTCTGCAGAAGGATTTATTTATGTATGGGGATTGCCTAGTCGCATTTGGTCTTGGATAAACAAGTAAATTAAAATTTTATTATTTTTCTTTAGGTCTGTATGTTATTCCTTTGAGTCTTCTTTCTTCTCTTCTTCCGCAGGTTTTTCAGTTTTATCTTGAGAAGGTTTTACTTCGTCTTTTTCTGTTTCAGATTTCTCAGGTTCGTCATCCTTAGAAGTTGATTTTGGAGTCGGTAAAGGACCATCTTGCTTAACTGTGAGGTAACGAATAACGTCTTCGCTTAATCTCATGGCTTTCTCTAGAATTGCCACTTGCTGACCATTGCCTGTGTGGCTTAGTTGTACATATATGCCCTCTTTATTTTTTGCGATTGGATAGGCCAGTCTTCTTTTTCCTCTCATTTGACTATCTAAAACTTGAGTACCTGATTTCTCAAGAATTTCACTATATTTTTTTAGATGGCTCTCAACTTCTTCTTCCGGTATGTCCGGACGAAGAATATACATGGTTTCGTAAAAAGGCTTTTCAGACATGGATTGGCTTTCCGATTAGGACTGAATGGCTCATTAAGAGCGTCGGATTTGAAATTCTATAATAAATGGTAACTTTTTACAATTGCATTTTTGTTGCTTGGCTGATTCCGGGAAGATTAGGTTCATCTCCTTGTGTGCAAGACCAGACACAATAAATAATTACCGAAAAAAGACTGATCAATAAAGTACTCGAGAAGGTTCTGATAATTAATGAGTTTGAAAAAGGACTAAAAATTATTTCGAATATAAAACTAATTATGATTATTCCAATATTGATTAACAACGACTGAAGCGCATTAAAACGTAAGAAATACGATACTTTATTATTTCTTACTAGTCCAATAAAGATAGCAAAAAATAATAATAAATTTCCAAAAGGTATTGATCTTTCAATGAAGATTATTGGAATTGCAGGTACTTGAATGATTTGAGTAAAAGGATATTTTATATATAAATGATTACCAAATATCAAACAATCAGACCATGGAATCATGTAGAGAAGGATACCTAATATTTTTTCTCCTAGTGAGGGCATCAGTAATTCTATTTTCTTTAGATTAAACCATTAAATGTTTTTCTGCAGATGATTTCATGATTTTAGTAGGTACGTTATCGAAACCACTCCATAGTTTTATTGACAATGCGCCTTGTTCTACAAGCATATCTAAGCCATCAATTGTGAAACAATTTTTTTGCTTTCCAAGTTGTAACCATTGTGTTGGTCTTGGAGTATAAATTAAGTCGTATAAAATAGTTTGACTAGAGAGACTGTTCCATATTTCATTGCCAAGAGGAATATTTTCTTGTTCAGTAATTTTGCCATTCATCCCGATTGGAGTTGTATTAATAATTAAATCTGCTTCTTCAACATATGGTGTAATATTTATTTTGTTGTTGTTAATTCCTTGAATTGAAATATGGTTTTTCGATGATAGATTTTTCATGCTTGTTACAAAATTATTTAATGAATTTTCATTGCGGCCAATTATTGTGACTTTTTTAATTTTTAAACTATTTAATCCCATTATTACTGCTCTTGCGCTGCCTCCACAACCAATTACAATCACACTTTTATTCTTTAAATTATGATTTTTTAATGGGGTTAAGAAGCCTTCTACATCTGTGTTTGCTCCGATCCATTGATTGTTTTTTTCAGGAATTAATGTATTAACGGCTTTTGTATCACTTGCAATTGTAGTTAATTTATTACAAGTTTTTAAAACTTCTTGTTTATGAGGAATAGTTATATTTAATCCTTTGCAATCTACTAATCTTAATGCCGTAATTACTTTATTTAGATCGCTTTTATCGCAAGGAATTGCTAAATAGCACCAGTCAAGTCCCATTTCTTTATATGCGGCGTTGTGCATAACTGGGGAAAGGGAATGATTTACTGGCTGTCCAAGAAGTCCTACCAGAGCAGTTTTTCCAGTGATAGTGCTCATTTTGTGCTGATGCTGATTCAAAATGCTAAATGGCTGTTCGGGAACCACGCCTCGCCTCAAATAGGTTCCTCTGACGAGGATGTTACCTAAAGAAAGAAATTTAAGGAGTTATTCACCCATGGGGAAGGTTGTCGGAATCGATCTAGGTACTACAAATAGTTGTGTTGCTGTTATGGAAGGTGGTAAGCCCACTGTAATAGCAAATGCTGAGGGATTTAGAACAACCCCATCAGTGGTTGCTTATACAAAAAACCAGGATCAATTGGTTGGACAAATTGCCAAGCGACAAGCAGTAATGAATCCAGAAAATACTTTTTACTCATCCAAAAGATTTGTTGGTCGCAGAGTAGATGAAGTCAATGACGAATCCAAAGAGGTTAGTTATGGAATTGAAA
This sequence comes from Prochlorococcus sp. AG-402-A21, assembly GCA_003279655.1. Classification (GTDB taxonomy): domain Bacteria; phylum Cyanobacteriota; class Cyanobacteriia; order PCC-6307; family Cyanobiaceae; genus Prochlorococcus_B. The sequence goes on along the minus strand of QCHI01000021.1, from coordinate 625 downwards.
AAGCAGGTTCCAATGTCAAATTAAAATGTCCGATACTTGATAAGCAATTTTCTCCCGAAGAAGTAAGTGCTCAAGTTTTGAGAAAACTTTCTGATGACGCAGGGAAATATCTAGGTGAAACAGTAACTCAAGCAGTAATTACGGTCCCTGCCTATTTTAATGATTCACAGCGACAAGCAACAAAAGATGCAGGAAAGATTGCAGGCTTAGAAGTCCTAAGAATTATCAATGAGCCAACTGCTGCTGCTCTAGCATATGGTTTGGACAAGAAAAGTAATGAAAGGATTTTAGTGTTTGATTTGGGTGGAGGTACCTTTGATGTTTCTGTTTTAGAAGTAGGTGATGGAGTATTCGAAGTTCTCTCTACATCCGGAGATACGCATTTAGGAGGAGATGATTTCGATAAAGTAATTGTTGATCATTTGGCTTCAACATTCAAAGGTAATGAAGGTATTGATTTACGCCAAGATAAGCAAGCGCTTCAACGTTTAACTGAAGCCGCTGAAAAAGCGAAAATAGAATTATCAAATGCTTCTCAAAGTGAAATAAATCTACCATTTATCACAGCCACGCCTGAAGGTCCTAAGCATTTAGATTTGACCCTTACAAGAGGAAAATTTGAGGA
>QCHI01000020.1 GCA_003279655.1 Prochlorococcus sp. AG-402-A21 | reverse complement strand
TTGTCATACCGCAAAGCAATTAAAATTAAACCTGATTTCGTTGTTGCTGCTTGGAATTTATATGGATTAGCAAATAGTATTGAGGAAGCAGAAGAAAGGATTAAAGTATGCTTAAAAATAGATGAAAATTATTTAAAAGCAAAACTCACTCTAAGTGCTCTGAAATTACATCAAGGTGATCAATCATTATTTAATAATCTCATAAAATCCACTCATAAAGATCATCCTATAGCCCGATCGATTCAATGGGTTTCTAGTTTACCGAGGTTACCGGAATTATTTTTCCATAGATGGGCGTTCTTTGACAGTATGACTAAAAAAAGCAAAAAAGATAGACCTTTCTATGAGTTTGGAGTTTGGCGAGGTGAAGCATTTAAGTATCTAATTAATACTTTCAAAAAAGGTTATGGATTTGATACTTTTGAAGGACTACCTGAAGACTGGCACGATAACAAAAAAGGGAATTATTCAGCAGATGGAATTATTCCTAATATTGATGGAGGAATATTTTTAGCAGGAAAGTTTGAAGACACACTTCCAACTTTCTTTGCCGAATCAAGACCTCTGGCATCAATTATAAATTTTGATGCTGACCTTTATTCTTCTACTCTCTGTGCTTTAAATTATTCAAAACCTGTAATTGATGAGCATACCATTTTAATATTTGATGAATTTCTTATTAATGAAAATTGGGAGCAAGACGAATATAAAGCACTCAATGAATTTTGCTTTAATAATAATTTAACTTATGAAGTTTTGGCAGTTTCTTATTACAGAATGCAAGTTGCTGTGAAATTAATAGGAGTTTAACTAAAAAGACAAGACAACAAAAAACTTACAAAACTGGGCAAGATTTCAAGAGCAACATCCCACCACCTTCGCAGGGATGTATCAGTTCTGGGTTTGTAAAATGACTACCTAAATCATCAGAGCATTTAAGTTTTGAGGTTTGTTTGGAGTCCACATAAGGAATGTAGTTTTGGGTATGACCAAAAACCACTTTTGCTGACTTAGATTATTAGCACTGGAACGGAAGTGAAAAGACCAAAACGAGGTGTTTTTGGAATCAGTTACTTCCATACCACTTCCATACTGTCTTGTCCCTTTCGGGATCTCTACTAATGCTGTCAAATTATATAAACAATGCAATCTTTAAAACTAAATGCATGACTGACTAGTTATTTTAAAAGCACCCCTGAGAGTGCTTTTAATATCTACATCTTGGAAGATTTAGATGATGCCAGGACCAAGATTTGAACTAGTGATTTTATGCCAACTTTTAATCTATAACTAGGTTTATACCCTTTTTATTTCGCAACTTACTGACCAATTGAGTTGATTTGATTGCGGTGTCTGGATACTAAAAAAACCTTGTGTTAGCAAGAGTTTTAGAGGTATCAATTGTTGGAATTGATGGTGCCAGGACCCAGATTTGAACTGGGGACACGGCGATTTTCAGTCGCCTGCTCTACCAACTGAGCTATCCCGGCTTACAGTACTAATAATCTACCAATAAGTAAGTACCTTATTGAAAAATAAGTTGAAATCTCCTTAATTTTCTTTTCTCTAATGTCAAAAGCAATTTAAAAAAACATGAGAAAGCTAGCTTCCTCATGTTTTTGATGTAAGGAAATTTTATTACGTAGGAATAGCTTTAATCATCCTAATCAATGTTTGATGAGCATCTGAACAGTCTTCAAGAATGTGATCAAATTTTATTTCTAATGTCTGGTCATCAACTTTAAGCTGAATAGATTCTTTAGTTAGGCGAATCATTTTCGCTGATTTAAAAGTTTTAACTTTCCCATAATGTTTTGCATATGCATTGACTGCATTCTCATGGTCTTTATTCATATGATTACATATTCTTGTACTTGACTTTTTAGTGATTGGCTCGGAATTCATAAATTATTTTTTGTGAGTACTTTAGAAATTAATTAATAAGTTAGTTGGATTTAAAGAAATTGAGATTAAAAATTTCATAAAGAATTTAATGCTTTATTCATAATAATCCTTCCAGAGCAATACTTGCTACTCCTGCCGCGGGAGGTCTGGTGCAAATTTTTATAGGTATACCAATTTCTTTTTCTCTTATTTTTTTCCAAGCGATATTTTTTGCACCTCCTCCTATAGTAATTATTTGCCGAGGTAAAGCAGCTCCTAATTCATTAAGTTTTTGCCAGCCTCTTGCTTCTATTCTCGCCAACCCCTCAAATAATGCATGAAGATAAAGAGAATCACTGACTGGTCTTGGCTCAAGTTTAGGTTGTAAATTGGGATCATTTATTGGAAATCTTTCTCCTTTACTTGATAATGGAAGAAGATTTAATCCTGTTGATTTATTAGGATTTATTTGTTGGCTTAATTCTTCAATATATTCAAGATTAAAGAAATCTAGTAGTATCGCAGCACCTGTGTTAGATGCTCCACCAGATAGCCAATTGCCTAACAATTTATGATTGGAGATGCCTTCCCCGACAAGGGATTGATTTACAAATTTCTTAATTACTATTGTGCTTCCAAGGATTGTTATTCCATCATTTTTATTAGGAAAAGTGGCTAATACCCCAGCATTAGAATCTGTGGTTCCCGCTATAATTTGAAGATTTTTTGGTAAACTTAGTTCATTGGCTTTTTTAGAACATATATTCCCCATTATTTGACCTGAAGGAATTATTTTTGGCAGACATTTTAACCATTTTAAATTTTGAAAATTTTCAGGCCATGAACTCTTTGATATTTCCCAACCCATCCTAATATTGTTACCTTCTTCCCCATATTCCCAATTATTTATAAGCCAACCACTAATCCAATCTGCTTGGTGCCTTAAGATTATTTCATTACCATGTAATGCTACAAGTCTTAGTGCTCTCCCAACGCTTCCACTTATGCTTGAGCCGGCACATTGTTTAGTAAATAGCTTTTTAATCTCGTATGAATATTCAGAACAGGATAAGAAATAAGGTAGAGCTTTACCTATAGGTACTCCATGTTTATTGCAAGCTAATAGTGTTCCAGAAGTTCCAGCTACTGAACAAGAAACTAATTTTTCTTTCAGACCTTTTGGAATTTCTTGTAGTAGATTTTTGAGGCTATTTATCCAGTCTTCAGATAATTCAAGACCTTTAGAGTATGTTTTCGCTGATGTGAATAGTATTTTCTTTTTAGTATTAAGGATCGCAATTCTTACGCCTGATGTACCAAGATCTATACCAAGTACAAGAGAATTATTTAACATTTTTTTTAGTTCTTTTATATCAGTAAACTCAGTTCTTTTGCTTTTTGAGATACGTCCTCCCATGGGAGGAGAATATCCGTTCTACCAAAATGACCATAGGCAGCAGTATCTCTATAAAAACGTCCACCTCTAATACTTGGTAGGTTTTGAAGATCAAATGCTTTGATAATTGCGCTTGGTCTTAAATCGAATTGATCTTTTACAAGTTGTGTTAGTTCAGAGTCTGAAACCTTTCCTGTCCCAAATGAATCCACAAGAATTGATATAGGTTTTGCTACTCCGATTGCGTAACTTAATTGAACTTCAACTTTTTTTGCAAGATTTGATGCAACTAATGCCTTCGCAACGAATCTTGCTGCATAAGCTGCAGACCTATCAACCTTGGTAGGGTCTTTCCCTGAGAAAGCGCCTCCTCCATGCCGAGCATATCCACCATAGGTGTCAACAATTATTTTTCTTCCAGTTAGACCCGCGTCGCCTTGAGGACCTCCAATAACAAATTTCCCGGTTGGATTAACAAGAAAGCGTGTTGATTCTTTATCAGGTTTTAGAGGCAGGTCTTTGGTGGCAGGCTCAACAACAAATTTCCATAGGTCTTTAGCAATTCTTTTCTGGATTTCCTCTTCAAGCGTTATTCCATCAACTTCTGATTTGTGCTGAGTAGAAATCAGTATGGTGTCTATGGAGCATGGAACTCCGTTTTCATAGGAGACACTTACTTGGGTTTTACCATCAGGTAAAAGATAATCGATTAATTCTTGATGCCTAACTAATGCCAGCCTTCTTGCTAATCGATGAGCGAGACTTATTGGCAATGGCATCAGTTCAGGAGTCTCGTCACAAGCAAATCCAAACATTATCCCCTGATCACCAGCCCCAACTTGATCTAGTGGATCTGTTGAATGGTCTTCAGCTTCATTTACACCTTGAGCTATATCTGAAGACTGTTGGTCAAGTGCGACTAAAACTGCGCAACTATTAGCATCAAATCCACCATCACTGGCACTTCTATAGCCAATGTTTTTGATGACTTCTCTAACAAGCTTGTTAAAATCTACCTCTGCTTTGGAGGTTATTTCTCCAGTTATTAGACATAATCCAGTATTGACAACTGCTTCACATGCGACTCTGCTAGTTGGGTCTGCATTTAAGCATGCATCTAAAACTGCGTCACTCACTTGATCACAGATTTTGTCTGGATGTCCTTCAGTGACAGATTCAGATGTGAAAACGTATCTACTCATTTAAAACATTAATATTCAATATTTTAGTGTGTTGAATGTATTTTTAATTCATTTAAGTTTTCTATAAGAAATTTTTTTTCAGTAAGAGTTGGAGGATTTTTCCATCCACCATTAAAGCCAACTACTATAGGTATACCAGATTCTTTAGCCATTCTTAAATCAGTATCTGCATCTGAAATAAGAGCACAATCCGAAGGGTTAAAGTTCATTTTTTTGCAAAGTTCTATAACTGCTTCTTGATTGGGTTTAGAAGGTTTATTCTCAGCACTCCAAAAATAATCAAATATACCTTCCAATTTATTCTTGTAAATAAATTCTTGAATTCCTTCTTGTGTATCATTTGTCATTAATGCAATAGATACTCCTTTGTTTTTTAGAGAAACTAATAGATCTAAAGCTCCTGAAATTAGAGTTCTCTCCTTCTGCGTATTACCTTTTTTATTAGAAAGGTAAACATCTACTTCACCGAAGATTTCTTGACTTATGGAAAGTGATTGAAACCAATCGAAACCAAATAAAGTGAATATTGTCGCAGTAGATAAAATATTATCTTCTCTAGAAGCTATGGCTAAACTTGCATTAGCTGAAAGACAACTATTTTTTAATCCATAAACAGAAATGAGGAATTTCCTCAAAAACCAAATTTTAATTTTGTTTACTTTTAATTTTTTAAATTTATCTTCAATAAAATTTAGCCTAGTTTGAGCCAGTTCTAATAGGCATTCTTCACTATTTGACAAGGTCCCATCTTTATCAAATATTATTGCCTTAATAAAACCAACAGAGCTATTTCTTATTAATAGTTCTGCCATTTTTATTGTAAATAATCAAATAGTCATTACTGCTATAGGATCTTCTCCTTCTTCAGCTTGCTCAAGAAGCATTTGTTTGTATCTTGCTGCCATCTCTTCAGCTTTATCAAAAACTTTTTGAGGGTCAGTCAGCATGTCTCCTGGCTCTGGCTCGAGTGCCTTTGTAGAAAGGGATATTCTCCCTCTCTCAGCGTCTAGGTCTATTATCATTACTTTCATTTGGTCATTTACGTTTAATACAGAGTGGGGGGTTTCAATGTGTTCATGACTGATCTCTGAAATGTGAAGCAGTCCACTTACACCTCCAATATCAATAAATGCTCCATAAGGTTTGATTCCTCTAACAGCTCCTACAACAACTTCTCCAACTTCAAGACGATTCATCTTCCTTTCAACTAAAGCCCTGCGATGACTTAGAACCAATCTATTTCTTTCTTCATCAACTTCTAAGAATTTTAATGGTAGGAAATCAGCAACTAGTTCTTCTTTAGCCTTTCTAGTGCTTATATGAGATCCAGGAATAAAGCCTCTAAGCCCTTCAACTCGAACAAGTGCTCCGCCTCTATTTGTAGCAAAGACCTCTGAGTAAATTGTGGCATCTTCTTTTTGTAATTGTCTAACTCTCTCCCAAGCTCGTTGATATTCAATTCTTCTGATTGATAAGGATAATTGACCATCCTCATTTTCTTCTGTCATTATAAAAAATTCTCTAATTTCTGAAGGCTGCAAAACATCACTTAGACCCTCAACTCTATTTATTGATACTTCTTGCATAGGCATAAAAGCAGCTGTTTTTGCCCCAATGTCAATCATTGCTCCTTTGGATTCAAGAGCAAAAACAGTTCCATTGACTATGTCACCAGGCTTGAAGTTATAGTCATATTTACTAAGTAAAGAGGCAAATTCATCAAGAGTGAATCCTGCTCCTTCAAGATCACTCTTTTTAACTCTGCTTGAAGAATTGTCAGCAGCAGGAATGATGCTTGGAATATCTTCTTCTTTTATTTCGTTGTTTGAACTTTCTTCAAATTCTGTACTCACTGAATTTGAGATAGTTTCTTCAGGTATTGATGTTTCTTTTGCAGAATTTTTTGCTTGAACTTTGCTTTCTGGATTTTCAGACATGCTTTGATGGCGGTCTGCCTTTTAGGACAGTGCGATAGAAATACAATACGGCCCGCCGACCATACTGAGATTAAATTCTACTTTATTGATAGGTCTTTCTTGTTAAAGAACTGATGCCAATTGCTCTTTTTTTATTGGTTTTAGTGATTCAAGGGTTCTCATGAAATCATTGATTCCATCAAATTGTCTATAAACAGAGGCAAATCTTATATATGCAACTTCATTAATATCTTTAAGATGTGTAAGAACCATTTCTCCAATCTCATTTGTTTTAATTTCTTTGCGAACTCCCTGATGGAGTTCTAGCTCTATTTCGTCAACAATAAATTCAATTTTAGTTCCATTTATAAGTGTTTTTTCACATGCTCTGTTTAAACCACTAATTATTTTACTCCTATTAAATAATTCTTTTGTACCGCTTCTTTTTAAAACAGTAATTGGTGTTGTTTCCACTCTTTCATAAGTAGTAAATCGGAAGTCGCAATTTAAGCACTCCCTCCTTCTTCTTACGCTTCTTCCAGAATCGGCGGAACGAGATTCAAGAACTCGACTGTCTGTATTTTGACAAGATGGGCACTGCATGCAGCCCTTTTCAATAATTTAACTAACTTTAAACATTTATTTGGCTTCTGAGAAGGGGTAGATTAAATAAAACTACTTTTTACTTAAAAAAATTATATAGATATTAAAGATAAAGTTAATAAATTTTTTAAATTAATTACTACACAATAAAAAAAAGCCCTGATATTTCAGGGCTTTTTTTTGTTATTTTACTTGTCGTATTTCGGAGGATCGCGAAATGCGACAGCAAAGAAGAGCGTTACAAGTGCCAAAGTAAGAATTAGCACGTAGGAGAAAGCTTCCATCTAAGTTCTCGGTATAAGGGGGTAAAGAATCCTGATTTAGGCTCGGCCAGGAACTCGGCGAGTTGATTCGTCTCCAAGTTTTTTGAAGAGACCAAACTCAACTTGATCCCCAAGCTCTGGATCGATACCTGAGAATCTGTCGCCAAAGAGAGTCCTTGCTGCGTGCCACCAGTGCCCGAAGAGGAATAACAAGCCAAAACACAAGTGAGCATAAGTGAACCAGGCTCTTGGAGAGCTTCTGAATACACCATCAGACTTGTAGCGGTCTCTGTCGAACTTGAAGGCTTCTCCAAGTTGTGACTTTCTAGCTAAACGTTTGACTATTACTGGATCAGTAAATGTTTGTCCATTTAATTCACCACCATAAACAGTTGCTGTGACTCCAGTTTGTTCAATGGAGTACTTAGCTTCGGCTCGACGGAAAGGAATGTCAGCTTTAACGTTCCCATCTTTGTCTTCAAGAATGACTGGGAAGTTCTCAAAGAAATTTGGAATTCTTCTTACTTCTAAGTCATTGCCAGCGCTATCAGTAAAAGAGATGTGACCTTGCCATCCACTTGGAACTCCATCTCCATTAACCATTGCTCCAACTCTGAATAGTCCTCCTTTGGCAGGACTATTACCTACATAGTCATAGAAAGCAAGTTGCTCAGGAATGGCTTCATAAGCTTCAGCTTTCGATGAACCATTATTCATAGACTCTTGAACTCTGCGGTTTATTTCAGTTTTGAAATACCCAGAATCCCATTGATATCTAGTAGGACCAAATAATTCAACTGGAGTTGTTGCTGATCCATACCACATTGTTCCAGCGACTACGAAGGAGACAAAAAGAACGGCTGCTAGAGCACTAGCTAGAACGCCTTCAAGGCTACCCAGCTTTAAAGCTCTGTAGAGCCTTTCTCCAGGTCTATTGGTGATATGGAATATTCCACCAATTATTCCTAAAAGTCCTGCGCCAACGTGATTGGCGACAATTCCTCCAGCATTGAATGGATTAAATCCTTCTGCACCCCAGACAGGTGCAACTTTTTCTACATGCCCAGTTAATCCATATGGATCAGAAACCCATATGCCTACAGATGAGCAATGAAATGCGCCAAACCCAAAGCATGTCAAGCCAGCTAAGAAAAGATGGATTCCAAATATTCTTGGAAGATCTAAAGCTGGTTCTCCAGTGCGGGAATCTTCCCACAATTCAAGGTCCCAATATGTCCAGTGCCATACGGCAGCAAGCATCAAAAGACCACTGAAAACTATATGAGCTGCAGCAACACCTTCGAAGCTCCAGAAACCTGGGTCAACTCCGGTTGCTCCGGTTATATCCCATCCGTTCCAGCTGCCTGTAATTCCTAGGCGGGCCATAAAGGGCATGACATACATGCCTTGGCGCCACATTGGATTAAGTACTGGATCAGAAGGATCAAAAATGGCCAATTCATATAAGGCCATTGAGCCGGCCCAGCCGGCTAACAAAGCAGTATGCATGAGGTGCACGGCCAAGAGGCGGCCAGGGTCGTTGATAACGACTGTGTGCACCCGATACCAGGGCAATCCCATGGGTCAGGTTCGTATAACGAAGCTGCTTAATGCAGCAAGACTCGAATGATCGTAAATGGTATTGCTTGAGTTAAGGCACAGGATGTAGAGACCTGAAATGACTTTTGACACTCTTGAGTAAAATCTAACTGGTTTTGAGGGACTTGAAATGCCGAATAGACAGTGACAGACTAGAAAAAATAAAAAAAAAAAGAAAAAGAAGAATTTTTTGAATTTCTATTGATTTTGTAATTTTTAGGACATTTTCGTTTCAAATAAATTTAAAAAAACTGAAAATCTCGGCTTAAAACTACTTGAAATCGATAGTTGGAAAATTTTTTTATGGCTTTTCATATCCAAAATCAAAAAACAGTTGAATTCAACTCAAAATTTTTCGGCAAATTACAAAATCTCAGTCTCTTTGATTCAAATACCAGTTTTTCTGCTTAAGGGATATATAGTTTATCTCAGTAAAATTAGTTTGAGTGAAAACCTAGGTTATGGAAACCACTAGTTTTGGATTTGCTGCAAGTCTTTTATTTGTTGGAGTACCAACGATCTTTCTTATAGGTCTCTTTGTTTCTACCAGTGATGGTGAGAAATCAAGCTTTTATTCTGATACCAGTAAGGGTAGATTGAGTCCTGAGCCTAAAAAGTAATTTAGGACTTTTTCAAATTAAAGATCTCAAGTTTTGCTTGAGATCCTAATTTCTACTGAGGTTTTACCTTGAAGGTATTGCTTCATGAACTTATATATTAAATTAAACGAATAAGATAATTGGTTCTTCTTTAGGATGAGTTCAACAAATAATAGATGGAGTTTAATAAAAACGGTTCTTCCTCAGCACACTGATCACGCTGGGGTCATGTGGCACGGATCTTATTTAGATTTCTTAGAAGAGGGAAGAATTGATGCTTTGGATCAAGTTGGACTCTCATATTCAAATTTATCTGAAAAAGGTTTTGAAATCCCAGTCATTTCTATTCAACTTAGATATAAAATATCTTTAATTCATGGTGAAAAGGTTTTATTAAATAGTCAATTTAAGCTTGAAAATAAAATACGACTTACTTGTAAAACATTATTTTTGAGATCAAATGGTGACATAGCTGCTGAAGCAATAGTTGGACTTGTTGTTGTAAGAAAAACAAATGATTCAATAAAGTTAGTTAGAGAATTACCAGTGAAAATAAAAAATATATTATTACTTCTAGAAGAAGGCCCAAAATTTATATGATTGAATTATTTTGATTTTGAACTCAATTACTGGTAATACTTTTCTTCAATGGAGAAAAAAAATGATATTGGAAGGTGGAAATAAAGTTGATTTTGATTGGCTTTTAGACGTATCGGCTGGAGTCTCTTGGAGTAAGTTGCAAAGCATAATTTTGAATCCTGAGAATTTAATTTCCTTAGAAATCTCAACTGAAGAATTAGAAGTTATTTGGGAATCTCACTTGAAAGATCAAATACCACTTCAATATTTGATTTCTAAGTGCCCCTGGAGAGATTTTGAGCTAGAGGTTTCTGCAGAGGCGCTTATCCCAAGGCAAGAAACAGAATTTTTAATTGATGTTGCTTTGAAAAAAGTGGAAGATTTTAATACTGGAAGGTGGGCTGATCTTGGGACGGGTTCTGGCGCTATTGCAATATCTTTAGCTAAATCTCTTCCTGATTGGAGTGGACATGCACTTGATATTAGTAATGAGGCATTAGACCTAGCAAAAAGAAATTTAAAATCTATTGTTCCCGATGCGAATGTGAGATTTTCTTCAGGAGATTGGTGGGAACCTTTGAAAAGATGGTGGGGAAGTTTTGATTTGGTTGTAAGCAATCCTCCATATATCCCCTCTGATTTAATTGAAGAGTTGGAACCAGTTGTTAGATATCATGAACCTCGTTTAGCTTTGGATGGCGGCTTAGATGGCATGAATGCTTCTAGAAAAATCATCAATGGGGCATCTCATGGTCTTGCTAAAGGAGGTTGGTTAATCCTTGAACATCATTATGATCAAAGTGAAAAGATCACCAACATTATGAAAAATATTGGAATGGAAGAGGTTTCTTTTGAAAAAGATTTAAGTGGAATTAAACGTTATGCATGTTGTAGGAAAAAATGAAATGATAATCGAGAAATTTGAAATTTCTGATTTGGCTTTAAAGTTGAAGAAGGGATCTTTAGCTTTATTCCCTACTGATACTTTGCCAGCACTGTGTTCATATCCTAAATACTCTGAAAAAATATGGATCACCAAAAAAAGGCCTTCAAATAAGCCACTCATATTAATGGGAGGATGTTTGGAAGATTTATTTGAGTTTGTGAATCCTTGTGCGATTGAAGACGGCTTGAAATTGGCAGATATTTATTGGCCTGGCGCATTAACAATTGTGTTACCAACTATTGGAAATTTTTCTAGGAATTTGAATTGTAATTCAAATTCTCTAGGTTTCAGAATCCCCGCACTAAAACTTGCAAGAGATTTGCTTATGAAAACAGGTCCTCTTGCAACTACAAGCGCAAATATTTCTGGAAAAGCACCTGTTAAAGATGCCTTAGAAGCTTCTATTCAATTTCCTGGGATTCCAATACTTGCGCCTGTCCCTTGGCCAAATTCTTCTGGCATGGCAAGCACAGTTGTTGAATGGGAAGAGGGTAAATGGAATTTGTTAAGGGCAGGTTCAGTCGTTTTGAATTAAAAGTAGCGAAATGACTTATCTGTTAATAACGGTTTTATTTTTGCAGTGTCTTTTTTGGTGGCTTTTCAGATTGCCCATAATGAGTTTTGATTGGATTTTTCAATTAAAATCATTTAATTTATTTTTTGCTGCTTTTCTGATTTGGATTATTTCTGGTAAATCTAAATAGATCTATTCCGCTAGGTTTTTAAACAATGCCGGCTAACAGATTTGAACTGATGACCTTCGCTTTACAAAAGCGCTGCTCTACCGCTGAGCTAAGCCGGCAATTTTTCTATTCTACCTAAAAAAGTAAACCAAAGTTAATCTATTTAGGAAATTTGTTGAAAACACTTTTTAAAAATATTTTTTTATCTAATAAAGCAATGAATCAAATCTTTTAATGATCAAGAACCTTTATCTTTGTCTTCTGCTTCTTGAGAATTTTCTTTTAATTGATTAGAGCCTTCTATAAGCTTGATTTGACCATTCAATGTTCTTTTTATTGGTAGGTTCGCAACTAAAGCGGTCATTCGATCTTCCGTCTCTAGACTTACTGCTCCTTCATCCATATCAATTTCGACGTACTTTGCAACCACCTCTAATATTTCCCTTCTCATTTGATCTAAAAGTTCTGTACTGAGATCTGAACGATCATGAGCTAAAACAAGTTGAAGCCTCTCTCTGGCAGTGCTTGCACTTGCTGGCTGTCTACGTAGTAATTTGTTGATAATGTCTCTAAGGGTCATTGGTTTAGAAAATTTTTGTTTGCATTAGTCTTCTGAATTTTGCACCAAAGCCTGAACTCTCCTCTGCGGGATTAATAAGTGGAATATCTTCACCTTGTAGTCTCTTGGCAATATTTAGATAACATTTGGCCGCTGGGGAATTAACGCTATTTAAAGTAAGAGGCTCTCCTCTATTAGTGCTAACAATAACTTGTTCATCTTCGAGAACAAGTCCAAGCAAAGGCAAGGCTAAAATATCAGTTACATCAGCTATTGATAGCATTTCTTGGTTTGCCATCATTCTTGGTCTAACTCTGTTAAGAACTAACTGAACAGGTTTAATTGCATTTGTATTAAGTAAACCAATAACTCTGTCTGCATCACGGACGGCAGAAACCTCTGGATTGGTAACTACTATTGCTTCTTGGGAGGCAGCCATAGCATTTTTAAATCCATCCTCAACTCCTGCAGGACAGTCAATCAAAACGTAGTCGAACTGCTCTTTTAACATATCGACTATGCGTTTCATATCATCGGGCTTTAACCAATCAAGCATTCTTGGATTTCCAGCAGGAAGTAGAGACAGATTTGATTCTTTCTTGTGCTTGACCAAGGCTTGATCAAGCCTGCATTCTTCTTCCAACACTTCCTGTGCTGTATAAACAATTCGATTTTCAAGACCTAAAAGTAAATCTAAATTTCTTAGACCAAAGTCTGCATCTAAGACAGCAGTGCTTAGACCTTGCCTTGCAAGTGAAATGCCAAGATTTGCAGTAAGAGTTGTCTTGCCGACCCCACCTTTTCCTGAGCAGATAAGAATGACGCGTGTATCAGTCGCCACGGACCTCCTTGGATTCGACAAACTTTAATTCGATTTTGATAAAGAAAAAAGCTTTGTTGTTATATAAGTTGCATTGAGTTTGCTTTTGAAGACATCTCTAAGGCCTTTTTTACTAATTTTAGCTTTTTTATTTAAAAACCCAATTAGATTGACTTGCAAACTAAGTAGCATCTAGTGGAGAAATTATAATTTCATCGGAATCTATTCTTGCTTGCTCAGCAATACCAAGTTGAGGTTTCTCCTTAGGTCCTCTTGCAACTTTTTTAGCGATTCTTAGTTGAACAGGTCTAAGATGAAGTGCAGATATTCTTGCTTGTGAGTTCCCTTTGCTGCCTGCATGAGCAATCCCAAGAAGTCTTCCCCAAATAATAATATTCCCCTCTGCGCTAACTTTTGCGCCTGGATTAACATCTCCAAGTATTAATAAATCTCCAGGGCTATCTAGATATTCTCCTGACCTGAGAGTTCCTTGATGAAAGTGAGATTTTGAAAAAGTTATATTTTTCTCATTCATCTTTAAGGTGTTATCTGAAGGTTTTTTAATAATAAATTGAGATTTATAGCCTAATGATTGAGAGCTTACTATAGTTTTTATAGACCTTGAGCAAAAACTAATTATTTTACAATTATATTGATCTGCAATTGATATTAGTTCTAATATATCTGTACAGGAAAGATCGATATCATTACAATCGATTTCTACATTATTTGAGTTTAGATTTTTTAATTCATTAATTAAACAGATTTTCCAATTTGGATATTGACTGGTTTCGATATTGATAATTTTTTTTTGTCCTTTTAAGTTCATTCTCATTCTAAGTAGGTTTAATTTTTAATTTTTCAATCTCTTTTTTTAATTCATTTTCTATTTCTTTTGGATAAATTAACCATGAAGATTGATCAGGCTCTATTAATCTATCAACTAATGGTGATGCTTTCTCTAGAGCTTGCAATTTGTCTCCATCCCATAAACGAAGTCCATATTTATAAGGATGATAGCTTTTAACTATTTGCTCTCTTAATCCACATGAAATATCTGGCTCTATAGAATATTTTTCTGATAGCTTTCTTGCTTTTGCTAGAACTTCTAGACTTTTCTCTAAAGAGAAGAAGGATATATTTAATGCTTTTAACAAATCTCTGTTTATAAAACGTCTACATAGATCAGATAGATTTTTAGAACATGAGTATTGCCATTTATGAATATGGTATCCAGTTACGATATCATCATTAGATAAAAAACTTTCTATACTCATTTTTTCATAATTCCAAAGCCATTCAGACATACTTTTATCAGCCCATAATTTGTTTGGACCAATTTTTCTGGCTGTTTCTATAATTTGCTCTAACAGCCAATTGCAAACCTCATTTAGACGATGGTTGTATACACTTCTATACATTAGATTCCTTATGACTAAATAATGCTCAACTGCCATGATTCCTTTTGGCTGTATTGCTAAATCTCCATCTGGCGCAATTGTCATTGCTGATATTATTCGGTCTATATCTAACTGACCATATCTTGCACCTGTTGAATAACTATCTCTCATTAAGTAATCAAGTCGATCGCAGTCTAACTGACTGCTAATTAACGAAATTATTAATTTTTTTTCTGTTTTTCTTGATTGAATTAAATCTGAAATTTTCTTTGCATTTTCCTTCCCATATTTATTAAGGATCTTAGTTATTTCTTCACTTGAATTTATTAATTTAGCTGTCCAGGATTCATGGTTTATTTTAAAAATCTCTTCACTTGTATGACTTAGTGGTCCGTGACCTAGATCATGTAAAAGGGCAGCACCATAGAGTATGAATTTATAATTTTTTAATCCAGGATCAAAATAAGTCAAATGATTTATTGACCTTCTTGCTAGATGAAATACACCAAGAGAATGAGTGAATCTGCTTGATTCTGCACCATGAAATGTTAAATAAGCAGGCCCTAATTGTTTGATTCTTCTTAATCTTTGAAATGGAGAGGAATCTATTAATTCCATCACCATTTTTTCCTCTGGAATTGAGCTGTTTAATGTTATGGATTGATGCAGAGGATCATAATAAGTTCTTGTAGACATGACTTATTCAATTTATTGGCTCACTAATTGTTCTTCTTTTTCTTGATTCTCTTTTAATAATTTTTCTGAGACTTCTTCTTTGTCCAAAGTGGCTTGCATTATCAGCTCTGCATCTAAAAGCCATCTGTCTTCATCAGAGCCTGGATTAAGTGGCTCTGGCATTTCTAAAAGGCGATCAGGATCAATCCCAAGATTTTGTATATCTCTTCCACTTGGAGTTAAATAGCTAGCAACTGTTACAGCTAAGCCACTGCCATCACTGAGATTGGTTAAAGATTGTATGAGGCCTTTCCCAAAAGTTTTATTACCTATAAGTTCAGATCTTTTATTGTCTTGAAGAGCACCAGCAAGAATTTCACTAGCGCTTGCTGTCCCTTCATTTACGAGAGTAACCATAGGGCCATCATAAATAGTTTCTATCCCAGAACTGATGGGATCATTTATTAAATCTCTTTTTTTTGTTTCAACAATTGGCATTTTGCTGAGGAAATCGTCAGCAACGGCAAGTCCAGAACTTACGAGACCTCCAGAGTTATTTCTTAGGTCCAAAATTAGTCCATCTATTTCTTTATCAGAAAGTTCTTCTAATGCTTCCTTGACTTGCTCAGGAACTCCCTCACTAAATTGCGTAATTCTTAAATAACCAAATGTATGGGATTCATTTCTTATCCTCTTAGTCCTTACTGGTCTTAAATCAACACTTCTTCTTTCTAACAAAATTTCTTTTATTTCATTATCAGGTTTCTCTAATTCAACAATTACTTGCGTTCCGGTTGGTCCTCTCAATTTTGCTGCTGTTGCTTCAAGTCCTAATTGTTTGGGAGATTGCCCGTTGACTTTTCTTAAAATTGTCCCACTTGTAATCTCTGCATCCGAAGCGGGTGATCCTTCAAGAGGAGATATGACAACTATTTCTCCATCTTCTTTTCTTGCTCCCAACTGAAGTCCAACCCCATTGATTTCACTCCCTATGTTGCTTTTCTTCATCGCTTCATAATCACTTGGTCTTAATAAGCGTGTATAAGGATCTCCAAGAGGAAGAAGCATTGCTTCTATTGCTGAATAGGCTTGTTGAGAATTATTTATTGGCTTTTCTAGAGCTTTTTGACGAAGTTTTTTCCATTGAATTTCATCGAATTTCTTAGGATCTAGATAACCCTCATTAACTAAATTCCAGGCCTCGACCACAAGCAATTGTCCATCATTAAGAGCGAAAGCTGGCTTAGCAAATACTTGAAATGAAATCCCAAAGCAAATTAGTACTGCAAAAAAACTTCGCAGTAGCTTGGTTAAAGATTTAACAGATGAAAGCATTGGATTGATCTTTTGCGGCGACCAAGGGGCACATCTAGTAAGATATTTGAAAGTACAGTGCATAAGTGGATGGCGAACTCTTCACCGGTTTATGACTGGTTCCAGGAACGTCTTGAGATACAGGACATAGCTGATGATGTCACTTCAAAATACGTTCCTCCACATGTCAACATTTTTTATTGTCTTGGTGGCATAACACTGGTTTGTTTTTTGATTCAATTCGCGACTGGGTTCGCGATGACCTTTTATTACAAGCCTACTGTAACTGAAGCTTATAGCTCAGTTAGTTATCTAATGACAGACGTGAGCTTTGGTTGGTTGATTAGATCAGTTCATAGATGGAGTGCCTCAATGATGGTACTCATGCTTATTTTGCATGTTTTTCGCGTTTATTTAACTGGTGGATTTAAAAGGCCTAGAGAATTGACATGGATAACTGGTGTGGTCATGGCAGTTATAACAGTAGCTTTTGGCGTTACAGGTTATTCATTGCCTTGGGATCAAGTCGGTTATTGGGCAGTTAAAATTGTTTCTGGAGTCCCAGCCGCTATTCCAGTTATTGGTGACTTTATGGTCGAACTACTCAGAGGCGGTGAGAGTGTTGGGCAGTCAACTTTAACAAGATTTTATAGTCTCCATACTTTTGTAATGCCATGGCTGCTAGCAGTATTCATGTTGATGCATTTTCTAATGATCAGAAAACAAGGAATCTCTGGTCCCTTATAATTAAAATTATTTATTCAAATAAACATTAATTATCTACAAAAATCTTCTTAAACCATGTCTACTCTTAAGAAACCTGATTTAGCTGATACCAAATTAAGAGCAAAACTTGCTAAAGGAATGGGTCATAATTATTACGGAGAGCCAGCATGGCCAAATGACCTTTTATATATATTCCCTGTAGTTATTCTTGGGACAATTGCTTGTGTTGTTGGTTTAGCAGTTTTAGATCCTGCATTTCTTGGAGATAAAGCTAATCCTTTTGCGACACCATTAGAGATTCTTCCTGAATGGTATTTGTATCCTGTTTTTCAAATTCTTCGTGTTGTGCCTAATAAGTTGCTTGGTATTGCTCTTCAAACACTAATACCTTTGGGTTTAATCATTCTTCCTTTTATTGAAAATATCAATAAATTTGCAAATCCTTTCAGGAGGCCAGTTGCAATGTCATTATTTTTATTTGGAACAGTTTTGACAATGTATCTAGGTATAGGTGCATGCTTACCTATTGATAAATCTCTAACTTTGGGTTTGTTCTAGATATTTTCCTCTAAATCAAGCATCAATACATCGTCAGGTTCAGCTCTTAATAAATGATGTAGTAATAAGAATCCAACAATTGTCCAAGTTTGGTAGGTTCTCGATTGTTGACCAACCCATGTACCAGTTGGTCCATCAAAATACTCTGCCCATTTTTGTCTTGGAAGTTGATTCAATTGACTCCAATAACATTCTTCGATTAGGGCCCTCATTTGTCCCATTAGTAAAACATCAGCTTTTGGGTAACGTTTTTCATGAAGAAGTATAGAAGCACCAAAAAACCATAAAAGGCTAGGCCAATGCCCCCCATTGTGATAACTCCATGGCCAGTTTTTTGGGTCTGAACCTGTTTTGTTTTGCCATTCTTCGATGTCCATTGGTGGATGACAAATCCTCATTGGCATTTGAGCCATCAGGTGTTCACGGTTATGTAGAACCAGACGAAATAAGGCTCTCTGCTGAGGTGCTGTCAATACACCGAACATGCATGCTAAGGAATTTCCAAGGCTATAAAAACGAAAATCTGGTCTACCAGTTCTTATATTTCCAATCAGATATCCGCCTCTATTCTCTAGCCAATCTTGAAGCCATGAGGGAACTACTTGGGGCTGGACATTGAATTCATTTTGATGTTGATCTTCTCCATATTGCTCAGTGGGCCTTCTCCTGAGGACTTGCATAGTTTTGCTTGTGACCCAATAGTGCTTCAAAAGAAATTGTCGAAGGTCATGAACCCACTGACGAGTTAAAACAAGTCTTTGATCAAGTAATCGACTTTTTTGATGTTTCCTGCTCAATTCCATTAGCTGAATACAACTTTTTAGACAAGCATGCAGCAAAACTTCTACCTCAAGAGGAGCACCCCAAACATCCATAGGTCGATCGATCATGAATGAACAATCTGGTACGAATAAAACTGGATTCCCCTCAAAAGTTGGATGTAGAACTAAATCGAGAAGAAGTTGTACTCCCCTTTGAACTTGTTGACTTGTTCCAAAACTTTGATCTCCACTTTTTCTGACATACAGCCAACAAAGTACCGGCCACCACAAGCTTGCATCAGCAGATGTGATTCTTCCAATTGATCTCTGGCCATAATCTGCTATTAATTTTCCTTTTTCTTCGACAAAGCTTGTAGGGAAAACACCTCGTGTTTGATAGGTTGTACTTTGTAAATCTAGACTTACCGTAAGAAATTTCTTGACGATTTCATATCTTTTTTGAGTTAACAGATAGATCATTACCGGGACGTTGTCCCTTAGAAAGATCTCTCCATAATTTAGAGCATCATTTTTGGTTGGATGCTCTAATGCGGCAACACTGCCTGCAATATCTCCAGAAATTTCAATGAGAGTTTTTTCGAAATGTTCTTTAGCTCTCGCAACAACTTTGTCTTCATTCGAGTTTGGGCGGACTCTTTGGTGCTGTTGGCTAAAACGTGCGGGCATTAAAATAATTTGTTGCCATCGCTAAAAGCTAGTTATGGCTTATTCCTTTGATATTGATAGTAAGAGGTAAAACATTTCATTTGCAACTTTGTTGCACGTAAGTACTTCAAGGGTCTACAATATTCTTCTGCGCAAAAGTCAATCTGGAGCGCACTCATTTAGCAGAAAATTACGAAAGTTTTTTAGGTTAAGTGGGAGTTCTACAACATTTGAAGACTAACCCCTTCTTTGTTGTAAGCTGAAAAACGGTCGAAAGATCGAAAAATGTTTTGGCTTTTTGGTCAAAACAGAACCTAGACAACTTAAAAGTTTAGGAACTGACGCTTTTATCGCGTCTGGTTCATTTGTGAATCAGATGTACTGCGATAAAGGTGTGAGGTCCCGTCAAAAGAAATTAGTTGCCCAATCTTGTGGATATGTAGAATTTGAGTTTCACGGCTCTATTCGACAATTTGTCCACATGAGAAAGCAACGACGGATCTGAGATCCGGGAAAGTCACGAAGATAAAACTAAGTGCACTCTTTAGAACCCTTATTAAAAATAAGGTGGCAACAATCACAATCAGTACGCCAGTGCTGTTATAAGTGGGAGAAGCAAATCAGACTGAGTAGAATTAATTTTTACAATAGGGCCTGACTACAACGGAGAGTTTGATCCTGGCTCAGGATGAACGCTGGCGGCGTGCTTAACACATGCAAGTCGAACGAACCTTCGGGTTAGTGGCGGACGGGTGAGTAACGCGTGGGAATCTGCCCTCAGGAGGGGGATAACGGTTGGAAACGACCGCTAATACCCCATATGCCGAGAGGTGAAATGAATTTCGCCTGAGGATGAGCCCGCGTCTGATTAGCTTGTTGGTGAGGTAATGGCTCACCAAGGCTTCGATCAGTAGCTGGTCTGAGAGGATGATCAGCCACACTGGGACTGAGACACGGCCCAGACTCCTACGGGAGGCAGCAGTGGGGAATTTTCCGCAATGGGCGAAAGCCTGACGGAGCAACGCCGCGTGAGGGACGAAGGCCTCTGGGCTGTAAACCTCTTTTCTCAAGGAAGAAGATATGACGGTACTTGAGGAATAAGCCACGGCTAATTCCGTGCCAGCAGCCGCGGTAATACGGGAGTGGCAAGCGTTATCCGGAATTATTGGGCGTAAAGCGTCCGCAGGCGGCCTTTCAAGTCTGCTGTTAAAGCGTGGAGCTTAACTCCATCATGGCAGTGGAAACTGATAGGCTTGAGTATGGTAGGGGCAGAGGGAATTCCCGGTGTAGCGGTGAAATGCGTAGATATCGGGAAGAACACCAGTGGCGAAGGCGCTCTGCTGGGCCATAACTGACGCTCATGGACGAAAGCCAGGGGAGCGAAAGGGATTAGATACCCCTGTAGTCCTGGCCGTAAACGATGAACACTAGGTGTCGGGGGAATCGACCCCTTCGGTGTCGTAGCTAACGCGTTAAGTGTTCCGCCTGGGGAGTACGCACGCAAGTGTGAAACTCAAAGGAATTGACGGGGGCCCGCACAAGCGGTGGAGTATGTGGTTTAATTCGATGCAACGCGAAGAACCTTACCAGGGTTTGACATCCTGCGAACCTTTAAGAAATTAGAGGGTGCCTTCGGGAACGCAGTGACAGGTGGTGCATGGCTGTCGTCAGCTCGTGTCGTGAGATGTTGGGTTAAGTCCCGCAACGAGCGCAACCCACGTTTTTAGTTGCCAGCATTTAGTTGGGCACTCTAGAAAGACCGCCGGTGATAAACCGGAGGAAGGTGTGGATGACGTCAAGTCATCATGCCCCTTACATCCTGGGCTACACACGTACTACAATGCTACGGACAAAGGGCAGCAAACTCGCGAGAGCTAGCAAATCCCATAAACCGTGGCTCAGTTCAGATCGTAGGCTGCAACTCGCCTACGTGAAGTAGGAATCGCTAGTAATCGCAGGTCAGCATACTGCGGTGAATACGTTCCCGGGCCTTGTACACACCGCCCGTCACACCATGGAAGTTGGCCACGCCCGAAGTCGTTACTTTAACCCTTGTGGAGAAGGACGCCGAAGGTGGGGCTGATGACTGGGGTGAAGTCGTAACAAGGTAGCCGTACCGGAAGGTGCGGCTGGATCACCTCCTAACAGGGAGACAAATAATCGATTGTGATGTCTAGGTAATTTATTCTTAGGCCGCAATCCTGTCACCTTAAGGTCGATCGGTACCTCAGATTTTTGTATTAATTCAATAATTAATTCTTTAATTTCAGTTCCTAAACTTGTCTAGGTCACACCCAACAAGGGTTTCTCCTGGGCCATTAGCTCAGGTGGTTAGAGCGCACCCCTGATAAGGGTGAGGTCCCTGGTTCAAGTCCAGGATGGCCCATTCGTTGTTGGGGGTATAGCTCAGTTGGTAGAGCGCCTGCTTTGCAAGCAGGATGTCAGCGGTTCGAGTCCGCTTACCTCCACTGAAAACACCCTGGTAACTAAATTTCCGGAGAAGATTTGTAGATGTGACTTAGAATTGTCTATTGAAACGAACCTAGCTTCTTATCATCTTTTTTAAATAGTTGATAATATGCTGGGCTCGAATGGAATTATTTTCATTTGAATTCAGTAGAACCTTGAAAACTGCATAGATTAGAAAGAATAAAGCATCTCATGGATGCATAATTCTGCTTTGATGATTTAGCTTCAAAACTAAATTATTAAAGATAGAATTCATGTTTAATTCTTGAGTAATAGCCAAGCACAATTAATTTTGTGATTGTATTTAAGGTCAAGCTACAAAGGGCTCATGGCGGATACCTTGGCACACAGAGGCGATGAAGGACGTGGTTACCTGCGATATGTCTCGGGGAGCTGGATACACGCTTTGATCCGGGAATTTCCGAATGGGGCAACCCTTAGAACGGCCAGCTGAATATATAGGCTGGCACGAGCCAACCCAGCGAACTGAAACATCTTAGTAGCTGGAGGAAAGGAAAGTAAATAACGACTCCCTAAGTAGCGGCGAGCGAACGGGGAATAGCCCAAACCGATAGTTTCGACTATCGGGGTTGTGGGACAGAAACGTGGACTAACAAACCTAGAAGAAGCGCTTGAATGGCGCGCCACAGAGGGTGAAAGCCCCGTAATCGAAAGGAGAGTTAGCCTATCTGTATCCCGAGTAGCACGGAGCACGTGGAATTCCGTGTGAATCTACGAGGACCACCTCGTAAGGCTAAGTACTCCTGTGTGACCGATAGTGAAACAGTACCGTGAGGGAAAGGTGAAAAGAACCCCGGGAGGGGAGTGAAATAGAACATGAAACCATGAGCCTACAAGCAATGGGAGCCCGACTTATCGGGTGACCGTGTGCCTGTTGAAGAATGAGCCGGCGACTTATAGGCACTGGCGGGTTAAACCGAGAATGGTGGAGCCATAGCGAAAGCGAGTCTGAATAGGGCGTTTTGTCAGTGTTTATAGACCCGAACCCTGGTGATCTAACCATGGCCAGGATGAAGCTTGGGTGATACCAAGTGGAGGTCCCAACCGACTGACGTTGAAAAGTCACCGGATGAGCTGTGGTTAGGGGTGAAATGCCAATCGAACCAGGAGCTAGCTGGTTCTCCCCGAAATACGTTGAGGCGTAGCGTCTAGTGCTCCAGCAGGGGGGTAAAGCGACCATTTCGGTGCGGGCTGCGAGAGCGGTACCAAATCGTGATGAACTCTGAATACCCTGTGTGTAACTAGGCAGTCAGACTGTGGGGGATAAGCTCCATAGTCGAAAGGGAAACAGCCCAGACCGCCAGCTAAGGTCCCAAAATCAACACTAAGTGATAAAGGAGGTGGGATTGCCCAGACAACCAGGAGGTTTGCTTAGAAGCAGCCATCCTCAAAGGAGTGCGTAATAGCCCACTGGTCGAGCGATCCTGCGCCGAAAATGAACGGGGCTAAGTGTTGTACCGAAGCTGCGGATTTATTTATAAATGGTAGGGGAGCGTTCTATGTGGGGTGAAGCGTTAGCGTAAGCGGGCGTGGACTGCATAGAAGTGAGAATGTCGGCTTGAGTAGCGAAAACATGGGTGAGAATCCCATGCCCCGAAACCCTAAGGGTTCCTCCGGCAGGCTCGTCCGCGGAGGGTTAGTCTGGTCCTAAGGTCAGGCCGAAAGGCGTAGTCGATGGATAACAGGTCAACATTCCTGTACCAGTTATGTTTTGGGAAGGGGGACGGAGAAGGCTAGCCAATCCAGATGTTGGTTACTGGTTCAAGCGTCCGAGGCTTTGAGGAACGGAGAAAACGTTCTGAGCTAAGGCGTGAGTACGAGCTGCTACGGCAGCGAAGTTGGTGATGTCATGCTTCCAAGAAAATCCCTATACCCGTTAAGGCATAACTGCCAGTACCCGAAACCGACACAGGTGGGGTGGTAGAGAATACCGAGGGGCGCGAGATAACTCTCTCTAAGGAACTCGGCAAAATGGTCCCGTAACTTCGGGAGAAGGGATGCCAGCGCAAGCTGGTCGCAGTGAAGAGGCCCAGGCGACTGTTTACCAAAAACACAGGTCTCCGCTAAGTCGCAAGACGATGTATGGGGGCTGACACCTGCCCAGTGCCGGAAGGTTAAGGAAGCTGGTTAGCGTAAGCGAAGCTAGTGACTGAAGCCCCGGTGAACGGCGGCCGTAACTATAACGGTCCTAAGGTAGCGAAATTCCTTGTCGGGTAAGTTCCGACCCGCACGAAAGGTGTAACGATCTGGGCGCTGTCTCGGAGAGAGGCTCGGCGAAATAGAATTGTCTGTGAAGATGCGGACTACATACACCCGGACAGAAAGACCCTATGAAGCTTTACTGCAGGTTGGTATTGTTCTCGGGCTCTGAATGCGCAGGATAGGTGGGAGACATTGATGTAGTGCTTTTGGGTGCTACTGAGTCAACGGTGAGATACCACTCTTTCAGAGCTAGAGATCTAACGTTTACCCGTTATCCGGGAAACGGACAGTATCTGCTGGGCAGTTTGACTGGGGCGGTCGCCTCCTAAAAGGTAACGGAGGCGCACAAAGGTTTCCTCAGGCTGGTTGGAAATCAGTCGTCGAGTGCAAAAGCAGAAGGAAGCTTGACTGTGAGACCTACAAGTCGAACAGGGACGAAAGTCGGTTTTAGTGATCCGACGGTTCTGAGTGGAAGGGCCGTCGCTCAACGGATAAAAGTTACTCTAGGGATAACAGGCTGATCTCCCCCAAGAGTTCACATCGACGGGGAGGTTTGGCACCTCGATGTCGGCTCATCGCAACCTGGGGCTGAAGTCGGTCCCAAGGGTTGGGCTGTTCGCCCATTAAAGCGGTACGCGAGCTGGGTTCAGAACGTCGTGAGACAGTTCGGTCCATATCCGGTGTATGCGCAGGAATATTGAGAGGATTTCTCCCTAGTACGAGAGGACCGGGAGGAACGCACCTCTGGTGTACCAGTTATCGTGCCAACGGTAAACGCTGGGTAGCCATGTGCGGAGTGGATAACCGCTGAAAGCATCTAAGTGGGAAGCCCACCTCAAGATGAGTATTCCCATGGTATAAACCAGTAAGATCACGGGAAGAACACCCGTTGATAGGCTCTACGTGGAAGTCTGGTAACAGATGCAGCGGAGGAGTACTAATAGATCGAGGGCTTGACCTTCTTTTGCTTTACTCAAATTAGGGCTTTATTTTTTCTGATTATTTTTAATAATTTCTATGCAGTTTTCAGGGTTCATTAATAACACTATCCTGGTGTTCATGGCGATGTGGAACCACTCCGATCCATCTCGAACTCGGTTGTGAAACGCATCAGCGGCGAAGATATTTGGGGGGTAGCCCCCTGAGAAAATAGCTCAATGCCAGGTAAAATATTAAAAAAGAGTCCTTGTGGCTCTTTTTTAATGAGAGATTATTTTTGGCAATTAGGACACCAGTGAGTGCTCCTGCCGCAGATCTTTTCTCGCAATATTTTCTCACCACATTTTCTACAATTTTTACCACTTCTTCTATACACCCAGGCTTGTCCACCATAATTTCCATTAATTCCCTCTAAATCTCTAAAGTCACTGAAAGTAGTACCTCCTTCTCCAATACTTATCTTTAGAATTTTGACCAAACTATTGCAAAGCTTTTTTAATTCAGAGCTTTTTAAATTCATACTTTTAGTTTTTGGATTAATACCTGCATCAAATAATGTTTCATCTGCATATATATTTCCAACACCAGCAACAGTTGCTTGATCTAATAAAGCAGATTTAATTGAGCGACTTTTTTTCTTTAAATATTCTTTTAAATAACAACTATTAAAAGCAGTACTAAATGGCTCTGGGCCTAATCTTTCAATTCCGGATACTATTTCTGATACTGATTTGGATGAAGGGACGTACCACATTTGACCGAAATTTCTAATATCTATAAAACGAAGTTCTCCCCCCCCTTTTTTAAAGAACCTAACTCTGGTATGAGCACAGGGGGGTATTTGCTTCTCAAGTAATTTAAATTGGCCTGTCATTCTAAGATGAACAACTAAATTACCATTACTATTATTTTCTTTTGTATGGAGGGATCCTATTAAATACTTACCTCTTCTATCCCAAGTTCCGAAATAACTATTTTTAATATTATTTATAAAAACCTCTGAACCACCAATACTTGCAATTGATCGTTCTTTTAATACTTCTATTTTTTCAATATAATAATTATTTAGAAGTTTCTCAAGTCCCCTCCTAACTGTTTCAACTTCAGGTAATTCTGGCAAAAGTAATATTACTGCTAACTTGCGGCAGCTTCTAATTCCTTAACTGAAAATTGACTGGTATTGGCACCACCATCAACTCCGCTAAAAGCTTTGAAATCACATTTTTCGAATTTGACAGTGACTGGGTACCTCATCGCTGGAGATTTATCTATAGAGACTATTTCTCCAACTTGATTGAACCAGTATGATTCTTGACGCAAGATGCGAACCTTGTCTTTTCTAGCAAAGCTCATCTTTCTTTCCTAAATGATTTTAATATTATTATTATCTATCAGAACAGGGTAATTTTCTATTTGTGTCACAGACTGTCGCTGGTTTTTTAAAAAAGTACAACTTTTTTAAATTATTTTTTACTTTCACAAAAACAATTCATATTGATTTCAGGGCGAATTTTCAATTAACTTTGAAGTGTTTAACCCTTAAAGATTTTATTTTTTGTGATATCACAGACATCTTTAGACCCCTCTTTTCTTAGCTTTGATTTGCCAGACCCTGAGCAAGATGACTTAAGTAATATTGATTTTATGAAGAGATTAGAAAATGCATGGTCAATATGTGAAAAGTTTGATTTGCAAACTGAAATCTGGCGAGGAAGGATCTTGCGTGTAGTAAGAGATAGAGAAAAGAGAGGAGGGGATGGAAGAGGTACAGGTTTTTTGCAGTGGTTAAGGGAGATGGAGATTAGTAAAAGCAAAGCGTATTCCCTTATTCAACTAGCTGATTCCTCGGATAATCTTGTAGTTGATGGGATTCTTGAAGAATCAAGTGTAAATAATTTTTCTAAAAGAGCTTTTGTCGAAACTGCACAAGCTGAACCTGAGATTCAACATATGATTTCTGAGGCTGCTAATGAAGGGAAGGACATAACGCGAAGACAAGTAAAGAGTTTAACTGATCAATTTATAGCTGCAACTAGCTCTCTTTTGCCTGATGAAATTAGAGAAAAAACGCAATCAAATTTATTGCCAGCCAAGGTTGTTGCGCCATTGGTAAGAGAATTATCTAAATTGTCGCCTATTCAGCAAGAGGAAATCTGCGAAAGTTTAAGAGAAAATCCTGAAATTGATTCAGTTAAAGATATGACGAATACTGCTAAATGGATGGGCAAGTCTTTAGATGCTTCTCTAGCGTTAAGAGCTTTTCAAAATAAGAATTTAAATTTAGATAAAGCTACTCAAGAAGCTCTTAGACTGGATTCTTTAGGATTGCTTTCAGATGCTTTTGGACAAGCAAAAACTATAGAGAGTTCAATCTTAAAGTTTCATTCTGCATGGAAAAGATTAGAAGGCTTACAAGAGAGACTATGGGTCGAGTCTGGAAGCAGCACTCCTCATTTAAGAGAGCTTTTAGACACCCTTCAAACACTCACTGGTTCAACAATAAAAGTTTCTCTTGGAGAACTTGCAGGGGGAAAAAAGTTGAGATTGCAACTTGTTGAGGAAAACTCAGACAGATTGGAACCCCCATCTATTGGCATGGATAAATAATTTAAAAATTAAAATCCTTATCACAAAAATCATTAACTAATTTAAATTCAAAATCAGTTTTAGGAAAATACCAGCTTGTCCAGTCAGAATTAGTTAATGTATTATTTAATGCTCTTTTTTCGCAGCTAAGAGCTAAATAGAAAGATGTGTTTTTCTTTGTTTTTGCTCGAGCAATATAGTTTCCATCAAAATATGTCCAATCTGACCAATTGATCATTAATGATCCATATTGTAGCCATTTTGAAGGTTTATGCTCTCTTAATTTTAATTTAACATTAGGCTTGATTTTTATAGGGTTATTTAATTTATTCAAAGTCTTAATTTCTTCTATTGGTATTTTGTGCGTAATTGCAATGGTTGAAAGATCTTCTTCCTTAGATGTTTGATGATAAAAAACTTTTCTATTTGCTACTTTAATATTTTCTATATTGATGACTTCCTTGTAGTTAGATGCCTTTGGCAATAAGATAATCTGATTAAGTTTAAGATAAGAATTATTGCTTAGATTATTTATTGAAATAATATCTTTTAGACTTAAATTGTAATCTCGTGCAATCTTATAAAGTGTATCTCCTTCTTTGACTTTGTAAGTTAGGTTTCCATTCTTTTTATATTTATTAATATCTTTGCTAGGAATTACTATGGTTTCTCCTTCTATTATTTTGGTCGCATCATTGAAATTATTTTTATACATTAGTTCTTTTATAGGAACTCCGTATTGCTTTGAAATCTTGAGAAGTGTATCACCACTTTTTGCCACAATCTTTGTTTCTGCATTAACTTTCAAAGTAAATATTGATAAAATAAAAATAATAATTTTGATATAAAATAAATCGAAAGGTATTTTTATGTTTTTCATCATCTCTTGCCTAAATTGATAATCTATCTTTAGGTATTGGATTTATTTTAACCTATTAATTTGTTAAGTAAAGATAAATCTAACTTATAGGGAGGGTATCTAAAGTTTAGATCTAGCCAAAAAGGTCTTTTTAGGACTGATTTATAATGAGTAAAGTTATCAAAACCTGCTTTCCCGTGGTATTTTCCCATGCCACTTGTTCCAATACCTCCAAATGGCAGTTCAGGTATACCTGCTTGTAAAATAACATCATTAAAACAAACGCCTCCTGAAGAGGTCATTGATAGAACTTTCCTTTGTTCGTTCTCTCCTCCACCAAAAAGATATAGAGCAAGGGGTTTAGGCAATAACTTGAAATCCGAAATAGCCTGGTCGAGATTTTCAATACTCAAAATAGGTAGCAATGGACCAAAAAGTTCTTCCTTCATTAGTGGATCATTTCGATTCTCGATTTTGATCAGAGTAGGGCTAATTCTTTTTTCTTTTTCATTGCTATCTCCTCCATAGATTATCTGGTTATTCTCTTTAGCCTGTTTTAGTAAATTATTAAGTCTATTAAATTGGTTTTGATTGATAATACTCCCCAGATGTTTTGAATCTAAAGGTGCATTTCCGTAAAAATCATCAATTGAATTTTTCAAGTTAGAAATTAATGAATTAAAAAGTTTATGCTCAACTAGTAAATGATCAGGAGCAATACATGTTTGACCAGCGTTTAGATTTTTCCCCCATATGATTCTCTTTGCAGTTACTTCTAGATTTGCACCATCTATAACAACAGCTGGGCTTTTACCTCCAAGTTCTAAAGTTACTGGAGTAAGGTTTTTTGAAGCGGCTTCCATTACTTTTTTTCCTATATTTTCTCCACCTGTAAAAAAGACGTGATCAAATTGCCAAGTCATTAAATCAGCAGCGGTGTTACCATCTCCTTCGAAAACTTGAGCGATTTCTGGTGGAAAATATTTTTCAATGAGTTTTTTTATCAGATTTGATACGTTTGGAGCATGTTCTGATGGTTTTAAAACGGCAGTGTTACCAGCCGCTAATGCTCCTACTAGTGGTTGAAGAGTAAGCGAAAAAGGATAATTCCATGGACCAATTATCAGTATGCAGCCCAACGGATCTGGTTGGATCAATGCTTGAGCTGGTTTAAGAGAGACTGGCACATTGATTTGCCTAATCCTCATCCAATTGGATAAATTCTTCTGCGCAAGTTTTATTTCTTGTTTGATAGCGATAATCTCAAAGAACGCCTCTGTAGAAGGCTTTCCTAAATCCTGATTTAAAGCATTTAAGATTTCTGCCTGGTGATTTTCTAATAATTTCGATAAAGCGTGAAGCTGTTTCCTTCTCCATTTTTCACTTCTTGTTTTGCCAGATAAAACTAGATCTTGTAATTGATTAAGTACGAAATCGTCTGATGACATTGTTCTTTACGATTTTTATTCCTTCTAACAAAATAAATCATTCATTGAGGTTAAAGTCGAGAATGATTACCCCTTAGGTATTTTAACTCAGCTCGCGTCCGCCATGAGCTTAAAGCAACGGAATTGTTTCCTCATGATTAATAAGATTAGAAATGAAAACTATTAAAGGTAGTAATTACTGTTTTCAGCAAACAATAATGAAAGGGGTTTGAGTATTATTAACGAGTTACTTTTTTTGGATACTGGACATAAAATATTAATCCCTAGAGATGAAAGATTGATTAATCATTTGCTTATTATTCTTGTATTCTCCTTGTTTTTTGTAGGTGTTGCAGAGGTTATGTACTGGTTATATAAGAAAGAATATCTTAGGGCCAAAGCTAAATATCTAAGAGAATTAATAGATCAAAAAAATGATTTAAGTAGCTTGAATGAACCTTTTTATACATGTGTATATGAGAAATGGAACTCTGGAGAAATGCCTTTATCAGAGGCTAATACAATGTGCAGCTTAAAGTTTGAGCAGAATTAGTGGTCTCTGAAGGAGTTTTTTAA
>QCHI01000019.1 GCA_003279655.1 Prochlorococcus sp. AG-402-A21 | reverse complement strand
CTATTAATTTATCTGCAATATCAACAAAATCATCAGGATTTCCATCTTGATTTAATCTTCTTGACAGCTCTAAAAAAGAAAGAATAGAGTTATTCGCTTTCTTACCTGCTGGCTTAGGAATAATGCCATTCTCTAGATTATAAATATTTTGTATTTCACGTCGCCTTTCCGTCTCACTAATAGCCTTTGCCATAGAGTCGGTCATCTTATCTGCATAGAGCAAAGCCAAACCTTCTACATGCCTGGCTGCTCGACCGATTGTTTGTATCAAAGATCTTTGAGCTCTTAAAAATCCTTCTTTATCTGCATCGAGAATTACTACTAGAGAGACTTCGGGTAAATCTAAACCTTCTCTTAGAAGATTAACTCCGACTAATACATCATATTCTCCCAGTCGCAAATCTTGAATAATTTCAATCCTCTCGATTGAATGAATCTCTGAATGTAAATAGCGAACTCTTATTCTATTTTCAGACAAATAATCAGTAAGATCTTCAGCCATTCTTTTTGTGAGAGTGGTCACAAGTATTCTTTGATTTTTCGATGCACGTTTTCTGATTTCAAACAGTAAATCTTCAATCTGACCGTGTGTTGGTCGTACTTCAACTAAAGGGTCTAGAACACCAGTAGGTCTAATAACTTGCTCAACTATATTGCCTGTACTTTGAGACAATTCCCAATCACCAGGAGTAGCACTAATAAAAACAGTTTGTTTTGCTTTATTCCAAAATTCTATATCCTTTAAAGGACGGTTATCAGATGCACTTGGCAATCTAAAGCCATGATCTATTAAAACTTTTTTTCTAGCTTGATCGCCATTATACATAGCTCTTAGTTGAGGACAAGTCACGTGACTTTCATCAATAAGTAATAACCAGTCTTTCGGGAAATAATCAATTAGGCATTCAGGAGCAGAACCAGGTTCTCTTCCAGATAGATGACGAGCATAATTTTCAACCCCATTACAATATCCAACCTCTTTTAACATTTCTAAATCATAAATTGTCCGTTGTTCTAATCTTTGAGCTTCTAATAACTTCCCCTCTTGATTAAGAAATTCTAATCTATCTTTTAATTCTTTTTTTATTGCTTTAATTGCAGATTCTAATCGATCTTTTGGTGTTACAAAATGTTTTGCTGGATATATATTAATTGAATCAAGTTTATTTAATATTTCACCGGTAGTAGGATCGACATAACTAATACTTTCAACTTCATCTCCAAATAATTCAAGTCTGACAAGTCTGTCATCATATGCGGGTCCTATTTCTAATACATCTCCTCTAACTCTAAATCTACCTCTGCTGATTTCTATATCATTACGTGTATATTGATTGGAAACTAATGATCTAAGACAAGATCGTAAATCAATACTTTGACCAACTTGAAACTTTACAGAGGCCTTTAAATATTCACTTGGAATTCCTAAGCCGTATATACAACTAATTGAAGCAACCACTATGACATCATCTCGTTCAAATAAAGATCTAGTCGCAGAGTGGCGTAACATATCAATTTCTGCATTAATTGAAGATGTTTTTGCTATGTAAGTATCGCTAACTGGAACATAAGCTTCTGGCTGATAATAATCGTAATAGGAAATAAAATATTCAACAGCATTCTCTGGAAAAAATTCCCTTAATTCATTACATAATTGTGCTGCAAGTGTTTTGTTGTGAGCCAAAACCAACGCTGGCATGCCCGTTTGTGCGATCAAATTAGCTATTGTAAAAGTCTTTCCTGTTCCAGTTGCACCTAATAAAGTTTGAAACTTTTCACCATCATTTACCCCTCCAACGAGTCCTTTAATCGCTGCAGGCTGATCACCTTTTGGAACATAAGGAGCTTGAAGTTTATATTCAGGCATATTCCTATTAAATACTTAAGAAAGACAAATGTATTAATTCCATATACTTCAAATGATGATCAAACAATTTAAATTACCCTATAGATTTGTTTGATTAATCGTGGCAACTAATTTAACCGAATCTAAAGCCTGACGCAGACCTTTGACAGTAGCTATCATAGCTAATTCAGTATTCAATTTATTAATAGCGGAACCAATACCAACTCCAGCAGCTCCAACTGATATCGCCATTGGAACAGTCACTTCAGATAGTCCAGAAGCACAAATCACAGGCAAGTTATGCTGACTCTCTTTTAAAGCAGACGTAATAGCGTAAGTACCCGCCAAAGTAGGTGACGCTTTTTCTATCAAACCTAAAGTACCAGGACTAATGGGATGAGAGCTGGTACCTCCTTCTGTCTGAATCAGGTCAACTCCAATATCGAAAAGATCTAACGCTAATTGAGATTGACTATCCAACGGCAAAATATGTGGAACGGTCACTGACAAAACAACTTCAGGTAAAAGACGACGGGATTCAAGCGCTAATGAAAGCACCTCATCAGCCGAGAAAAACCGCCCCTCTGGATAAAAAGAATCAAAATTTCCAATCTCAATAATTAATGCTCCTGCCTTAACAGCTTGAGGGAAAAGGTCTGGTTCCACAGAGCTTACACATACAGGAACACTCGAAGTCTCTACAGCTAGCTCTACTAATTTTGGTTCACAAGCAATGTCCAATAAATCGGCACCCCCTAGACCTGCAGCTTTCGAAATTCGAAAAACTGATTCTGGATTAAAATTATTCAAACCAGAAATTACTTTCAATAAAGATCTATTTTGAATACTCTTTTGAAGTGAAACTGGCAATGTCTGCAAACGTGTCATAAAAACATCAACTATTAATCTGATTGTGACACTGACTCAGCAAAAGAACTAAAAAAATGCGATTAGAGCTCTGAAACCAAAGCAAATGTCACAATCCACATCAATTGACAGGTCTTGGAGTAAATGGCATATGCGTTTACACAAAAGGTTAAAACAAAATAAATCTCTTCTTCCCAATAACTCCACCCTTCTTTTAGCTATATCTGGAGGGCAAGATTCGATGGCCCTTCTTAAATTAATTATTGATCTAAAAAAGCTATATAAATGGCAAGTCGTGATCTGGCATGGAGACCACCAATGGCATACTAAATCGAGCCAAATTGAAGAGGAACTAAAACTTTGGTGTCTTAATAAGCAAATATCATTTCACTCTAGTAAAGCCAATAAAAAAGAAGTAGCGAATGAAGAAAAAGCAAGAGATTGGAGATATAAAAATCTAATAATGAAAGCTAAGTTATTATCATCCAATAATATATATTTTCCATGTACAAGAATATTAACTGGTCATACAGCTACTGATCGTGCAGAAACGATTATTATGAACTTAGCCCGAGGAACTGATCTGATTGGACTTAGTACTCTAAAAGAACAAAGAAATTTAGAGAATAATATTGATTTAGCAAGGCCTCTATTGATTTTTAATAGAGACGAAACTCTCGAAATTTGTGAAGAGTTCAAGTTGCCAGTTTGGATAGATCCTTCAAATGAAAATATTAGTCTGACACGAAATAAAATTAGAAAAGAAATTTTACCAATTTTAAATTCAATTTATAAAGGCGCAGACTCAAGAATAGCTTCTGTAGCGAATAGGCTTGAAAGTTACAGCGAAGACCAACAAGTATTTGCAAAAATAGCAATAGAATTTTGCCAGAAAGAAGAAATCAATTCGTTATCAAGAAAAAAACTTATCCAGTTCACAAACTCTATTAGAAAAATAATACTTATTAATTGGTTGAAAATAATCGGAGTAAAAAGATTGACAGCTTTACACATCGAAGAAATAAACACCAAAATATCTCAAAGAAATCCACCTGGAAGTATCCATCTTCATGGAAACTTCCTCATACGATGGGACAAAGAAACTATCTATATCTCAAATAATAAGAGTTAAAAGAAAAATTGTTCAGTTATCAGCTAATTGCTGATCTACGACGTCTTGTTCTTCCAGATGGCATTTCCTCAGAATTAGTTTCGCTATTTGTTTTTTGTTCTGTTGGTGAACTTGTCTCTTGGTTTGTTTTGGAATCATTAGTTACCTTAGGCGCTTTATCAGCGGTTTTCTTAACTAGTTGTCGTGAGTCTGGTTGTTGATCCAATTGAGGTTTATACGCACGAGTCCCACCAGGAGCAGGTTGAACAAGACAAAGAATTAAAGGCTCAGCTTGAACCTCTCTTCTCAATCGACGAGATAATCCTGATTCAACCTCTCTTTGCAAACCAATCCAATCGACCTCTACTGACTTACCTCCTGTCTTAAGAACAAGCTGTTTCCATCGATTTTCTAAGACCCAATTGATTTCTCTTTCAGTCCAGTTGACCATTGTTTTAGCATCAACATTGGTTATTACACCTCGAAGATTCACCCTCGGTGGCGCAACCATCACACCATCAGTGCTAATTGGAGTAAGAACCGTGATTACTCCATCATCAGCAAGTTGCTGACGTTCTTTTAAAACTCTAGTATCCACTACCCCTGTTCTAGAGGAATCGAGTAATTCCACTCCGGATTTAACTGGAGACCCTTGAACAAGGGAATCAGGTCTTAATTCAGCAACGTCCCCATTTTCCATCACCAATACATTCTCTGGATGAACCCCCATTGATACAGCAGTTTTTCCATGAAGAACTTGCATTCTGTACTCTCCATGCACAGGAATGAAGTATTTAGGTCTTGTTAATCCAAGCATCCATTTTTGATCCTCTTGGCATCCATGCCCTGAAACATGAATACCCTTGTCTTTGCCATAAATAACTTTTGCTCCCAATTTTATTAATTTATCAATCGTATGCATTACGGAAATGGTATTTCCAGGAATAGGACTAGCAGAAAAAATGACGGTATCACTAGTTTTCAACTGCACATGTTGATGCTCGCCTCTAGCGATACGACTCAACGCAGCCATTGATTCTCCTTGGCTGCCTGTCATCAATAAAAAAGTCTCTCTATCAGGCAAATCCCTGATTTGTTTAATTGGGAAAAATAAATCATCAGGGAAACGCATATATCCAAGTTCTCTTGCTTTACCAACCACATTCAGCATTGAGCGGCCTAACAAACCGACTTTTCTACCGTTTTTCATTGCTAATTCTAAAAGCATTGCTACGCGATGAGTTGAACTAGCAAAAGTAGTAACCATAACTCTTCCCTCAGCAGTAGCTATATATCTATCTAAATTTGGATAAACAGAATATTCTGAAGGCGTGAATCCTGTAACTTCAGAGTTGGTTGAATCAGATAGAAGACAAAGAACTCCTTGATCTCCATAGTGAGCCATTCTGGCCAAATCTGAAGGCTGCCCATCAGGTGGAGTATGGTCGAACTTAAAATCACCAGTAAAAAAGACAACTCCCACTGGTGTCGTGACTGCAAAAGAATAACTATCAGAAATTGAATGTGTATTTCTTACGAACTCTACTGAAAAATGTTGTCCAACTTTGATAACTTCTCTTGGTCCACATACTTGTATTGTTGTCCGATCAGCCACTCCGGCTTCCTCCATTTTCCCTCTCAGCATTGACATAGCAAGGGGAGGCCCATACACAATTGGAATATTAAAGCTCTTTAAATGATGTGAAATCCCACCAATATGATCTTCATGTCCATGAGTTACGACCAAACCTCTTATTCGACTTTGATTTTCACGTAAATAAGTAGTGTCTGGCATGACAACATTTACCCCATGCATCCCATCAGTCGGGAACGCCAGACCAGCATCAAGAATCATGATGTCATCACCATATTCAAAAACGCAAGTATTTTTTCCTATTTCTCCTAGGCCACCTAAAGGAATAATCCTCAAACAAGGAGCTTTTGATTGAGGATTTCTTGAACCTTTAGAATTCATTGAACTTGATGTCATGGAAAAATTTATGTAAAAGAACTTGGTAGTTACCTAAATGAAAGTGAGATGCGCTCAGAAAAGAGGGGGATAGATCAAATCAACCTCATAGAAGACAGTATCTTCAAGAGTTCTTCTTTCATTTCACTGTTTAAAGAGACTAAAGGACTTCGAGGAGGTCCAACAGACCAACCAACGAGTTGAAGTGCCGCTTTAACAGGAATAGGATTTGTGGTTGCGAAAAGGGATTTAAAAAGAGGTTGTAATGTCTCGTGCAAATAAAGTGCCTCAGTGTATTTACCTTCTATAAAACTCTCTATCATCTTCTTCAAATTAGGACCAACTAAATGGCTTGCAACACTAACAACACCTACTGCCCCTACTGAAAGCATTGGCAAAACCAAAGCATCATCGCCGCTATAAACAGCTAAATCTGATCCACAATAGTTTCTTAATTGAGTCACTTCTTCTGTTGTTCCACTCGCAGCTTTAAAACTGACTACATTACTGCAATCCATAAGCTTACTTACAATACTAGGTGATATCGAACACCCTGTCCGCCCGGGGATGTTATAAAGCATCAAAGGCAACTTTGGTGCAGCATTAGCTATTGCACGGAAATGGAGTTCTAATCCTTCTTGAGGTGGTTTATTGTAATAAGGAACAACAACTAGAGCTCCATCAGCTCCTGAATTAGCAGCTTCTTTTGTAGCTTCAATTGCCTCGGAGGTAGAATTACTTCCTGTTCCTGCCAAAACTTTAGCTCTAGTACCTAAAGAATTTCTCACTGTTTCCAGCATCTTTTGTTGTTCTCTCCAAGTTAAAGTCGGCGACTCTCCTGTAGTTCCACATACAACAACGCCATCTGAACCTTGATCTACTAAATAATTTGCCAAATCAGCAGCCAGACCATAATCTACTCTTCCATTTTCATCAAAGGGAGTCACCATTGCAGTTAGCATCCTTCCAAAAGGTGCTGGAGATAATAAAGCTGACTTACTCATGATTTTTTGGCAATAGAAGTTCAGCAATTTGCACTGCATTAAGTGCAGCTCCTTTGCGAATTTGATCTCCACATAACCATAGTTCCAGAGCATTGGTGTTACTTATGTCTTGCCTTACACGACCAACGGATATAGGGTCTCTACCAGTGACGTCTTGTGGCATAGGAAAACGATTTTTTTGCCAATCCTCAAGTATCTCAACTCCTGGTGCCGATTCCAAAATCTCATAAGCTTCTTTTACGGGGAAAGGCTGTTTAAATTCAATATTTACCGCTTCAGAATGTGCCCTTAAAACTGGAACTCTTACACATGTTGCTGTCAAAGAAAGCTGGGGATCTCCAAGAATCTTTCGAGTTTCATTAACCATTTTCATTTCTTCCTCGCAATAATTATTTAATTGCAAAGGTGAATTATGCAAAAAAAGATTAAAAGCCAAGGAATAAGGAAGAACTTTACTTTTTGGAGTTCCTCCATCTAAAACTTCTTGACTTAATTTTTCTAATTCTTCCATTGCTAATGCACCTGCACCACTAGCAGATTGATAGGTTGAAACAACGACTCTCTTAATAGGAATATGCCTAGACAACGGTGATAGAACCAACGCTAATAAAATAGTCGTACAATTAGGATTAGCAATTAAACCTTTGTGCTTACTTGCATCGGCAGGATTGACTTCAGGAACAACCAAAGGAACATTCTCGTCCATTCTAAATGCGCTGGAGTTATCAATCATCAAAGCTCCAGAACATTGAATTGTATCTTTCCATTTACGAGATATTGAACTGCCAGCTGAAGCTAAAATTAAATCTACATTCTCAAAACTATCTTTAGTGGTCTCTTCAACTTTCAAATCAGTTCCACAAAAACTTTGCATCTGCCCCGCCGAACGCTGAGAGGCTAGTAAAATCAATTTTTTAATAGGAAAAGATCTCTCTTCAAGCAAAGCCAATAATTCCTTACCTACAGCTCCACTGGATCCAAGGATCGCAACTGTAAGAGGTCTATCTGGAAGAAGAAACTGTGGGTTCAAACTTAATAAAATGAGTTGGAAGGTTTAACAAAAAATTTTTTCTTATTGGAAAAATCAACAAATAACAAATTTTTGGATGCTTTTTAGGCCACAATAGCTTTGGAAGTGAATTAACGCTTTCTTACGCTAACCAAACTTGAGAATTCCGTTTCAATGAGCGCTGCCAAATTAAAAGTAAAAACCAGTTCAAAACCCAATAGCAGAATTTCTGTAGAGGTAGAGGTGCCCGCAGATCGATGCAAAAATAGTTACAACGAAGCTTTAAGCAAACTGAGCAGATCTATCTCAATCCCTGGTTTTCGCAAAGGTAAAGTCCCAAAAGCAGTCGTAATTCAGCAACTTGGTATCAAAAGAATACAGGCATCGGCACTGGAATCGTTATTGCAAAAAGTATGGACAGAAGCATTGGATCAAGAAGGACTTGAACCTTTATGTGAGCCTGAACTGGAAGATGGCTTTGAAACTATTTTGGAAAATTTCAACCCTGAAAAACTTCTTACATTAAAACTTGAAACAGATATAGCACCTACTCCAGCTTTAAAAAAATCTTCAGGCCTAACGGCAGAAGTAGAGAATTTAATTTTTGATGCAAGCAAAGTAGATGAACTTATTGAGCAATCCAGAGCTCAACTTGCAACTAAAGTCCCAGTTAGTGATCGTGCCGCAAAAAAAGGAGATATTGCTCTAGTGAGCTTTAAAGGGACTTTCTCAGATGATGGAAGCAAAATTGAGGGTGGAAGCGCAGATTCAATAGAAATAGAACTTGAAGAAGGCCGAATGATTCCTGGATTTATTGAGGGAGTGATTGGAATGAATATCAACGATGAAAAAATATTAAAGTGCGAATTTCCAAAGGATTATCATCAAGAGGATGCCAAAGGTAGAAAAGCAGAATTCAATGTCAGGCTGGAAGATTTAAAAATCAAAGAATTACCAGAACTAAATGACGAGTTTGCAAAACAAGCAAGTGATAAAGAAAATATGGCTGACTTAAGAGCAGATCTGGAAAAGAGACTCAAAGAAGATAATGATAGAAAACAAACAAAAAATCGTCAGGACTCTCTTCTTGACGCTTTGGTCAACGAACTTGAAGTTGAACTACCAAAAAGTCTTATTGACCAAGAAGTTCGAGTGATTGTTGAACAAACAGCTCAGAATTTTGCCCAACAAGGTATTGATGTCAAATCAATGTTTACTCCCGAGCTTGTGAAATCGCTAATGGAGTCTTCAAAAGGCGAAGCAGAGAAAAAGCTTCGTCAAAAACTTGCTTTAAATGCTTTAGCTACGTCGGAAAAGATTGAAGTTTCACAAAAAGAAGTAAATTCAAAACTTAAAGAATTACAAGCTGATATCAAACTTTCAAAAGAAAAGAACATCGATGAAGATCGTCTCAAAGAAGTTATTACAGATGATTTATTACAAGAGAAGCTATTTGCTTGGCTTGAAGAGAATAATACTATTTTAGAAAAAGCCCCAGAAGATACGAAGAATCAAAGCAAGGGAAAAAGTTCGAAAAAGAAAACAACCGACACAAATAAAGCAAATAAAAGTTCTAAAACACCCAAATCCTAGTTTCTACACATAGATTAAAAGTATTAGCTATTCAAACTTTTAAGTTGATTGAAGCAAGACAAAATCATCCCATTAATAGTTTGTGGAATCAATCCTGTCTATTTTCTGGACCAGGAGTTCTGCCAACAGTAATTGAACAATCAGGTCAAGGTGATCGGGCATTTGATATTTATTCCCGATTACTTCGTGAAAGAATTATCTTTCTAGGCACCGATGTAAATGATCAAGTAGCGGATGCATTGGTCGCTCAAATGCTTTTTTTAGAGGCTGATGATCCAGAAAAAGATATCCAATTGTACATAAACTCTCCTGGAGGATCGGTCACTGCGGGACTAGCTATCTATGACACGATGCAACAAGTTAGTCCGGATGTCATAACAATTTGCTTCGGACTGGCAGCAAGCATGGGGGCTTTTCTGCTATCTGGAGGGACCAAAGGCAAACGACTTGCATTACCCAATTCAAGAATAATGATTCATCAACCTCTTGGTGGCGCTCAAGGTCAAGCTGTAGAAATTGAAATTCAAGCCAAAGAAATTCTTTATTTAAAAGAGACTCTCAATACACTTTTAGCTGATCATACTGGGCAAAATATTGAAAAGATTTCAGAAGACACTGATCGAGACCACTTTCTTTCTCCTGAAGAAGCGGTTGAATATGGCCTGATCGACAAAGTGGTTTCAAATCTCAACTCCATATGAATCATTAAGGAAAGCTGACAAGGCATCAATCCTCAATGATCCTATTAATTGAGACTGAATTAAATTAATTATCGGTCTTTCTAACCTTTTTTTATAGAGCTCGATGGCAAAATTTGAGGCCCATCTTAAATGCTCCTTTTGTGGCAAAGCCCAAGATCAAGTGAGGAAACTCATTGCTGGTCCAGGAGTTTACATATGCGATGAATGTATCGACTTATGCAATGAAATTTTAGATGAAGAACTAATTGATAATCCAAATCATCAAAGAAGTGCAAATGACCAAAGCCGTAAAGCTAAAACTGCCGCAACAACTACAGCCAAACCAGCACCAACACTAGCTTCCATACCAAAGCCTATTGAAATTAAAAAGTTTTTAGATGATCAGGTGGTTGGGCAAGAACCAGCCAAAAAAATCTTGTCGGTAGCTGTCTACAATCACTACAAGAGACTTGCATGGAAAGGAGACGGATCTGGCGAGACTGATTTAACGGCAACGAAATTGCAAAAGTCTAATATTTTGTTAATTGGACCAACTGGATGCGGTAAAACATTACTGGCTCAAACATTAGCTGAAATGCTTGATGTTCCATTCGCTGTCGCTGATGCAACAACTCTTACTGAGGCTGGATATGTTGGGGAGGATGTAGAAAACATTCTCCTACGACTCCTTCAGAAAGCAGATATGGATGTCGATTTAGCACAAAGAGGCATTATTTATATCGATGAAATTGACAAGATTGCTAGAAAAAGTGAAAACCCATCTATTACCAGAGATGTTTCTGGAGAAGGCGTCCAGCAAGCTCTATTGAAAATGCTTGAGGGTACGGTCGCCAACGTGCCACCACAAGGAGGCAGAAAGCACCCTTATGGGGATTCTATTCAAATTGATACAAGCCAAATACTCTTCATCTGTGGAGGAGCATTTGTTGGTTTAGATGATGTAGTGCAAAAAAGACTTGGGAAAAATTCAATTGGTTTCATACCAAATGAAACTCGAAGCAGAACAAAATCAAATCGAGATCGTATTGGTGCAGACTTAATTAATGACCTTGAACCTGATGATCTAGTGAAATATGGGCTAATTCCCGAATTTATTGGGAGAATGCCTGTCAGTGCAATATTAGAGCCATTAAATGCTAAAGCTCTTGAATCTATTCTCACAGAACCAAGAGATGCCTTGGTAAAACAATTTAGAACCTTATTAAGTATGG
The DNA here is from genome assembly GCA_003279655.1 of Prochlorococcus sp. AG-402-A21. Lineage (GTDB taxonomy): Bacteria > Cyanobacteriota > Cyanobacteriia > PCC-6307 > Cyanobiaceae > Prochlorococcus_B. The sequence continues at coordinate 19,955 of QCHI01000019.1, read as the reverse complement.
ATAATGTTGAACTTTCGTTTGACGAAGATGCTGTTAAAGCAATTGCTCAAGAAGCATACAAACGCAAAACTGGGGCTAGAGCTTTGCGAGGTATTGTTGAAGAAATCATGCTAGATCTAATGTATAGCCTTCCTTCTCAAACTAAGATAAAAAATTTTAACGTAACAAAAAAAATGGTCGATGAAATTACAGGGGGAAAAGTGGTTCCTCTCTTATCGAATGAAAAAAGAATTGTTAAGGAATCTGCTTAGAGAAATTAAATTTCCCGAAAACCTTTATGAAATTTGATTTGAAAAATTATAAAATATTCAAATATTTAATCAATCATCATAAACTTAGAATATGATCAAATAAATCAAGATTAAATTTATAATTTCTTCAATTGCAAATGATAAAAACTTATAAGCCATTACACCATAAATATCGCCCAAAAAGCTTTGACGAGCTTGTTGGTCAGGATCCAATTAAATCTACATTAAAACAGGCATTAATCAGTGATCGTATTGCCCCTGCATATATATTTTCTGGGCCTAGAGGAACAGGTAAAACATCAAGTGCAAGAATTTTCGCAAAATCCTTAAATTGCTTAAAAAGTGAAAAAGCAACAACCGTGCCTTGCGGAGAATGTGAACTCTGTAAAGGTATTATCTCTGGCAATGCATTAGATGTCATTGAAATTGATGCGGCTTCGAATACAGGTGTTGAAAATATTCGTGAATTAATAGAAAGATCAAGATTTGCACCTGCAAAAGCTCGCTGGAAAGTATATGTAATAGATGAATGTCATATGCTTTCAACTGCAGCTTTTAATGCACTTCTAAAAACTTTAGAAGAACCGCCCCGTCAAGTTGTATTTATTCTTGCCACCACAGATCCCCAACGCGTTTTACCGACAATTCTTAGTAGATGTATGCGCTTTGATTTTAGAAGAATAGGTCTGCATGATTTAGAAAGTCATTTAATAAGTATTGCTAAAAAAGAAGAAATTTCTATCAACGATGAAGCCATATCATTAATTGCAAAGCATTCCCAAGGAGGCTTACGAGACGCTGAAAGCTTACTTGATCAAGTTAGCTTACTTCCTCCACCAATCACTCAGTCAAACATCATTAATCTGATAGGTGCTGTACCAGAAGAAGAATTAATAATATTAGCTAAATCATTATTAAATAAAAATGCCGACTCAATCTTAAATATTTGCGATCGCCTAATTAATAATGGGAAAGAGCCAATTGCAATTCTACAAGGAATAGCATCTATATTAAGAGACCTGGTTGTAACAAAAGTGACAAAAATGCCAACTGATTTATTTGATATTTCTAAGGAGAATAGTGAAAATTTAAATGATTTAGCAAATACAATCAATCTTGATCAAATACTCAGACTACAGTCTAAATTAAAAGGGTCAGAAAACTATATTAGAAATAGTAATCAGCCAAAATTATGGTTAGAAATCCATTTACTTGGAATGCTTTCGGAGGATGATATTAAACAAAATGACAGAACACAACAGGCCTTTCTGAATACAAAAATATCAAATAATTCTGATCCTGAAAATAAAATAAATATAGAATTAAAGCCTAACAAAGAAACAATTAAACAAACATCTATTCAAGAAGAATCTAAAGCCAATATAAATACAGATCTTGATGAGATTTGGCGAAAAGTGATAGCCATGCTAGAGCTTCCTTCAACAAAAATGCTACTTTCACAACAAGCTAAATTAATAAATCTGAACTCTGATTCTGCTGAAATAGCAATTTCAGAAAAATGGATAAATATGATTCAAAGTCGTAAAAATCTTATTGAAGATGCTTTTTACAAAGCTAGAGGATCCTCAACTAAAGTTCTTTTAGTACAACATAAAGATCACATATCAAATCAAAAAAAAGATGTAAATTCTACTTGCCAAATAGAACGCAAAACTGACTTTCAAATTGATAGAGAACAAAATAAAAAAACTTCAGAAGAGAAAAGAAAAATAAAACAAGACAAGGATTTAGATTCAAATTCTATTGATCAAAAAGCAAAGCAATTCGCAGACTTCTTTAATGGAGAAATAGTGAATATTGAATGAATAAAATAATTAAATCAAGAACCAACATGATCCGTTTTTTCCCAAATTAAAGTCTTACGAAATAATGACATTTTAAAAACTACAAAGGGTATAACAATAAACCAATGTGCAAGATAAATTGTTGCACCAACTATATTAATAAAATTAGGCGAAGGTAATCTTGGACCTTCACTATTTTGAGTACAACCTTTCCAATAAGCTAAGCCTGAAATAGAAAATGCAACTAGGGATAAAGGCCAATATAATGGCATTTTAAATAAAAGAATAGATACAGTAAAATCTATGAATGATACAACTGGCAAAACATATTGCAATAAGAAAAAGCAAGCTAAGTCTAATTTCTTCAAATTGGTTAATCGCTTTGAAATTAACAAGGGCCAGTAATCAAAAAACCTTTGTAAACCTCCTTCAGCCCATCTTTTTCTTTGTCTAAATAAAGCCGACACTGATTCCACTGCTTCCTCTTGAACAGGGGGGTCCCACATTATTACGATGGGCGATCTTGTTAATAAAAACCGGAAACTTAAATCTAAGTCATCAGTGATAGTTTGTTCATTAAATCCACCACAAGATTCAAGAACTTTTCTATTAATTAATTGACCATTACCTCTTAGCTCAGCAACACCACCACTTACAAGTCTGCCTCTTTGAATAACAGCATCCATTGCCATTTCCATTGCTTGATAAGCAGCAATTTGATTCAATTCACAATTAACAACTGATTTTCTTAATTGGACTCCAGACCATCCACCATGTAAAGCAAGTGCTATGGCTCTAAGCAATACATTGCTCTGTAATTGTGCATCAGCATCAAGAATAAATAACCATTCTCCATCCGTTTTATTCAATACATCATTAAGAGCTCCGGATTTACCACCACCACTCTTACATGATCGACTTAAGACATTTATTCTAGAGAAATTTGTACTTAATTTTTTTAACAAATCAGGTGTACGATCTTTACTTCCATCATCAATTATCCATATAGAAAGTTTATCTTCTGGATATTCAATTGATAACAGTCTTGACACTAATCTCTCTATTACATTTTCTTCATCAAGTGCTGCAACTAATACATCAACTTTAGGAAGAGTTTCAAAAAAGTTTTCATCCTCAATTAGATGTTCTTTTTCTAATCGATAATTATCCCTTCGATCTCTTAAGACAACTCTCAAGCCATACCCGCCTAAAAACAAAGCCAAAGTAATTGACGGAAATAGATTCTTGGTAGGCTCAATAAAATGAGGAGAAATTCCTGCTAGAGCACAGCAAATCAAGAAGAATATTGATTTAATGCGTCGGTTGTCTCCACTGATTTTGGCTAAAGCCATGGAGTAGTTCTTTTATCAACTAAAGACTCTAAGGTGCTTTCATCACTAAGGCAAAAATCCATATTTAGTTTTGGGATAATAATGAGAAAGAATTTGTTTGGTAGTCCATCCATTTTTTGCTAACTCTATAGCCCCAGACTGAGACATTCCTGCTCCATGACCAAAACCTCCACCAGAAAAAGTCCATTTACCTTCTTTAATTTCTTTAACAACAAATAATGTGCTTGGTAATTGTCCGAGAACGCGTCGAATATTATCAAGTTTGAGGAATATTTCTAAGCCATTATTTCCTTCAAGTTTCAAAGTAGTTACTCTGCCACTACTTCCTCTACTTACAACCTTAATTCTTTTTGGATAAAAAGAACTACTAACTTTTTGAGATTGATTTAGCTGTTTAGATATCTGAGAAGACTCTAGCGTTCGTTCCCATCTGAAAAGTGGATGATCAGAACCAAAAGCCTCTGTATCAGAAGCTAAAAAAGATTTCAAATATTTTTCATTTGATAAGGGTAAATCCACCTCACTAGCCCACTGTTTAGGACCATCCAAGCGGGTTTGCAAATAAGGAACTTGATCAATTGACCATGCCTCATCTACCGAAGCCATTACTCCACCATTTGTCGCATGATATACAGTATTGATTGGCTTTTGATTCCAAGTAAGAATTTTACCAGCAGTTTTATCTATAGCTGTTTGAATTCTTTGATTGGCTTTAGATGGATCCTTGTAAACCTGACATTGTGTATCGCTACAAAGATTGTATCCATCAACTTTGAATCTATGACTATTCGCAAACGCCCATGTTCTAGCTAGTACTGCCTGCGCTGCAAGTGCTGCTTCAGGAGATCTCGCGCCAATTTCGTGAGGAACTACACCATTGAGATACCTTTCAATCGGAACATGCTCAACTAATGTCCAACTGCCATAAGCATCTAACTGAATCGAAAAAGGGCCTAAGTATATTCCATTCTCCCAACGTAAACCATCTGGGGCTTCCAAAGACAAAGGCCCCTCGAGGGTTATTTTTCCGTTATTTCCCTCTAAATAAGGAACAATAGACTTTGAAACTTTTATTTTTTTATAAGTCGACTGGATGGATTGTGGAATCTTGAACTCACCTGATACCCAAACCTCCCAATCCAACGGGTGAGCAATAGTTGATTCAATTCCAATATCTTGTAAATCATTTGCCAATCTTTCAGCAGACTCGAAACTTGCTAAGGGACCAACTATGTTTCGAACAAATACTTTTGGACTTGTGAGTTGTTGTGCGCGCCAATGAATATTAATTTCTTTAGCCTTTAGAATTACTCCATCAACGTCTTTCAAAATCAATTTTCTGCCATTACTTAAAAGCCTTAAAGATGGCGAATTTTCATCATTCATAATTTCCTTTCCTAAGTATGGCTTAATCCCAACAAGCAACACATTTTTCTCCGAACTAATTAAAGGCGTCTCGGGAACTTCCTGATGAGTTGGAAAAAACTTAACTTTGCGTGGATTTGCTAAACAAACTTGATTGGAATATTGCAAGCCAATCAAGAGAACTAAACCACCAAAAAAGAAACGGTTTTGAGCATGTAAAACACTTTTAATCACAACGAAAATCTCCTTCCAGCAAGAATTTAATAATTTTGGGTTGGCTTAAGTGAGCTTAAGGACGTATTCTTATAGACTAACTATGCTTTATCAATGCCAAAGCTCAAGACCCGCAAAGCTGCTGCAAAGCGGTTCAAAGCAACTGGCACCGGAAAGTTCATGAGACGTCGTGCATTTCACAATCACTTGCTCGACCACAAGAGCCCTAAATTAAAAAGGCACCTCAAAACCAAAGCAGTTGTAGATGAACGTGATGCAGAGAACGTAAGTCTTATGCTTCCTTATGCATAAGACATCTTAAGCACGCTTATTAGTTGAATTTCTTGATTTCTGATTATTAATTATGGCACGCGTAAAAAGAGGCAATGTTGCTAGAAAACGTAGAAACAAAATCCTTCGTCTAGCCAGAGGATTTAGAGGAGGGAATGGAACTCTTTTCAGAACAGCAAATCAAAGAGTTATGAAAGCCCTTTGTAATGCATATCGAGACCGGAGAAGAAGAAAACGTGATTTCAGAAGACTATGGATTGCAAGAATTAATGCAGCTGCAAGATTAAATGGATTAAGTTATAGCAAGTTTATGGGTGGTTTAAAAAAAGGAGATATCAAAATCAACAGAAAAATGTTGGCTCAATTAGCAGTTTCTGATCCTAAAACATTCGCAAGTATTGCAGTTAGTTCAAATGTTTAAATGTTTTTTTCTACATTGAATTAATAAATGTTTAATTTAATCAAAGAATAAAGAAGAAATTCCAGAAATTAAGAATGTGACAACAAAAAATAATGATAATACGTCCAACAAATTATACTTGAGGTATAAGCTATGATAGTTAATCTTCCGCAAACTTATTTAATAGGTCTATGTTTGCTTTTACTAGTCATAGCTATTTTAGTAGGAAGACAATTTTACAAAGTGAGAACGGATGAACTGAAACTAATAAAATTAGAGAAAGAAGATTCAAATACCAATGAAGATTCAGCTAAAATGTACGAATTAGCATCTGTTCAATTAAAAAAAAGATTATATCCTCAAGCCATATCAACTTTAAAACAAGCCTTAAAAAAGCTTGATGGTGAACCTGAAGAAGCGAAGGCACTTATTGAAAACGCATTAGGCTTTGCACTTGCTGCTCAAAATGACTTTAAATCAGCAGTAATCCATTACAAAAAAGCATTAATGGCAAAATCTGAATATCCAGTTGCGCTAAATAATCTCGGATTTGCATATCAACGTTTACTCAAAGAAAATGAAGCTTATAAAAATTATCAAGAAGTTTTAAAAATAGATCCTAATAACAAGACTGCGATCTCTCAAAGTAAAAGACTTGAGCGTATAATTGGAAAAGATAAGGATCAATTATTAGATAAAAAAGGTTTCTAATTAAATCTTAATTCACATTATTGGGAGCCATGAAAAAAACAAATCAATTACTAAAAATAGGAACTAAAGAATTTAAAAGTCGGCTTCTTGTTGGCACTGGAAAATACTCATCCATAGAAATTATGCAAAAAAGCCTGGTCAATACAAAATGTGAAATAGTCACGGTCGCAGTGAGAAGAATCCAAGGGCTCGAAAAAGGACATCAAGGTTTAATGAAATCAATAGACTGGAAAAATATATGGATGCTTCCAAATACTGCAGGTTGCTCAAGTGCTGAAGAAGCTATTCGAATAGCAAGACTAGGCAGAGAATTAGCAAAGTTAGCAGGTCAAGAGAATAATAATTTTGTCAAATTAGAGGTTATCCCTGACAAAAAGTATTTATTACCAGACCCAATTGGAACTTTGAAAGCAGCAGAACAATTAGTAAAAGAGGGCTTTACTGTTCTTCCATATATAAATTCTGATCCACTAATTGCAAAAAAACTTGAAGAAATTGGATGTGCCACGGTTATGCCTCTTGGATCGCCCATTGGATCTGCTCAAGGCATAAGAAATGCGGCAAACATTGCCATGATTATAGAAGAATCACGAATCCCAATAATTATTGATGCAGGCATCGGAGTTCCAAGTGAAGCAGCCCAAGCGCTAGAAATGGGAGCTGACGGAGTTCTGGTAAACAGTGCTATAGCGCTAGCAAAAAACCCAATTTTAATGGCACAAGCCTTTTCTAAGGCAACTGAAGCTGGCAGAGATGCTTATTTATCTGGAAGGTTGCAAGAGAACGTCCTTGCCAGTCCGAGTTCTCCATCAGAAGGAGTTATTTCAAATAATTAGAGTAATACGTTAAAAATTAGTAACGTTATAAGCTAATAAACAAAAAACCATGTCAGTCACTAGAGAAAGTCAAGGCAGGCTTAACGTTTTTGCGGATGAACCAAAAATTGAAATACTTACAAAAGAAAGCAGTGGCAACAAAGGTTCTTGGCTTTTTACCCTTGCTGGAGTTATCCTTGTAATTGGGCTTATCGCATATTCTTTAACAATCAAGTGAAACCCTTGTAGTAGCTTGAATAATATGAGCATTTGCTCTTTCTTTTGGAGTTTAGAGTGAAAGTATTCGTTCTTGGTGGTGACGGCTTCTGCGGATGGCCTTGTGCAGTGAATCTTGCTGACAAGGGTCATGAAGTATTCATCGTGGATAATCTCAGTCGTCGAAAAATCGATATAGACCTTGAAGTTGAATCCTTAACTCCAATTACAAGTATTGGTGAAAGGATTAAAACTTGGTCTGAGATAGGTGGAAAACCTATTAAATTTATTCATTTAGACCTTGCTTCAGAATATCAAAAGCTTTTAGACCTTTTGATAGAAGAAAAGCCAGAGTCCATAATTCATTTTGCTGAACAACGTGCTGCTCCATATTCCATGAAAAGCAGTGCAACAAAGAGATATACAGTTGATAACAATGTCAATGGTACTCATAATCTCCTTGCCGCAATAGTTGAATCTCAATTAGATATTCATATTGTTCATCTTGGAACAATGGGAGTTTATGGTTATGGATCTCACAGAGGAGCGACCATACCGGAAGGTTACTTAAAAGTGGAGGTACCTCAACCAGATGGGACTCGTTTTGAAGAGGAGATCTTACATCCAGCCAGTCCTGGAAGCGTTTATCACATGACAAAAACGCTTGATCAATTGCTTTTTCTGTACTACAACAAAAACGACCAGATAAGAATCACTGATCTTCATCAAGGAATTGTTTGGGGAACAAATACAGATGTCACAAGCCGTGACCCAAGACTGACTAATCGATTTGACTATGACGGTGATTATGGAACGGTATTAAATCGATTTTTAATGCAAGCTGCTATTGGCTATCCATTAACAGTTCATGGTACTGGTGGACAAACAAGAGCTTTTATTCATATTCAAGATTCAGTAAAATGTGTTCAGCTGGCACTCGAAAACCCTCCTGAAAAAGGTGAAAGGGTGAAAATTTTCAACCAAATGACTGAAAGTCATCAGGTCGGAGAATTAGCTAAAAAAGTAGCCTCTCTCACTGGAGCAAAAATTAATTATCTACCAAACCCAAGAAACGAAGCCGTCGAAAATGATTTAATAGTTGATAATCGATGTTTTATTGAACTTGGATTAGATCCAACAACTCTGGATAATGGACTTTTAGAAGAAGTTGTTAATGTGGCGAAGAAATTCTCCAATCGGTGCGATTTACAACGAATACCTTGTGTATCTGCATGGACATCAACCCAAGCAAAAGCAATCAATAAATCCTAAACCTAACTAGTACAAAATCTTGAAAAGACACGCTCAGTGAAAATAGCTTTCTTTACAGAAACTTTCCTACCCAAAGTTGATGGGATAGTAACGCGTCTAACTAAAACAATTCAAAATTTAGTTGAATCAGGTGATGAGGTTACCGTTTTTTGTCCAGAAGGCTGTCCATCAAGCTATATGGGTGCAAAAGTTGTAGGTGTCCCCGCAATGCCATTACCCTTATATCCAGAACTCAAATTAGGACTTCCTGGTCCAGGTGTTTCAGATGAATTAGATAGCTTTAAGCCTGACCTCATACATGTTGTTAACCCTGCTGTTCTTGGATTAGGTGGCATTTGGCTAGCCAAAACAAACAATATTCCACTTGTAGCCAGTTACCACACTCATTTACCAAAGTATTTGGAACATTATGGAATGGGGATGTTAGAGCCGCTTTTATGGGAATTGTTAAAAGCTGCTCATAATCAAGCAACTCTAAATCTTTGTACATCCACAGCAATGGTTCAAGAACTCTCAGAAAAAGGAATTCAAAATACCGCGTTATGGCAGAGAGGAGTTGATACAGATATTTTTAAACCCGAACTAAGAGACGAACAAATGAGAAGGCGTCTGTTAGGAAACTTTAGCGATGAAGGATCTCTTTTGATATACGTCGGAAGACTCTCAGCAGAAAAACAAATTGAAAGAATTAGGCCAGTACTTGAAGCACTCCCAAGTACTCGACTAGCTCTTGTTGGGGATGGCCCATATAGACAACAATTAGAAAAAATTTTTCAAGGAACCTCAACTACCTTCGTGGGATATCTTAGTGGAAATGAATTAGCAAGTGCCTATGCATCGGGTGATGCTTTCCTTTTTCCATCAAGCACAGAAACCTTGGGATTAGTTCTATTAGAAGCAATGGCTGCTGGATGTCCAGTGGTCGGAGCCAATAAAGGTGGCATCCCTGATATCATCTCAGATGGAGAAAATGGATGCCTCTACAATCCAGATGGAGAAAAGGATGGAGCATTAAGTTTAATAGAAGCTACAAAAAAATTATTGGGAAATGAAGTTGAACGAACAGCAATGAGAAAAGCAGCTCGATCAGAAGCTGAAAGATGGGGGTGGAAAGGAGCTACAAAACAATTAAGAAGTTATTATGAAAGCGTACTAAATAAAAAACAATCAGATCTTGCTGCTTAGTTTTTACGCAGCATGAGGAGGTGGAGTTGGCGAATCAAATGATTGCAAAGGTAATACCAAAGTTGCCCATGAAGAAAGCTTGGCTGGTCTTTGTTTCTTAGGTTGACGAACCCCAAATGGGACTCTAACAACATTAGTTCCAGCTACTTGTAACAGTTCTCCGTTACTTAAAACAGATTCAAAACAATTAGAAAAAGAAGGTAAGGACAAATCATCCTTTTTATTAATTTGATCTGGAAGATCAAAAGATGTCTTTTTGTTCATTTGGTCCCCATATAATTTAAAGCTGCGGCAAAGATTAATAGAAAAAATTGCAAAACAGCCAAAAATAACCAATAATTGGTTTTCGCCTGAAATTTAACTAATAAAACAAGTTTTAACCAGTCTTCAAATAAAATTAGTATCTTCTAAATCTTGAACTGAAGGACAACTACATATCAAATTCCTGTCTCCATAAGCATTATTAATACGAGAAACTGATGGCCAAAACTTATTTTTTTCCTGGCCAGGCAATGGATAAGCTGCTTCTTTGCGGGAATAAGGTCTATCCCAATCATCAGATGTGATTGTTTTTAAAGTATGTGGAGATTGTTTTAAAGGATTATTAATAGAATCAATATTACCTAATTTTATTTGTTCGATTTCTTTCCGTATTCCAATCATCGCGTCACAAAAACGATCTAATTCAGACAAACTTTCACTCTCTGTTGGTTCAACCATCAAAGTTCCAGCAACAGGCCAACTGATTGTTGGAGCATGAAATCCATAATCCATCAATCTCTTTGCAACATCTTCAACTTCTATACCTATCTGACTCTTTAAAGGTTGTAAATCTAATATGCATTCATGAGCCACCAAGCCATTGGGATCTTTAAATAAAACTGGATAATAAGGTTCAAGTCGTTTTGCTAAATAATTAGCTGAGAGAATTGCGATTGAACTGGCTTTGCGCAACCCATCGCTACCCATCATTCGAATGTACATCCAACTGATAGGCAATATTCCAGCGCTGCCAAATGGAGCGGCAGAGACTGATGAAATAGCTTTTTCGCCTCCACATTGAACAATTGAATGTCCAGGAAGATAAGGAACCAAATGACTTGCAACAGCTATGGGACCCACGCCTGGGCCTCCTCCTCCATGAGGAATGGAAAAAGTTTTATGAAGATTCAAATGGCACACATCTATGCCATAAGATCCAGGTCTGCAAATACCTACTTGAGCATTCAGATTTGCACCATCCAAGTAGACCTGACCTCCCTCTTGATGAATGATTTGGCAAATTTCACGAATATTTGGCTCAAATACTCCATGAGTTGAAGGATAAGTAACCATCAATGCAGCCAAATTCTTTGAATGAACCTTTGCTTTATTTCTTAAGTCTTCTAAATCAACATTGCCATATTCATCGCATTGAACAGAGACAACTTTAAAACCAGACATTACCGCGCTAGCTGGATTTGTACCATGGGCACTTGTTGGAATTAAGCAAATATTTCGATGCCCCTCCCCATGAGACTGATGCCATGAACGTATTACAAGCAAACCAGCAAATTCTCCTTGGGAACCTGCATTTGGCTGAAGAGAAACTCCCTGAAAACCAGTTAAAGCAGACAACCAATTTTCTAGGTCACTAATTATTTCCTGGAATCCAGCTAATTGACCATGAGGAGCAAAAGGGTGAATAGAGGAAAACTCGCTCCATTCAATAGGTAAAAGTTCCGCTGCTGCATTCAATTTCATTGTGCAACTCCCTAAAGGAATCATTCCTTGCACCAAAGTAAAATCTTTCGACACTAAAAAATGTATGTATCTCATTAAATCAGTTTCACTTTGATATTGATTAAATACCGCTTGTTTAAGCCAAGGTTTTTTGCGAAGTGGGATATCTATTAATGGATCATTTTCATTAATAAACTTAGAATTATAATTAACATTTTTTTCTTTCACTTCTGCAAGTATTTTATGCAATTTATAAATTTCTTCATCGCAAGTTAATTCATCAAAAGTTACGCCAAAACCCTGAGCATTTTCAATATCTGATCCAATAGGAAGCACTCTCAGATTATATCCTTCTTCAGAAGCTAACTGAATAACTTTTGATGCTTCTGGACAATAAATATCAATACTATCAAAACCAGAATATCTATTTAAAGGATATCCCAGATTAATTATAATACTTTCAAAATCTGTTCTATATTTAAGGATCTTATTTGCAATTTGCTTAAGACCATGTGGGCCATGATGAACTGCATAAAAAGAAGAAAGAACAGCTAATAAGACTTGAGCGGTGCAAATGTTACTTGTTGCTTTATCCCTACGAATATGTTGCTCTCTTGTTTGAAGGGCAAGCCTCAAAGCATGATTTCCATCTACGTCAACGGATTGGCCTACTATCCTCCCCGGTATTTGTCTTTTATATATTTCTTTAGTTGCAAAAAAAGCTGCATGCGGACCACCACATGCAATAGGCACTCCAAATCTTTGCGCACTTCCAACTACAATATCTGCACCAAATTCTCCCATTGGTTTAATCAAAACTTGAGCCAAGGGATCGACTGAAATGGTTACAATTGCATCAAATTTGTGGACCTGTCTGATTATTGAGGTTGGATCCCAAATACGTCCATTTTTCCCAGGTAACTGAATAATTATTCCAAAAACATTATTATCAATTTCAAAATTCTTATTATCAAAGAACTCAAGTACAATTCCCAATGGTTCACATCGAGTTTTTAATACGTCAAATGTTTGAGGTAAAATTTCTTGATCTACTAAAAATTTATTAGCATTTTTATTTTTTCTAACAGCCAAACTCAAACTGATTGCCTCAGCGGCCGCCGTTGCTTCATCAAGTAAAGACGCATTGGAAATGGGCAAACCTGTTAGTTCACTTATTAAAGTCTGAAAATTAAATAAGGCTTCTAATCTCCCTTGGGATATTTCTGCTTGATAAGGAGTATAAGCTGTATACCAATTGGGATTTTCTAGAACATTTCTTTGTACAACTGGAGGTATAACTGTCGAATGATAGCCAAGGCCAATCAACGATCGATTTTCAATATTTTTCTTTGAAATGATATTGATTTCTTTTAACGCTTGATTTTGATCACACCCACATGGGATTGAAACACCATTATTTTCTGAATCAAAGATTTCATTAGGAATTACAGAAGATATGAAATCTTCCGAATTTTCAAAACCAAGATGTTGAAGCATAAAAGCTTCTTCTTCGTTGGTTGGACCTAAATGGCGAGACTTAAAAGTGAAATCCTTTAATTCTGCTTTTAACATGAGCTTGTTCTCAAGCACAAGCAAATTAAGTTATTGGAAGGAAGGCCACTGTAGAGAAAAATCTCCTGATTTGTTGTAAGAAAAAATTATTAAGTAAGGTTTAAGCAGCAATTTTCTTTGAATAAGTTTGAGAATCCATAAGCTCTTTTAATTGATCAGGGTTATCAGGACGAATTATTAATAGCCATCCTTCACCATGAGGATCATTCTGAAGTTCCTCTGGGCTTGCCAAAACAGCATTGTTTTTATGGACAATTTCTCCGCTAACTGGGGCATACATATCTTCTACAGCCTTTACTGATTCCACTGAGCCAAAGCTCTCTCCTTTAGCTATTGAAGTTCCTTCATCTGGTAGATCAACAAAAACTATATCTCCCAACTGATCCACCGCAAATTCACTAATACCAATTCGAACTAATGCATCATCAGCATAAGCATATTCATGACTGTCAGCAAAACGAAAATTATCTGGGAAGGAAAAAGCCATTGCGTCAAAACGAAAAAGGCTTATTCATTCTGGGGCAATTTGATTAATCCTGCCTGAAATAAATTGGATAATGCATGAATCAAAGCAATTTTGACATGAGAGCGATGAGAACCTCCTTGAATAAATAAATCAAATGGAGGTTTCATGGGAGCATCAGCAGAAAATTCACTCGTACTACCATCTACGAAAGTTCCTCCAGCCATGACTAAGTTATTTTCATAACCTGGCATTGGCGCAGGTATTGGATCGAGAAAAGACCCAATAGGTGATTTTTCCTGAAAAGATCTACATATAATTTGTAAAATTTCTGGATCGCCTATTCTTACTATTTGGATCAAATCAGTTCGCATAGAACCCGGCGTTGGCAACACTTGAAAACCCAATTCGCTAAACGTAGTAGAAATAATTTCAGCACCAATGAGGGCCTCTGCAACCATTTGAGGCGCAAGAAAAAGTCCTTGTAAAATAGTTCTATTTAAGTCAAAAGTAATACCACCCTCAGATCCAATACCTGGAGCAGTCAAGCGGCAACATGCTTTCTCAACTAAATTAGCTTTTCCTGCGATATATCCACCTGTAGGAACGATAGTACCTCCTAAATTTTTTATTAAAGAACCTGCAATCAAATCTGCCCCTACTGACGTTGGCTCCTTAGTTTCAACAAATTCTCCATAACAATTATCAACAAAACAAATACAGTTAGGTTGAATCTTATGACATAAATAACAGATCTTTTGAATAACCTCAATACTCAAAGATGGACGCCATGTATAACCACAACTACGTTGAATAAAAATTAATTTCCTGGGTACAAATAAAGCTTTTTCTAAGGCTTCAAAATCTATATTTCCATCTTTGTTTAAAGATATCTCTTCATAGTTCACACCAAACTCAATTAGGGATCCTTGACCATTTCCCCTCAATCCAATGACTTCTTCAAGTGATTCATAGGGCCTTCCAGTAACAGATAATAAATAATCTCCTGGTCTTAATATTCCAAACAAAGATGATGCTATAGCATGCGTTCCGCTAACAAGCTGAAGCCTTACCGCTGCTTTTTCAGCCCCTAAAACATCTGCAAAAATTTTATCAATTATATCTCTCCCTAAATCTCCATGTCCGTATCCAGTTAATGATGCAAAATGTTGTACATTTAGATGAGATTTAGAAAAAGCTTGTAATACTTTTTCTAATTTAAATGTTATACTATCAATCTTTTCTTGAATTGATAAGTATAATTTTTTTTCTATATTATCAACAAATTTTTTAGCAGGTTTTTGTAACATATGGTTTTTAATTAAGCATAAATAAAGTTTAATATAATTAATCTGAAAAAATAATTTCTAATTTTTCTTGATCTTTAAGTAATAAACCTCTTTGACGAAGATTCTCCAAAAAGTCATCTGCACCTTGCAAATTATTTGTATTTAACAATTTATTAGTTGCATGTAAATCTAGCAATTCACCATCAAGTTCTTCGGCAGTGTAATCCTTTAAACCCGCCATAACTGCTTCAAATCTATCTCTTCGTTGCTTTTTACTTACTGGATATGCTGACATTACTTGTTCTCTGCACATTCTCCACGACCTTCCTTTACATAAATAGTCAGCCAAAGCAGCGCTAAGCTCTGGGGCCTCAGCTTCCTCAATAAACCAATCAAAGGAGGAAGGTAAAGACGCTAAACCAACAAAAATCTCAAAAAAGTCACCTGCAGAAAGAGGATTATTGTCATTTCCTTCAACAGCGATAGCTGAATCTTGAAGAGATCTATGCAACTCAGGGTGAACGCTCAATATTTGACTTTCTATATTTTCTAACCCACGAGCAAGTACTTGATTTACCTTACCTAACGCAAAAAAGACTTCAGGACTTGGAGATACTAATTTTCCATTTCGTAGATTTGAAATTTGAGAACTATGAACTCTCCCTAGATCCAAACATTCAGCCAAAGCAGGGAGAACTTTGTGAGACCAGCCATTGCGCTCATGCCATACATGTACTAGATGAGCCATAGCCCTTCTACCTGCGGTCAATTGGTCCCGAAAACTAGAGGTCACAAATCACATTCAAGATTGATAAATAGACCTGATTAGGATCCTTATCGTATATTATATACACCAAGTAGAAAGATCACTAATGGTTTCAAGTTTAATCGAGGCTTCGGCTCCATTAAAAAAACCAGTTGCTGCTGATAAAGCGATGGCTGCATCGAAGAAACTCCAAGGGCATGTACCAAGACGGATTCAAAACCAAAGGGCAAGAAGAAGATGGGGAACAGTAATATTCATGTTTACAATACACGCTCTAACAATATTTACCTTACAAACTCAATTTTGGAGCTGGTTAGCATTTTCTGGATTTCTTTTCTTATATTGGGTGACGGCTTGCTTGGGAGTAACTACAGGATATCATCGTCTTCTTTCACATCGGTCTTTTCAAGTTCCAAAATGGCTTGAACGATTTTTTGCAACTTGTGGAGCACTAAGTTGCCAACATGGACCAATTGATTGGGTTGGTCTTCATAGGCATCATCATACTTTTTCCGATACTGAAGCTGATCATCATGACAGTAACAAGGGATTTTGGTGGAGTCACATGGGATGGATGTTTGAAGATGTACCTGCCATGAAAGCCGTTCCAAGACTTTCTGGAGATTTAATCAAAGATCCTTACTATCGCTTCTTAAATAAAAATTTTTTACTTTTGCAAATACCTTTAGGCGCGACGCTTTATTTAATTGGTCAATCAGCTGGTGTTGGGGGATGGGCAATGGTCCTATGGGGAATTCCTCTCAGACTAGTTTTTGTTTATCACATAACTTGGCTAGTTAATTCAGCAACTCATTGTTGGGGTTCTATTGCATATGAGAGTGGGGATAATTCCAAAAATAATAAATGGGTCGCAGCCCTTACATTTGGAGAAGGGTGGCACAATAATCATCATGCTTTTCCTAATTCAGCTAAGCATGGCCTTCAAAGAAATCAAATAGATCTAACTTGGCAGCACATACGTTTTTTGAAAGCAATTGGATTAGCAAAAAAAATTAGACTCCCTATCGCGTCGTAATATTACTAACAATAATTAAATAGAATTAATTCATTTTCAACCCATGGCTAAGCGAGTTCAAGTTGTTCTAAATGAAGACATAAAAAGTCTTGGCAATGATGGTGACCTTGTAGAGGTTGCTCCTGGTTTTGCGAGAAACTTTTTATTACCCAACAAAAAAGCATTACCAGTTACTCCAACTGTTTTAAAACAAGTTGAGCACAGAAGAGCAAAACAAGCAGAAAAAGAAGCTGCTAAAAAGCAAGAAGCTATTGATTTCCAAACAGCTCTAACAACAATTGGAAGATTTACTGTCAAAAAACAAGTAGGAGAAGATGGAGTCTTATTTGGAACAGTGACAAATGGAGATGTGGCAGAAGTTGTAAAAGAAGCTACCAAAAAGGATATAGATCGTAGAGACATATCTGTCCCTGAGATACATGGTGTTGGCAAATATAAAGTGCAAATTAAGCTTCATAACGAAGTCAATGCTGAAATCAACCTTGAAGTTACAAGTTACTAATAGTTGCATCTTCGCCTGAACAAGCCAAAGTAGGTGTCCTTGTCCAATAAGTAATAAATGATAAGCACCCCCTCTTCAAATAACGGGGATTTTTCAAAACAAACTAGAGATTTTGGAGCCTACAATAATTCCAAGATTGATAATCCTCGTTTTGAAGCTCAACCTGACCAAATACCACCACAAAATTTAGAAGCAGAAGAATCTGTTCTTGGTGGAATTTTATTAGATCCTGATGCAATAGGCCGAATAGCAGATTTGCTACAAGCTGAAGCGTTTTATATATCTGCTCATCGTGAAATATATAAAACTGCATTAATGCTTCATAGCCAAGGCAAACCTACAGATTTAACAGCAATGAGTGCTTGGCTAGCCGATACAAATTCTTTAGAGAAAGTTGGAGGCAATAATAGATTAGTTGAACTAGTTGAGAGGGTTTCATCTACAGCTTCAATAGAACAAGTAGCGAAATTAATAAGCGATAAATTTCTACGCAGACAATTAATTAAATCTGGAAATGATGTGATCAAATTAGGTTTTGATCAAAGTCTCCCGATGGAAGAAGCCATTGATCAAGCTGAACAAAAGATATTTGCCATAAGCCAAGAACAACCCTCCAAAGGTTTAACACCAACTGCAGAAATCCTGACAAGTACTTTCAATGAAATAGAGAGTAGATCACTTGGTACCTCAGTAGCAGGAATACCAGTTAATTTTTACGACCTAGATGCAATGACACAAGGACTACAAAGAAGCGATCTAATAATTGTTGCGGGAAGACCAGCAATGGGAAAAACTTCAATTGTTCTGAATCTTGCTAAAAACGTAGCTCAACTACATGACCTACCCGTATGTGTATTTAGTCTTGAGATGAGTAAAGAGCAACTGACATACAGATTGCTATCAAGTGAAGTAGGTATTGAAAGCAGTAGGTTAAGAACGGGACGATTGCAACAAGATGAATGGCCATTGCTAGGTCAAGGTATTAATACACTTGGTCAATTACCTATCTTCATTGATGACAAACCAAATTCAAGTGTTCTTGAGATGAGGTCCTTATGTCGTCGACTAATTGCTGAGCAAGGTAAAGAGCTGGGACTAATTGTGATTGATTATCTACAACTAATGGAAGGTACTTCTCCCGATAATCGAGTTCAAGAAATCTCAAGGATTACTCGAGGTCTTAAGGGTATGGCAAGAGAACTTAAAGTACCTGTCATTGCTCTATCTCAATTAAGTAGAGGAGTTGAATCAAGAACCAATAAAAGACCAATGCTTAGCGACTTGCGTGAATCTGGCTCAATAGAACAGGATGCTGACTTGGTTCTAATGATTTATAGGGATGAGTATTACAATCCAGAAACTACTGATAGAGGAATTACAGAAGTTATCGTGACAAAACACCGAAATGGGCCGGTTGGAACAGTTAAATTACTTTTTGAACCCCAATTCACTAGATTTAGAAATCTTGCTGCTTAATTGTTCGAAAATTAAATTCCTAAATGCTTAATTGATGATTAATAAACAATCTTCAAATGAAAGTTATGACGTAATTGTTGTAGGAGGTGGTCATGCAGGCTGCGAAGCTGCACTCACTTCAGCAAGATTGGGATTGAATACAGCTTTATTTTCACTCAATTTAGATCGAATCGCGTGGCAACCTTGTAATCCCGCAGTAGGGGGACCAGCGAAAAGTCAATTAGTGCACGAAGTTGATGCGCTAGGAGGAACCATCGGAAGATTAGCCGATTTAACAGCTCTTCAAAAAAGGGTCCTTAATGCAAGTAGAGGGCCTGCAGTTAGAGCATTGAGAGCACAAACAGATAAGCGTTTATATTCACATGAAATGCTAAGAATCCTTCAAAACACGCCAAATTTAAAGATTAGAGAGGCAATGGTTACTGGGCTAGAAATTGAACATTTTTCCAAGCAGATTGAAAAAAAAACACCAGAAATTCAAGAGAGAATAGGATTTATAAAGGGGGTTAAAACCTATTTTGGAAGCGTTTTTCATGCAAAAGCAGTTGTACTTACAACAGGAACCTTTTTAGGAGGCAGAATTTGGATTGGCAATCAATCTATGAGTGCAGGTCGAGCAGGAGAGCAGGCCTCTGAAGGTTTAACTGAAGAATTACAAAAGTTAGGTTTTACGACTGATCGTTTAAAAACAGGAACCCCTGCTCGCGTCGATAGACGAACTATTGATCTTGATTCCCTAGATGAGCAATTGAGCGATGCTTCAGATAAATTCTTTTCTTTTGATCCTCTGTCTTGGAAAAGTGGAGAACAAATGAGTTGTCATATCACTCGAACTACAAAAGAAACTCACCAACTTATTCAAAATAATCTTCATTTAACTCCTATTTATGGAGGTTTTATTGATAGCAAAGGTCCAAGATATTGTCCATCAATTGAAGATAAAATTGTTCGTTTTGCTGATAAAGATTCGCATCAGATTTTCCTGGAACCCGAAGGTAGAGATACTCCAGAAATGTATGTTCAAGGTTTCTCAACTGGACTGCCCGAAAACTTACAATTAGAGCTTTTACAGACACTGCCAGGTCTACAAAAATGCGTAATGCTTAGACCTGCTTATGCAGTGGAGTATGACTACATACCAGCCACACAATTAGAAGCAACACTAGAAACAAAAAGGATAAGTGGCTTATATAGTGCAGGTCAACTCAATGGAACAACAGGGTATGAAGAAGCTGCTGCTCAAGGTTTAGTAG
>QCHI01000018.1 GCA_003279655.1 Prochlorococcus sp. AG-402-A21 | reverse complement strand
TTGAAGAAGTTAAGCCTGTTGAAGAAGTTAAGCCTGTTGAAGAAGTTAAGCCTGTTGAAGAAGATAAGCCTGTTGAAGAAGATAAGCCTGTTGAAGAAGATAAGCCTGTTGAAGAAGATAAGCCTGTTGAAGAAGATAAGCCTACGTACTAAGTATGCGGTTAGTCTTGGATATCTTTAATCATTTTGCAAATTTCTTGAATGGATACAAATTCAAAAAATAGTTTTTGGGATTCAAAACCCAACTGGTGTCAACCTTGGTCGATTATTAGCTTTGGGGTTTTAGTTCTAATCTTTAGTTGGAAAATTATTAATAACATTATTGTCACTTCTATTTTAGGTTTTTTTATTTTTATTTGGTGGACTTTATTTTTAATACTTGCTCCGAATTCATATCAAGTAAATAATGAAGAAGAATAATCATTATTTATTAATTCGTTTTTACAATATTTTTAATAATAAATTATCTAGTTAGATGGGAAATAAAAAAGAAATTTTAAGTTAAGTCTTTATTTTTCTAAATTCCTGATTATTTTCGAAGGGAAGCCTAATTAACCACCTGAGAACCGCTTCCGATTTGTCCAGTAAAATTCAACTAACTCTCTTGTAGAACTTGTTATGAGTGCTTCTCTGCCTATTTCTAGTTCGGTTGAAAGCTTTAGACTTTTTGTTAATTTCCAGCTTGAAGTGCTTGAAGATTCCATTGGATATTCTAGTTGATTGGTTGATTAAACACGCGAAGAATCTCCGACCTTTATTGACGGTTTCATTAATCATGCTGAATAAATAAATTATTTCGTTGTGGATGGATGCAAGAAAAATGAAGATCCTTTAATACGATAGAGATTTCTATAGTACACCAGTATTATAGAAAGTCAACCATTTTCTGTATAGATTAATTAAGTATCAAACACTAAGTTATTTGAGAGAATAATCATAATTAATTGTATTTTCTCTTGAATTAGTACTTAGCACCCATTATTTCATTTTTGCTAATTTTCTGATTAAATATATAATAAATTAGCAATATAAAATTCTAAATTAAAAGAAAAACTAAGTAATGTTTTTATATTAGTTATTATATGTCATTTAAGTATCGAAATAAATTTTTATTTTTAGCAAGATTTTTAGGTGGAAAATATTCATATTTTAATCTTCGTTGAAAATATATGTAAAAGCTCTAATATAACCTAATATTTTTTATAATATATTAGCTTATACAAAATATTTAATGTAAACTAGTTCTAGTTCAAATTATTTTTAATTGAAAGTATAATTATCTATAACAAGTATCTCTTGATCTTTAAAATCACTAATTGATATACAATTTATCCATTCTTTATACTCCTGGGCAATAGCTAACTGATCCCTAGGACTCACCTCAACTGTTCTTTTTAAAATATCAGATAAACCCTTAATTAATACATCCTCAATGCTTATCTGATCTTCGTTCATTTTTTTTTATCAATTATTTCAAAGTAACTATTGCTAATTCATTTGTAAATAGTTTTATAGATATATAATCAAAAATAATTTTTTATATATTTACATACGAAGACATTTATACTGCGTTAGTATCATCAATTTTATCTATTGATGGTATAAATCCCAATTCTTCTATTGTATCAACCAGTGTAATCGATGAATCTTTTTCGGAATACTTTATATTAATAAGGTCAGATTCTTCTTTCTTTTTGTTTTGATTTAAATATCTAGATAAATCTTTAATCATTGTATTTCTATTTATATATCTTATAATCCTCATTATAAAATTAATATTAAGTAAATAAAATGACATAGTTATTCCTAATAGAACTAAAAGAATATTATGAATAAAGAAATATGAAATAATAAAAATCGGAGATAAATATTCTATTGCATGATCTATTTGATTATTTTTCATATTTAGGCAACATCCTGTTGATTTCTCTTGTTTTGTCTTTCTAATAATGTCAGATCATATGATGATTGTATTTGATTATTATAGTCTAAATCATCTAAAAATTTTGATACAGACTTTTTATTTTGCATCAATTTACGTTCTAATATTTTAGAAAAATGAGGTAAATCTAATTCTTTTTTCTCTGATGATTTTAAATATCTTTGTTCTTGACCACTTTCTACTTTATATCTGTATATCTTATCATCTATAGATAGATCGTTTTGGCTGACTTTCGGTTCGGTAATTGCCATCAACTCAGTTAGACTTCTAATGTATGGGATCATGCTGCATACCTCTCGTTATCTGTTCTTTCGTGTCTTTTGTTTGAATTTTTATCCTTTTTACAGGCATTGATATAGTGAATATCGTAGGATCCTAATCCTTCCTTCTTAGGATTGTATAAATGGATGAGTCTGCTTCTAGAGCTTGAATTCTTATTCATAACATTAGGCCCTAAATTTATCATCTTTCTTGCCACCCATAGTATTTATACTATAGAGAAAGGTCGGCTTATATTTTTTGAGCAATCTCTCCGTTATGCCCTGGCTCTTGTCTTGCATGTTGTTATCTTTAGTTTTATCAAAAGGATCTAATTTTTGAATAGTAATTTTCATTTTAAAAAAATGGTGATAAATAGAGAGGCTTTTGGGTTTGATCTTTAGACTAAGGAATCAAATTTTTCCCTAT
Organism: Prochlorococcus sp. AG-402-A21; assembly: GCA_003279655.1. Classification (GTDB taxonomy): domain Bacteria; phylum Cyanobacteriota; class Cyanobacteriia; order PCC-6307; family Cyanobiaceae; genus Prochlorococcus_B. The sequence goes on along the minus strand of QCHI01000018.1, from coordinate 28,876 downwards.
TGGATAGCACGTTGCTTAGCTTTTTGTTTTCATCCTGTAGGTTTTTAATAACCTTTTTATAAGTCTCTATCTTTTCTTTTAGGGATTTAATCTTTTCGTTTTCAGTTTTTTTCGAGGCTTTATTTACATTTTTTTTATTCCCTTTGACTAAGACTCTGACCGCAGCCTCTGTCATTCTTTCGCCATTCTCAACTGCTTCAAATACTTTTTGCCGCTCTTTGTCTGTCACTCCTTTGCTTCCCATTAATGCTAGCGATCTAGGGGTTAACGATGCAATTAGCTTGTCTTCTATGTCAGAGCCGCCTAGCCAATTCGTGTAGGCGCTTACAAGGTCTACGGCAAACCTCTCGGAGCAGTTAATTGCGCCGGACTTTAAAAAGGCTCTCCAATTTCCAGGCTTGATGTTGCTTTTAATATCGGAGAGATTGGCAGCGACAGCCCGCAATGACTGGCCTACGCAGTTCAGCTCTTCGTTGATTTCGACGATCGACTCCTTGACGTACTCTACTTGGGCGGGCACAAGCCCCTTGGTTACCTCATTGTTAAGAGGAATATTCGCTAAGTCGATCACCTCCGTTGGTGATAAGTCCATAGGTTTAGTCAAATACCTTTTTAATATACGCTTTGTGACGAATCGGAACAATGGGTACTAGTGTACTGTCTAGGGCAAATAGCGTGTTGTTGCTGAGATCTTGGTATTTTAAATATTTTTAATCTTTTATAAGTTTTTTCTTTAGCTAATTGCTTAAAATAATAATCAAGTCGTTTGAAAGAGTTGATCTTAGTTGTTAGAGAATATTGAATTACCTATTCGATTTCTATGTTTAAATAAATATCTATATGAAAAGAGTATTCTATGAATAAGCTATCAATTATTTGGTTGAACTAAATTAATCTCTGATACCAGACAATGTCCTCCTAACCCGCTAAGTATATATACTTATATCGTGCTCTGTTTGTCCTTATCTAAATACTCAGCTTTAAATGCTTATTGGTTGATTTAGACTTTGATTAATTCTCTCGGTTGGACTATTTGAAAAATGGATGTACCGGAACTACTTCTTGATTAAGATCCCAGCGAGGATTAACCACTCTCCTCTAAATTCAGTTATATCAACAACTAATGTATTTCCAGGACATAATTTCTACCCTCAATCATTTCTGGAGTGAGAAAGGTTGCTTGCTTCTGCAACCATACGATTTAGAGAAAGGCGCAGGGACAATGAGTCCTCATTCGTTTTTGAGAGCGATAGGACCTGAGCCCTGGGCAGTCGCTTATCCTGAACCTTGCCGAAGACCAACTGATGGTAGGTATGGAGATAATCCCAACAGAGCTCAGCATTATTTTCAATATCAAGTTCTTATAAAGCCCTCTTTGGATGGTATCCAAGAAATTTACTTGTCTTCTCTTGAAGCATTAGGTATTTCAGCTAACGATCACGATATTAGGTTCGTTGAAGATAATTGGGAATCTCCAACCTTAGGAGCATGGGGAGTGGGCTGGGAGGTTTGGCTTGATGGCATGGAGGTTACTCAATTCACCTATTTTCAGCAATGTGGAGGTCTTGATTGCAAGCCTGTTTCTATTGAAATCACTTATGGCTTAGAGAGATTGGCGATTTATTTACAAAATGTTCAAAGTATTTGGGAACTTTCATGGAATGATAAGAATAAATATGGTGATATCTGGCTTCCCTTTGAAAGAGGGCAATGTAAGTATAATTTCGAAGAATCTAACTCAGAAAATTTATCAAAACTTTTTGAAATTTATGAGGATGAGGCTCATCAATTAATCTCTAAAAAGCTTCCTGCACCTTGCCTTGACTATGTTCTGAAATGTAGCCATACGTTTAATTTGCTAGAAGCAAGAGGAGTTATATCTGTTACGGAGAGAACTAAGATTATTGCGCGAATTAGATCGCTGGCTCGTAAAGTTGCTGAAGCTTGGTTGGAAGAAAGAGAGGTTCTAGGCTTCCCTCTTTGTTCAAATTAGCGGTTAACACCAAGTAATATTTTGGCTTTTATGGATAACAAATAGATCGAATATTATCTAGTGATGTATAAAAAGATACTTCTAGAAGTTTGGACTCTTTAATGTCTCATTGAATACACTATTATGCGATCGACATATTTTGTGTGAGGACACAATGAAGCTTTTTCAGCGTTTGCTGGTAGCTCCTGCTGCTTTGGGCTTAATGGCTCCATTAGCTGCAAATGCCGACGTTACTGCGGTATCTAATGAATCAGATGTAAGTTCTGAAGTTATTCAAGCTCGTGTTGATGGCGTTGAATCTCAACTCGGCGAAATAATGGCTGGTCAGTTCTCTTCATCTACAAAGATGAGTGGTAAGGCTGCTTTTATTACTGGTTATGTTGATGATGATAGTGAAACAGATACTGATTCCATCACTATGGAATATATGTATCAGTTGAACATGAATACCAGTTTCACTGGTGAAGACCTTCTATATACAAGGATTAAGGCTGGTAACGTATCTGATCATTTCGTAGACAAAGGTCAAGGTACTTATCTTTCAGCTGGTAAGAACACTTCAGATGCTTTAAAAGTTGATAAAATTTGGTATCAGTTCCCAGTTGGCGAAAGCCTTACTGTTTGGGTTGGACCAAAAATTGAGAACTACTACATGCTTGCAAGTTCTCCTTCCATCTACAAGCCAGTAACTAAGCAATTTAGTCTTGGTGGAAATGGAACAGTTTATGGTTCAAGTACTAAAGCTGGTTTTGGTGCCGCATGGACACAGCAAACAGAGGATCCTTCTGATGGTAGATGGGCATTAAGTGCAGCATATACAAGTCAGGGTGGAGCCAAGTCAGCAGAAGGACAAGGTTTATTTGGAGATGACGCCAAGTCAGCTTTGTTAACTAAGCTTGAATACGGCACACCACAATGGCAAGTATCTGGAGCTGTTGCTTTCAAAGATAACGGTTGGTCTGATAGCTATTTCACAACATCAAAAGGTAAGTCAAGAGCTTCAGATAGCTCTGAAACTGCTATTGGTTTGAGAGCCTATTGGAAGCCTGACAACACAGGAGCACTTCCTTCTGTTCAGCTTGGTTATGACACTTCTAGTATCGATGATGCTGGGAATGGTTATGCAGATGAGGCATCAGGTTGGATGGTTGGCCTTAACTGGAAGGACCTATTTATTGATGGAAACAGAGCAGGACTTGCTGTTGGTTCAAGAGTTGCTGCTACAAGTATAGTTGGCGGTGGTTCTGATCCATCAGAGGACAACTCTGTTTGGGAGGCTTACTACTCCTTCAAAGTTAATGATGGCGTAACAGTTACACCTGCAATATTTGGCAGTACAGATGTCGAAGCTGAAGGTAAAGACGTCACTGGAGCAGTTCTTCTAACTGAATTCAGATTCTAATTCTAATAAATTAGTAACCTTAAAAGCACTCCTCTTAAAAGGGGAGTGCTTTTTTGCAGTAAAAAAAAAGCCCTTTGAGGGCTTTCCCTTTTATTTTAGATGAAAATTACCAGCAGTTTTCACCCTCACCAATAGGAATGCATACATCTGATTTCTTGGCTTTGTCAGCAGCTTTTTGAGCATCTTCGTCAAGCTTGCCATCCTCGTCTGCTTCTTGATCTGTAGTCCATTCCTTTAATCCACCCATATTTTTTTGCTTTTCACCAGCCAGTGAATTGTCTGGAATAATTGCGCTTGTTGCTAAAGCAGCTGCTGCTGCAAGGAATATTCCGATAGGTGTTTTACTTGGCATACCTGGTATTATTTGGATTTATTTTGATAGGTATTGAGAGCTAATGGAAGTGCTTTTTTTACTTTTGGATGTATAAAGTGATCGAGTTAGCATCCTAGCCTTCTTAAGATATTGCTATAAGCCTGAAAAATTAAATCTAATTCATCGGACCTACCATGTTTTGCTAATAAGCCTTTGGCTCCAGCATCAAGTCCAAATAAAAAATTTCTATCTTCATTATTTTGTACATAGCTTTGAATCCAGCCTACACATACGTAACGTTCACCATCTTTTATTTCAGCAACAGAATGTAATTGGGTGCTGGGATAAATTATCATTTCTCCAGCAGATAGTTTAATCTTTTTAGTTTTATTGATCGTCTGAATACATAATTCACCACCTTTATAATCTTCCGGGGAATTTAAAAATAACGTAAAAGATAGATCACTTCTTCCTGAGGGCATGTAAGGATTATCAATATGTGTGCCATAACCATGCCCATCCAAGGATTGAGTAAACATTACTCCATGGATAAGATTAGGTAATGTAAAACTTTTTATGAGAGGATTTGAGATTATTTTATTAACAATAATATCTCTAAGCTCAATTGATAAGTTTGAATTTTTTTCTAATTGAAAATTAGATTTAATTTTTGCGGCGTGGCTTCCCGCAGTTTTTTTACCATCTTGCCATGATGATTTCGCTGATTTTAGCTTTTTCACTATTTGGAGAGCTTCTGATTTATCGATTAGTGGATGAGTTAAATATTCCATGTTTATTATTTAGGTTTAATTACTATCCTAAAGTATCAATAAGATATCAATTTATACCTAAATACGTATTAAAGTTGCGAACCTATTTTTAGCTTTCTCTTCTTGTCTAGTCTGTCTAAATATATTAATTCCTTCCCTAGATAGATTAATGAATTTAATTAAGCCTCTTTTTACTTCTGTAATAGCAGGTGCTCTATTAGTCTCTTCAAGTTCTAATCATGTAAAGGCCTCAGATAGAGAAGTAAGGATTTATTCAGGTAGGCATTACAACACTGATAAGCAGATATACAAGAAATTTGCTGAGGAGACGGGGATAAAAATCCGTTTGATTGAGGCTACAGGCATTTCTCTAGTTGAAAGATTGAAAAGGGAAGGTGCGAATTCTAAAGCCGATGTGATTCTTCTTGTTGATGCGGCTCGAATTAGTAATGCTGCCAAAAGTGGTCTTCTTCAGCCATATAGATCGGCTGAATTAGATAAAAATGTTCCATTAGCATATAGAGATCCAAAAGCAAGGTGGTATGCATTAACAAGAAGAGTCCGGGTTATGGTGGCTAATCCCAAGAAAGTTGATATAAATTCAATCAAAAATTATTCAGATCTTGCTAATCCTGCTTTTGAGGGTCTTGTTTGTGTGAGAAAAAGGAGCAGTCCATATAATCAATCTTTAGTAGCTAATCAAATTGTAAATAAAGGAGAAGTAAAAACTAAAGAATGGTTAAAAGGTATGATTTCAAATATTTCTCAGCCTTTTTTCCCTGGAGATATAGGGGTTATAAGAGCTGTAGCTCAGGGTAAGTGTGGCGTAGGGATAGTGAATCACTATTATGTTTCAAGGATGCTCGCAGGTGTCAATGGTAGAAAAGATCAAAGTTTGGCTAAAAAAGTAAAAGTTCTTACTCCTAATCCTGCTCATGTAAATGTAAGTGCAGGTGGGATTGCTAAATATGCTGAAAATAAAGAGGAAGCTATTCAACTTCTTGAGTATCTTGCTTCTCCGGATGGGAGTAGTGGATTAGCAGGACCAACATTTGAACACCCTTTAGTCGGTTTTAATACAACGGATGAAGTTACACAATTTGGAGAATTCACTCCTGATAGCGTGACCATTGATCAATTAGGAGCAAATAATAAAAAAGCAATCAAGCTTATGAGAAAGGCAGGTTGGGATTAGGAATTAGATTTTATTTCTGTTTATTCTTAAGAGAAAATAGAAGATTGCCTTAAACTAGTTTTAGGGAGAGGTGGCTGAGTGGTCGAAAGCGAACGACTCGAAATCGTTTGATAGCTAAAACTATCCGTGGGTTCGAATCCCACCCTCTCCGTAATTATTAGAAGTTACTTTTTCCTTACATATTTTCTTGAAGATATTTAAACCGACTTTACTGAATGTGCTTAAAATGAAGAAGAGGAACAAATGATTTGAAAAAATTCGATGAGTCTTCATCCTTTTACGATGAAGTAATTAAACTGATTGATTTAGATAATTATGAGGGAGCAATTAAATCTATTAGAAATAATATTCATAGTCTTGTAAGCCAAGATGATATCGCTTTAGCATATTTAAATTGTGGATTTCTGAATGATAAATTGGGAGATAATTTTTCTGCTATAGATGACTTCTCAAAGTCAATTTATATTGAAGATAAAATAGATATTATCAATAAAAGGTCTAAAGATATTTCATTTTGTGGAAGAAGTAATTCTAGGTATAAAAACGGTGATTATCAGGGAGCAATAGAGGATAAAAGGCAAGCGAAGAGAATAAGATTATTGGAAATGGATAAATCCTTGAAACAAAATACTATTAAAATAGATTTTAATAGTATTTTGTTAGGTAAATTTATAAAAATAGATCTAGAACCTAAATATAATACCTTGATTAAAGGTTCAAAGATACAAAAAAGTAAATATGATTTAATTGCAGATTATAAAAAAGTGATTAGTAAGAAAAGAAAAGAAGAGGTGATAAATAAATTAGAGATTATTAGTGAATCAAAGTATGAAATTGGAGATTATAAAGCTTCTATTAAAGCTATTAGAAGAGCAGAGAAGTATTATTGATTATCAAGAAATTGGATTTATTTGTTATTACCAATAAGGGTCACTGAAAAATTCAACATTAAGTTCCTTTTCGTTTGGAACTGTGGCGATACATGCACGTACTACTTCTCCGTTAACTTCTATCTCGCATGCTCCGCAGCTTCCTCCTAGGCATCCAGTAGGGATATCGATGTTTGCATCATATGCAGCTTTTAACCATTCAACTCCAGGAGTGCAATTGCTTGATTTCTTGTTAGGCCAGTTGATTTTTACAGTTTTCATTAAGTAACTTATTTAATTAAATTATCTATATTTATATTTTTTTCGAAGGCATCAGTTAGTAAATCCAATAGCTTCTCTCTTTTATCATGATTGTTATCTTCGTTAGTATTTAGTTTATTTAATCCTTTTTTCTGTCTTATTTTATTTATCCATTGGCTACGCCATTCATTATTTTCAAAGATTCCATGTAAGTAAGTTCCTCCAACAAAACTTTTATCCTTTTTTTCAATTACCCATCCTAAAGAACTGTCTTTGAACATGGGAATAATATCGGAATTTTTATTTTTGATCAAATTACTTTCCCCATAATGCATCTCAAACCCTTTTATATTTTGTGAATCTGGCCATGAAACTCTTTCTTCTCTTTGTGAAGTGTGCTTTATTTTTCTAAAGGTTGTATTGATTGGTAGAAGGTTCATCCCCATATTTGAAAATGTATTAAGCTCTTTGATACTTTCCTGGTTATGGGGGTCTTCTAATGATTTCCCAAGCATTTGTAACCCTCCACATATACCAAAAATATTTCCTCCTTTCTTTGCATAATCTTTTATTTGATTGCTCAAACCAGTTTTATTTAGACTCTCTAAATCTTTAATTGTTTGTTTGCTTCCAGGAATTATTAATACATCTGGGTCACCTAGACTTTGACCAGGTTCTATCCATCGTATTTGAATACTTGAATCGCTAATAAATGGATCTAGATCAGAAAAATTACTAATTCTAGGTAATTTTATTATTGCTATTTCTATTTCTGCATCGTCATTTATTTGTTTCCTTTCAAGTAAATCAAGGGAATCTTCAGGAGGAAAACTCTCTTTTAGCCAAGGTAATATTCCTAAAACTGGAATTCCTGTTTCTTTTTCTATCCATGTAACTCCATTTTCGAATAAGGCTTTATCGCCTCTGAACCTATTAATAATTATTCCTTTAATTAATTTTTTTTCATCAGGCTTCATTAAAGCAATTGTGCCAATGATTTGAGCAAAAACGCCTCCTCTTTCAATATCTGCTACTAAAATACAATTTGCACTTAAAAATTTCGCTAATTTCAAATTTGTAAGATCTTTATGTTGCAAATTCACCTCTACTGGACTTCCAGCTCCCTCAAGAATGAGTCTTCCGTCTTTTTTATTCTTTAATAATATTTCAAGGCCTTTTTTAATGGCTTCCCACCCTGAGTCGAACCAGTCTTCGTAATAATTTATTGCTTTACTAGTGCCAACACTTTTGCCTAGATGAATTACTTCACTTGTACAATCCCCTTTTGGCTTAAGAAGCACAGGATTCATTTCAGCACTTGGCTCTAAGCCTGCAGACCAAGATTGAAGGGCTTGAGAATATGCCATTTCTCTTCCCTTAGTATCAACCCAGGCGTTATTGCTCATGTTTTGGCCCTTAAAAGGGATTGGCTGTTCTCCTTTTCTTTTTAAAGATCGACAAATAGCTGTAGCTATGAGCGTTTTACCTGCACCACTTGATGTTCCTAATACCATTAATGGAGTGCGTTTTAGATCTATGTTCATCTTGGTGATAATTGATATTTTAGGCATGTAATTAATTTTTTTAAAAGAGATATTTTTTTAGTAAATAAATCTGCACGGCTTTCTAGGACTTGTCTTCCTATTGGTGTAATACGAACTTTTGAAGTAAGACCTTGGCCGTCAACTTCCCTTCTTAAGACACCAACTTTAATTAATTTAAGAAACTCATTCTCTATGAATAATGAACTATTGATAAACATAAACTCTTGACTCAAGTATTTTGATTTGTTTTCAAAAACATTTTGAGCATTAAGGCTACCTCTTTGAAGACTTTGAAAAAGGAATAAGTTAAAAGGACAATTCCTAATCCCTTTCTTTGCTCTTCTATAGATTTTTTGGTCAATCAGCAACATTTAATTAAAAGGATTTATTTTTTAAATAAAAGATCAATAATGATCCTAGGTATTAAAAAATTTAGTTTTTATGTTTTTACTGGCCTCTGCATCCAAAGCACGTCAAAAATTACTTGATCAAATAGCTTTGAGACACAAAGTTATTGTAAGTGATTTTGATGAGACACAGCTTCAGGAACCAGATCCAATTTTGAAGGTCAAATTATTAGCTAAGGGAAAAGCTGATAGTGCATTAAGAAAGTTGATTAAAAAAAATAATGCCTTAAATACTTTTCAAGCTTTATTAGGTTGTGATTCTTTGTTTGAATTTGAGGGGGGGGGTTTTCGAAAAACCAATTAATAAAGAGCAATTGATATCCAGATGGCAAAGAATGTCTGGGAAATCTGGTTTTTTGCATACAGGTCACTATTTAATTTTGTTGGATAATTCCAAATCTGATATGGAAAGTATTTCAATAAAAAAAAGTTGCGAAGGGGTTGTGAGTACAAAAATTGAATTTATGTGTTTATCCTATTCTGAGATTGTTAATTATGCTTCAACTTCAGAACCATACAATTGTGCTGGAGGATTTGCCATTGAGGGTTATGGAGGATTATTTATAAAAAAAATAGATGGATGCTTTAGTAATGTTATTGGACTTAGCTTGCCTTGGTTGAAAGCTAATTTAGAAAAATCCGGTTTATCTGATTTACTTTTAGATAGATAAACAAAGATAAGATCAAATATTTTGATGCATAAAAAAAGTCCTCTATTAAGAGGACTTTTTTTATTTATTTAGGAATTTAATCCAGATCAGGCATAGAAAGAGCAGGCTCTTGTGAACGACTGATACCTTTTTCAAATCCTGCTGCTGCGGCTCTAGCACGTCCAGCATGCCAAAGATGACCTACAAAAGTAAACCAACCAAGGAAGAATTGAGCACCCGCAAGCCATTGACGCAAGTTAACAAAGTTAACTGCATTAGGCTCAGTAATGATTCCACCAACAGAGTTGATTGAAGCGTTAGGAGCATGTGTCATGTATTCAGCAGCTCGGCGAACTTGCCAAGGCTGAATATCATTTTGAATTTTATCAAGACTTAATCCATTAGGACCTCTTAGAGGCTCTAACCATGGACCTCTGAAGTCCCAAAAACGCATTGTCTCTCCACCAAAGATGATTTCTCCTGTAGGAGAGCGCATTAGGTACTTACCTAAACCAGTCGGTCCCATTGTTGAACCCACATTTGCACCAATACGTTGGTCACGAACTAGGAATGTGAAACTCTGGGCCTGAGAGGCTTCAGCGTTTGTCGGGCCGTAGAACTCAGATGGATAAGCAGTGTTATTGAACCAGATGAAACATGAAGCTACAAAACTAGCAACACAGATTCCACCAAGTGCATAGCTTAGAAGACCTTCTCCATTCCAGATAAAGGCTCTTCTTGCCCATCCATATGGACCAGTAAAGATATGGAAAAGTCCTCCTATTATCTCGATCACACCCAGATAAACATGTCCTCCGACAATATCTTCCATTGAGTTGACACCAACTATCCAACCTTGTCCACCCCAAGGGGTTGAAACTAGGTATCCAAAAATAACTCTTGGATCGAGAGTTGGATTGATTAGCCTAACTTCTCCTCCACCAGGAGCCCATGTGTCATATGCACCACCTATGTACATCCAGTTAATGGACCATAGAAGAGCACCAACTCCAAGTACAACCAAATGGAAACCAAGAATATTGGTCATTTGATTTTTATCTCTCCAGTCAGTGGAGAAAAATGGGAAATCTTCTTCAAGTTTTTCTGGACCAGCTAGGGAATGGAAAACCCCTCCAAAGCCAAGTATTCCAGATGCAACTAGGTGAATAACACCAGCAATGAAGAATGGCCAAACGTCTGTGACCTCTCCACCGGGGCCTATGCCATATCCAAACATGGCTACATGAGGCATACAAATTAAGCCTTGTTCCCACATGGGTTTATCCATTGTGAAATGACTTACTTCGAAAAGCATCATTGCGCCAGCCCAGAAGACAATTAGTCCTGCGTGAGCGATATGAGCACCTAATAATCTTCCTGAGAGGTTGATTAGCCTTGCATTTCCTACATACCAGGCGTAACCAGTCTCTTCGAGACTTTGATTAGGGGCTTTGAGTAAACTATTAAAGGGCGTTTCCACGTGGGAGTACCTCCTCAGGGAATACAAAGTTTTCGTGTGGCTGGTCTACAGAAGACATCCATGCACGCATACCTTCATTAAGAAGGATATTTTTGGTGTAGAAAGTTTCGAATTCAGGATCTTCAGCAGCTCTGATTTCTTGGCTAACAAAGTCGTAAGCACGAAGGTTTAGAGCTAATCCAACAATTCCTATTGATGCAGCCCACATGCCTGTTACTGGAACAAAGAGCATTAAGAAGTGAAGGAAACGCTTATTTGAGAATGCAATACCGAAAATCTGACTCCAGAAACGGTTCGCAGTAATAAATGAGTAAGTCTCTTCTTCTTGAACTGGGTCGAAACCTCTGAAAGTAGAACTCTGAGCTTTACCGCTAGAGTACTGACTTGAATCTTCATAAAGAGTGTTCTGAACTGTTGCGCCGTGAATAGCACAAAGTAGAGCACCACCTAGAATTCCTGCTACTCCCATCATATGGAATGGGTTAAGCGTGATGTTGTGGAATCCTTGAATGAAGAGGATGAAACGGAATATTGCTGCAACTCCAAATGAAGGAGCAAAAAACCAACTGTGCTGTCCTAGAGGGTAAATAAGGAAGCAAGCAGTAAATACTGCAATAACTGCTGAGAAAGCAAGTGCGTTATATGGACGGATACCAACTAGTCTTGCAATTTCGAATTGACGAAGCATGAAGCCAATAAGACTAAATGCACCGTGAAGAGCAACGAAATTCCATAAGCCACCAAGCTGGAACCAGCGTGTTAAATCGCCCTGAGCTTCTGGTCCCCAAAGGAATAGAAGACTATGACCCATGGCATCGCCAGGAGTACTAACAGCGGCAGTGAGGAAATTACATCCCTCAAGGTAAGAACTGGCTACACCATGGGTGTACCAGGAAGAAACGAAGGTTGTACCTGTAAACCATCCACCAATAGCTAGGAAAGCTGTAGGGAAGAGAAGTAGTCCAGACCAACCAACAAATACGAATCGGTCGCGCTTTAACCAGTCATCGAGGGCGTCAAACCAACCTCGTTCTGTTGCGCTTCCAACAGCGATCGTCATGGGAGGAGCGTTGCTGAGCTTTTGTATACGTCGGAGACTTTAACAACGATGACGGGGTTTGTGGGTAAATCTTTAACTTGATGAAATCCCTTGTATTGAAATGAGATAAAATCAATGTTTTTTATTGCTACTTTTGAAATGTCAAAAACTTAGTCTCTATAATGTTTTGAAAGGGATGTGCTTCCCAATTTCATGAACTTATGTCATCTGAATCAAATTTAAGCCAATCAGAAAAAGATTTATCTGGTTTGGTTTTAGAACAGAAAATTAAAGGTTCGCGTAAGATTTCGAACTATATAGTTGCTTCGATGCTAAGTATTGGTGGTGTTGGATTTTTGTTGGCTTCATTCTCTAGTTATTTTGGAAGAGATTTTTTACCACTAGGGAAACCTTCTACCCTGATTTTTGTTCCTCAAGGATTAGTTATGGGGTTATATGGTGTAGCTGCTTTCTTGCTAGCTATTTATTTTTGGCGTCTTATAAGCATTGATTATGGCTCTGGTGTTAATAGATTTGATAAAAACAAAGGAGTTTTATCTTTATCTAGGAGAGGGTTATTAAAGAACATAGAAATAGAAATCCCGATAGATGAGATTAAAGCTGTGAAATTAGAGGTCAGAGAAGGTTTTAATCCACTAAGAAGAGTATCTTTGAGAATTAAAGGCAGGAAGGATTTGCCAATATCTAGAGTTGGATCTCCTAAACCATTATTGGATTTGGAGAATGAAGGTGCTGAAATTGCGAGATTTCTAGAGGTTAATCTTGAAGGAGTTTAAAAAGAGAAATAAAATTGCAAAAATTTCAAATAATTTAACTTATAGATTTATTGAACCAGTTTATATTTTTTTAATTGTCAATTTGATATTAATATCTGGATGTTCTCCTATAAAGAAAAATGAAAGTGTAAATATATGTTCTTCTACAAAATTTCCCTGCTTAACATCAAATGAATATGTCTTATTGAAGACTAATAGAGGGAAGATAAAACTTGAGCTTTTTGGTAAACTAGCACCGATAACGGTTGGAAATTTTGTTGATTTTGTCGAAAATGGTTCATATAACAATACAATTTTTAGTAGGGTTATAAAAAAACCTTACCCTTTTATAATTAAAGTTGGAGACAATAGTTTAAAAGAAAATAAAAATAAGTTTATAGATACTAAAACAGGGAAAATAAGATACATTCCTTTGGAAATAAAATTAAAAACAAAAAATTTACCAACATATGGAAAAGAAATTTATGCCTCTAGTCAAATAAATAATATTGAACTTAAGCATAAAAGATCATATTTATCCATGGCAAGATCTAAAACGACTAATTCAGCAAATTCGCAGTTTTATATATTACTAAAATCTTTACCAGAACTTGACGGTAGATTTGCTGTCTTTGGAAAAGTGATTAGCGGTATGAATATAGTTGATTTAATTGAAGAAGAAGATTTTATAATTGAAGCAAAAAGAGTTGATTATTGAATAGGAATATTATGTTTTAGCTTTTAACATTTCAGTATTAACACCTGATGCCCTCTTGAGAGCAACTTTTCCCGTCCTGGCAATTTCTAAAATTCCATAAGGTTGCAATAAGTTTTCTAGAGCAACAAGTTTGCCTGGATCTCCAACGACTTCAAGTGTCAGAGCATTATCCGAAACGTCTACAACTTTTGCTCTAAAAACTTGAACAAGATCCAAAATCTTTCCTCTGTTTTCAGATGATGCTGAGACTTTCAAGAGCATTAACTCTCTTTCCACAGCAGGTAAAGTTGTTAAATCAAGAACTTCTAAAACATTTATTAACTTATTAAGTTGCTTAGTCATTTGTTGAAGTGTTGATTCGTCTCCCTGAACAACCATTGTTAACCTAGATATCCCTTGGGCTTCAGCAGGGCCGACAGCCAAGCTATCGATATTAAATCCTCTTCGTGCAAAAAGGCCTGCAATCCTGCTTAACGCGCCAGACTCATCTTCAACTAATACTGAAAGTGTGTGCTTCATATTTTTACTTAGAAGTTTTTAAGTTCTTCAGCCATTTCAGAACAATTTGATTGAAATGTTTAGGTAATTCATCGTGGAGGCAATGTCCTGCTTCATTAATTACATATAATTTAAGCCAAGGATGGAGCTTTATTAGTTTTTTTGCTAAAAATATAGGTATCAATTTATCTTGTTTGCCCCAAATTAATAAAATTGGTGGTCGATTTGGAAGGTTTTTAATCTTTTCAATGATAGATGGACCTTTTGCAGAATCCGATCTATTGCTCATTCCAATGCACATAGCTCTAAGAGCTTTGGAGGCATTGACTCTCCTCGCAGGAACTGTAACTATCCTTTTTAATGAAGTGTCATTTGAAATTGAGCGAAAATAAGCACTTTGAAGAGCAAAAGTAATTAATTTTGTTCTTAATATTAAATTTATTAAGGTCTTAAGTGGAAATAAATGAAAAAAAATTTTTATCAGAAAACTTTTAACTTTTAATATCCAACTTGGAAAAGAAAATTTAATTGGATTAATAAAAACTGGCTCTGGTAGAGGCGCTGCAATTATTGTTTTTATTAAATCAGGCCTATCAGAGAGGGTTGTGATTGCTGTTAAAGCTCCCAATGAATTTCCAATTAATATAACCTTACCGTTTTTTTGAGTATCTATAATTTCATCAATAAAAGAAGCTAATTGATTTGCCCAAAATTGATTCTCTAAATACTTTATATCCCTATGAAGATTTTGCTCTGATCTCCCAAAACCTATTAAATCTATTCCGAAGACCCTAAAACCTTCTGAAGCAAATATTTCTGCATTATTTCTCCAGTGATCGCTGCTAGCTCCAAATCCATGAATTAGAACAAGAGGAGGATTAGATTCATTTCCAGTCACTCTGAAGTGCACCCTATGATCTTTGTAGCTCCAATATTTAGATTCACCCCAGTCAGGGGATGAAATGAAAGGATGTTTATTAAAAATATTTGACTTCATTTAGTTCAAGACTCACTTTAACTTTGAGTTTTATAATTTTTAATCTCATTTTAAGTTTATTTTAAAAATTTGCGGATGGCTTTGGATTGTTGTCTGAATGTAAGGGCTTTAGGTTTTAATAGTTAATGAGTTAAATTAACCGAATGGCATCAGAAATTTTTGGAATCGCTGCAGTCTTTTGGGTTTTAATTCCCGTTGGGCTTTTAGGAGGAGTCCTTCTTTTGAAACTTCAAGGTGATTAATTTCCACAATCCATAGTTTGCCCATTTAAGCTCCAATCTTGTAATGAATTCAACTATGCAAGTTCTGGTGATTGGTGGCACAGGAACTCTTGGTCGCCAAATAGCCAAAAACGCCATAGATGCAGGGCATAAAGTTCGCTGCATGGTTAGAAAACCAAAATCTGCTTCATTTCTTCAGGAGTGGGGTTGTGAATTAACTCGTGGCAATTTAATAAACAAAGGAGATATTGAGTACGCCCTTGATGGGGTTGATGCTGTTATTGATGCAGCTACTAGCAGACCTGATGATCCCCGCAGCGTTTACGAAATAGATTGGGATGGAAAATTAAATTTATATAATGCTTGCGAAGAAAAAAATGTAAAAAGAGTTGTATTTCTATCTTTGTTAGGTGCAGAAAAGTATAGAAAAATTCCATTGATGGACATTAAATATTGTACTGAAGAATTATTGGTAAGTTCATCTTTGGATTACACCATCTTGCAAGGTGTAGCTTTCATGCAAGGGGTAATAGGTCAATTTGCTATTCCTATTTTAAATAATGAGCCAGTTTGGATAAGTGGAAATCCAACTGATATTGCTTATATGAATACGCAGGACATAGCTCGATTTGCCGTTGCAGCTTTAGATAGGCCTCAAACCATTAAAAGAAGATTCCCTATTGTTGGTCCTAAAGCTTGGAG
Organism: Prochlorococcus sp. AG-402-A21; assembly: GCA_003279655.1. Taxonomy (GTDB): domain Bacteria; phylum Cyanobacteriota; class Cyanobacteriia; order PCC-6307; family Cyanobiaceae; genus Prochlorococcus_B. The sequence goes on along the minus strand of QCHI01000018.1, from coordinate 13,041 downwards.
CGCTAAAGAGTTAGTTGATCTATGTGAAAAGTTCAGTGAGAAAAAAGCAAGAGTATTAAAAGTTTCTCCAACAATAATTTCCTTTGCTCAATCAGTTGTATCGTTTTTTGAACCAACCTTAAATGTAGCCGAGAGACTCTCTTTCTCTGAATTGAGCGGTAGTGGAGGTGAATTGAATGCACCCATGGATGATACTTATACTGCTTTTGGTTTAAATCAAGCTGATTCAACAACAATGGAGGGTTATATAAAAGAGTATTATGGGGTTATATTGAAAAGGCTTAAAGATATTGGAGTTGATCTTGATATTGAAGAGAAAAAGAAATTCCCAATCTGAGGTATTGCAAAAATGTAGTTAATATGTACTATTAAGGAAATTCCTTTTCCTGATGTCAATTAGTCAAATTAAGAACCTTAATAGAAGACTTGAAAATCTATCTAAAGAAGCTTCTTCAGAACTAGATAAGTTATGTGGTAATGAGTTATGGAAAAGTATTGGATTTGAAGCTTTTGATGGTTTAGCAGATCCCTGTTTAAGAGCTTCTGCTAATTATTATTATGGACAATTTCAAACTGCTCGAGAGTTGCAAGCCATTTTTAGTTAAATATACATTTATTGGTTTATTAAAGACTTTTTAGAATACAATCATTTTAGTTAATTAGTGATGCAAAAAAAAACACATGATTGAAACATCTGGCGTGATTGAAAAAGAGCAAGGAAACGGATTCTATCTTGTAACTCTTGAACAGCCCGCTGGACATCAATGCTTGTGTAGGGCAGCAGGGAAATTGACAAAATTTAGAATTAAATTGCTTGCAGGAGATAAAGTTCTTGTTGAAATAAGTCCTTATGATTTAACAAGAGGTCGTATTACATATAGAGAAAGAAACTTAGGTCCTGGAGGTGGAAGACAAGGAGGCAATAGACCAGGCGGGCCAAGGAAAAGATAATTTGCTAATCCATTAGTTCATCTAACGCGGATTTATATTCACTTCTTGCTTTAACACCTTTCCATTGTTTTTTTAATTCCTTATTTTTGAAGAGATGTACAGTTGGAGTCCCGCTTACTTCGGCTTGTTCAGCAATATCTTGGTCGTTCTCAATGTCAATTTCAACACCTATTGCTTTTCCATTTGATTCGTTGAGAACTCTGAGAAGTTGAGGCTTGAGTATGTGGCAAGGCCCACAACTATTAGATGTATATATTACAAAAAGAGGTTTTTGAGTTTCATGGTACAACTTTCTCAGTGCATAACTTCCCTTTTGCCAAGTTTTTTCGGAATCGAAGTTTTCCTCGTTACTTACTTCTAAAGTTTTTGTTTTCTCAGCCTTTGATGGTTCTAATTCATCTCGTTTGATGAGAGTCGCTAGTTTATTTTTTGATAGCCATCTTTCGGCTGCTAGAGCTGCTTTGCAACCACTACCTGCAGCGGTAACACCTTGACGCCATTCTGAATCAGCAACATCTCCTGCTGCGTAAACACCTTCTAAAGAAGTTTCTGGTCTTCCAGGTTCTGTTAGTAAGTAACCTTTTGAGTCAGTACTTAACTGATTTGTGAACAAAGACGTATTGGGAGTATGTCCAATTGCATAAAAAAGTCCTTTAGCTAATATTTCATCTTCCTGATTAGTATTTTTTCGTTTAACTCTTAATTTCTCTAGCCATTCATTACCTAAAACATCTAAAAGCTCAGTCTCCCAGTGAATAGTAATATTGGAGTTTGCTTCTACTCGATCTGCCATTGCTGCAGATGCCTTTAACTTTTTTGATCTGACTAATAAATGTACATGGCTACCATATTTAGTTAGATATTCGGCTTCTTCACAGGCTGAGTCACCTCCTCCAACTACTGCTAATTCTTCGTTTCTGAATTGAGGAGTTGCCCCATCGCAAATTGCACAGGCACTAATACCTTTACTCCAGAATAACTTTTCGTTTTCAAGACCTAGTCGATTGGCGCTTGCTCCGGTGGAGATGATTAAGGAGTTTGATTTAATTTTTTGAGTGGAAGTAAAAATAGAAAAGGGCCTTTTGCTTAGATCAATTGATAAGGCATCTTCTTCAATTAACTTGGTTCCCCATCTAACAGCTTGAGCTTTGATTAAATCCATCAATTCTGGTCCTTGAACTCCATTAGGGAAACCTGGGAAATTCTCTACAAATGTTGTCGTCATTAACTGACCACCAGGGATTCCACCTTTTTCAAAACCAGTAATAAGCAATGGCTGTAGATTCGCTCTTGCCGCATATATAGCAGCCGTGTATCCAGCGGGTCCTGAACCTAAAATTACTAAATTCTCAGTTTTTAATTCTTTTTTCTCTGCTGGCATGCCACACCAAAATTAGATTGACTTACACGATATAAGAAAAAATCTTGAAAGTGTATTTAAAGCAAAAAAGGATTATTTTAAATTTCAAATTTATTGAAAATCAAAGTTCTAAAAGTTCATCAGCGTCAAAATTTTCTTTTTGAAAATTAGGAACTTGTAAGGTTGAGGCTTTTAATCCCTCGGGGTAAGTATTAATACAAGTAATCCATTCACAGAATTCTTGGCTGATAGCGTAACTATCTTCATATCTTTCCACGCTATCAAGTAAAGCAATTCTGCTCCCTGCCCAACAGCTTGCGATACTTATTCTCTTGTTGAAAGAAGCATTCATAATTAATCCCCAACGAGCACACCATGACATGCCATTGGTAGATTAACTTGTGTTTTTTGGTACAAATTTGCGTTTTGTCTGGAAAAAGAAATTATCACTTAAGATTTTAGATTTCCTTAATATTTGGATTTCAAATAGTTATTTCTTGGTTACGGCTAGATTTATAGCTAATTAGTATGATTTTTTAAAATTTATTAACTAACAAACTAAACTGATTCTGTATGATTGATTAATAGTTTTTCAACATCATTAATTCCCTCAATTGCTGCATTTTTGGCTAATTCAAAATCGCCATTAGCTTCATTTTCTAACGCTTTGGCAATCTTATTTGTTAATTCTTCTTTTTTGCTTTCAATCATCACTATTATTTCATTCTCAATCACTTTTCTAACGGCTTGAGACGGTAATTGGTTATCTTTTGCTTCAGCAAATGTTCCTTGCACAAGTTCTTGGATAAATAATCGATGAACTTCGCTGCTTCTTAAGAAACTTTCAGTAGCGTTGATGATCCCTTCTACTAAAGCTTCGTCTGGTTCAGATTCTTTGTTTGCAAGTTTGAATTCCCAGTCAAGATGTTTCCTCTGCCAACCAGAAGAATGAAGGCTTGGCATCACTGTTTGAGAAAAAGTGTCCACAGACATTTCGTAAATTCGTTCTGCTAATCTTTCACACCATTCTTTGCCATGACTTTGCAGGTTTTTTTGCATGGCTGTTCTTGGAACAGCATGCCCACCGTGATGGCTATGACAAACACCATCAGGACATTCGATCGCGGTGAGGCTCATTTTTTCTTGATCGATAACATTTTCTCATTTACTTCATAGCCAAGGAAAAGTATTAGGAAAACCTTTCTTAACTAAAAATGCTGGTATTCAAACCTTTCCTCTCCTAGTCTGAAGGAGGATAAATATTTTTACTTTGGTTAGTTTCTTAATTCCCTGCGAATCCGCTTTAGGGGAAACACGCGTTTCTGCTACCCCAGAGACTGTTAAAAAGTTTTTGGACTTGGGCTGTAAAATTTTTTTTGAAAAAGGTGCAGGAGAGTCTGCTGGTTTTCTAGATAATTCTTATGTAGAGGCTGGTGCTGAATTAGTTGAAAAGGATAATAATGAGGTAAAAAAAATAGTTGATATTGTTCTCTGCGTTCAACCTCCTGAAGAAAAATTTCTTTCACATTTAAAATCCGGCTCTTTCCTTGTGGGTTTATTGGATCCTTATGGGAATAAATTATTAGCCGAAATATTAAAATCCCAAAAAATTTCTGCAATATCTTTGGAGTTGCTTCCGAGAATTAGCAGAGCTCAATCATCAGATGCATTATCTTCTCAAGCAAATATAGCTGGATATAAATCTGTACTTTTAGCGGCTAGTGCTCTTGATCGATATTTTCCAATGTTAATGACTGCTGCTGGTACTATTCAGCCTTCAAAAGTTGTTGTTTTAGGTGCTGGGGTTGCTGGACTTCAAGCTATTGCAACTGCAAAAAGACTAGGTGCTGTTGTTTATGTGAGTGATATTCGCGAGGCTGTAAAGGAGCAAGTTGAATCACTAGGAGCAAGATTTATTGCGCTTCCAAAGATTGATGAAACTCCATCAGAGTCAGGCGGATATGCAAAACAAGTTTCTGATGAATTTCTGATTGCACAAAGAAAAGAATTGGCAATTCAATTATCTGAAGCTGACGTAGCAATTTGTACTGCTCAAGTGCCTGGTAAAAAAGCCCCCAAACTTATTGATGAGAATATGTTGGATGATATGCGTCCTGGTTCGGTAGTTGTTGATCTTGCTGTGCTTAGTGGTGGTAATTGTGCATGTTCAAAACCAGGAGAAACTATTGTTAGGAAAGGGGTCAAGATTGTTGGAGCTTCTAATTTGCCTTGTTCAATACCGAATCATGCCAGTTCTTTATATTCGAGAAATTTATTATCTCTTCTTCAACCAATGTTCAAAGAAGGTAAGTTTTTAATTGATAACGATGATGAGCTTATTGCTGGTTCTTTGATTAGTAAGGATGGAGTAATACTCAAATCAGAGATTATTGAGAATGGAGGAACTAGGTCATGAGTTTTTTTAGTGAAGCTCTTTGGGTGCTTCTCCTTGGAAGCCTTTTGGGGTTGGAGCTTATAGGTAAGGTCCCTCCAACTTTGCATACTCCATTAATGAGTGGGGCTAACGCAATTTCAGGCATTACGATGCTTGCAGCTTTAACATTAATAATAAAATCGGGAGACAATTTACCTTTACTAATAATTGGATCAATATCTCTTGGATTTGCTTTGTTTAATGTGATTGGTGGTTTCCTAGTTACAGACAGGATGCTTGCAATGTTTAGTCGTAAAAAAACTCGTAAATAGGATTATCTCTTATGACTTTTATTGCTCCCGTTAAGTTTGCTATCGATCTACTGGCGGTTTTATTGCTTGCTTTAGGTATTAAAGGCCTTTCAAAAGTTAGATCAGCAAGAGAGGCAAATAGGCTTGCTGCCATTGCAATGATATTGGCTGCTTTTGGAGTGTTGCTTAACTCTCAAGGAACCATAGGCATTTCTATTAATTCTTGGATTTGGATAATCTGTGGAACTTTAATCGGAGGCATTTTAGGCGCCTTAATTGCTAAAAGAGTTCCAATGACTGCTATGCCTGAAATAGTAGCTTTGTTTAACGGTTGTGGAGGGATGTCATCGCTATTGGTGGCACTTGGTGTGGCTTTGTTCCCATCTGCAGATAGCTCAGATGGTGTTATTAGTGAAAGTATTAGAAATTTTTCAATAGTCGTTTCACTCTTTGTTGGAGCTATTACATTCTCTGGATCAATTGTTGCAATGGCCAAGCTTCAAGGTTGGCTTTCTACACCTTCTTGGACCCAAAGCAAAGCTAGACATTTCTTCAATATTCTTTCTGCTGTTCTTGCTTTGATAGGTGGAATCTATTTTTCAATCGATGGCCAAAATGGACTTGTTCTTATTGTATTTGCTTCATCTTTGCTGGGTATTGGAGTGACTCTTCCTATCGGTGGAGCCGATATGCCAGTAGTTATATCTTTGCTAAATAGCTATTCAGGAGTTGCAGCGGCAGCAGCAGGCTTTGTTGTTGGTAGTCAACTTTTGATTGTCGCTGGTGCAATGGTTGGAGCTGCTGGATTGATACTTACTCAAGTGATGTGCGATGGTATGAACAGATCTTTGGTCTCTGTATTATTTGGTGGTGCACTTGGAGTTGGTTCTGTTGCTTCAGGGAGTGGAGGAGGAGAATATACAAATATAACTAGCTGCAGCCCAGAAGAGTGTGCACTTACTCTTGAGGCGGCAGAGAAAGTAGTAATTGTTCCAGGATATGGTCTGGCTGTCGCTCAAGCCCAGCACACGCTAAGAGAGGTTACCAGGGTTTTAGAAAATGCCGACATTGAAGTCACATATGCTATTCATCCTGTTGCAGGAAGAATGCCTGGTCATATGAACGTTCTTTTGGCAGAAGCAGATGTTCCCTATGAGCAATTAAAAGAAATGGATGTAGTTAATCCTGAATTTCCTGCGACTGATGTTGTATTAGTTCTAGGAGCGAATGATGTGGTTAACCCTCAGGCCAAGAATGATCAGACTTCACCTTTGTATGGAATGCCAGTTTTAGATGTTCAAGAAGCTAGAACCGTATTTGTTGTTAAGAGAGGAATGAATGCTGGATATTCAGGAATAAAAAATGACCTTTTTGATTTGCAAAATACCTCTATGGTCTTTGGAGATGCAAAAAAGGTTCTTGGCGATCTTTTATTGGAATTAAAGGAGCTTGGAGTTGGGAGTAAAGGATAATTTTAAAAGAGAAGATTTGCTTTCAGATTTAGGAATAAGCCCTTTTAAAGAGCGTATCCCCTGGATTGGTCCTGACCTTCAGACACTAAGGGATACCTTTGCTAAAGATGAATTGCCTGATGTCAACTCTTCAGAAATTCGTATAACTGTACCGCCTCTTAGAAGTAGAAAGACAGGAGGAGGATCATTAGTTGCCTACTTGGATCAACCATCAAGTTCCATGCGCATCAATGGTTTAGTTCTCCTTCTGCATGGACTTGGTGGTTCTACTCGTAGAAGAGGTTTGACTAGGATGGCTAGCGCTCTAGTGAATTCAAACTTCGCTGTTTTGAAACTTAATTTGAGAGGTTCAGATCCTTGTAGAAATTTTGTCGATGGTACTTATGCTGCTGAGTGCAATAGCGATTTAATTCCTGTCTTAAAGCGAGCAAGAGATATTTCATATCAATTAACTAATGAGTGTGAATGTGTAAAAAATATTCCTCTTTTTGGTGCCGGGATCTCTTTGGGTGGAACTATTCTTTTAAATGCTTGCATGTGTGATGAGTCTTTATTAGATGGATTGGTATGTATAAGTAGTCCTTTGGATTTGAATGAATGTAGTTCTTCTATTGAAAGACCGAGGAATTTTATTTATCAAAAATGGTTGTTAAATCGTTTAATTAGGCAAACTTTAGAAGATCCTTTTGGGATAGAAGAAAGGGAAAAGAATGCATTATTAATAAATAGAAAAGATAGAAAAAGGAAAATAAATGATATTAGATCTTTTGATAATTTGATAACTGCTCCAAGGTGGGGATATAAAGATGTTGGAGAATATTATGCGAAAGCATCTCCATTTTTCTCTCTTATTAATAATGAAAAACCTATTCCTAAAACATTATTTATTCAATCTAAAGATGATCCTTGGGTTCCTTTCTTAGCTGCTAAAAGACTAATGAAAAAAATGAAATTTTCTAAAGATCAAATTGTTAATAAATTTATTTTTACTGAAAAAGGAGGACACAATGGATTTCATGGTATTCATGGTTGTTGGGGGGATCAAGTTGTTTCTAAATGGTTTTTATCTTTGAAAAGCATTTAATCTAAAACTGCATTTTTGTAATATTTTTTTCTGAATAATTTAAGACTTCTTCTCTGGCCCAACTGTCAACTTCAAGAATTTCACTGAGGCTTGGATTTAGATTTAGGTCGCATTTATGTTTCTCGCAAATTGCTTCAATTACTTTTGGAATATCGATAAATTTAAACCTTTCTTCTAGAAATAGTTCTACTGCTTTTTCATTAGCGGCATTAAGCACTGCTGGCATTGTTCCCCCTAATTTTCCTGCGCTGTAAGCAAGTTCCATACATGGATATTTTTTAGTATCTGGTTCTTTAAAAGTTAAATTGCCTATTTCAGTAAGCTTTAATCTTGGCCACGGTGTTTTAAGTCGACCAGGCCAACTTAAACAATACAAAATAGGGAGCTTCATATCTGGCCATCCCAATTGAGCTAAAACTGATGAATCATCCAATTCAACCATCGAGTGAATGATGCTTTGTGGATGGATAATGATTTCGATTTGATCATATGAAAGGCCGAAAAGATAATGCGCTTCAATGACTTCGAGTCCCTTGTTCATAAGGGTTGCAGAATCTACAGTTATTTTCTTTCCCATGCTCCAATTAGGATGGCTAGTCGCATCCTCGACAGTTGCTTTCACTAAATCTTCTGCTTTCCAATCTCTAAATGCTCCTCCTGATGCAGTTAATTGTATGGATTTAAATCCTGGAGTAGGCACCCCAGTTGAGAGTCTTGCATTGTCAGCCCATGGCGTTCCTTGGAGACATTGAAATATCGCTGAGTGTTCAGAATCCGCAGGCAAGAGCCTACTTCCACTTTTTTTTAAAGCAGGGATGACAACTGGTCCTGCTGCAATCAAAGTTTCTTTATTTGCTAGAGCTAGGTCCTTCCCTGCTTCAATAGCTGCAAGTGTTGGCAAGAGGCCAGCACAGCCAACTATTCCAGTTACAACAAGATCTGCACTTCCCCAAGCTGCTGCAGTATTGAGGCCTTCTGCTCCCGCCATCAATAGGGGCTTCTTGAATATTTTTGAATTTTCAGTAAGAGTATTTATTCGCCTAGACAGTTCTGGCAAAAGAGACTCATCGGCTAGTGAAACGACTTCAGGTTGATGAGTTTCAATTTGTTTGATTACTAAATCAAGATTCTTTCCTGCTGTGAGTGCAACAATTTTGAATTGATCAGGAAACTCTTCTGCAATTTGAAGGGTTTGAGTTCCAATAGATCCCGTTGAGCCTAAAACGCTTATGGCTTTCACATTGTGAAGTCAAGTATGACCAGTCTCCCATTTAAAGGTATAACCCAGTTATATATTTACCAGTTTCTTCTGGATTTTAATAGAGATTTATTATGCAAGAAAGGGAACAATGGAGATCAGGACTGGGATTTGCACTCGCCGCGGCCGGTAGTGCTGTAGGCCTTGGAAATCTTTGGGGCTTTGCTTATAGGTCATCTCAAGGCGGTGGACTTGCTTTTCTTATCCTTTATGTATTGGTTGTTTTAGTTGTTTGCCTACCTGTCTTGGTTGCAGAGATGGTCTTGGGGAGAAGCACTGCAAGTAGTCCTTTCCTTGCTCCAATCAAAGCTGCTGGAGAGAATTGGAAACCTCTAGGTTGGTTATTTGCAATAGCTTCTTGTGGAATTCTTTCCTATTACGCAGTGATAATGGGATGGACAATTGATACTTTCTTCCATTCCTTATTTATTGGCCTACCCTCTGATATGACTGAGGCGGGAGAATTTTTTGGTAAAATTAGCAGTGGTAATAGTGTATTTGTAGGTCAAATAATCAGCTTATTGTTAACTGCTTTTGTTGTTGGTGCTGGCGTTCGTGGAGGTATAGAAAAACTAACAAAGTGGGCTATGCCATTTTTATTTGGACTCCTTTTGTTGTTAGCTATATGGGCTGCAACTTTATCTGGGGCATGGGAAGGATATACATCATTTTTACTTAAATGGGATTCATCTCAACTTTTTGATAAAAACACAATAAGTAATGCATTTAAACAAGCTTTCTTTTCTTTAAGTTTGGGGATTGGAATTATGGTTGCCTATTCTTCATATCTAAACCGTAAAAATCATCTTCCTAAAGAAGCTTTGAGAGTTGCAACTTTGGATACTGCTGTGGGTTTACTTGCCGGGCTGATTACATTCCCTGTCGTTATGAGTTTTGGTTTGAAAGATGTTATTAGTGAATCAACTGTTGGGACTTTATTTATTGCTCTTCCAACTGGATTTGCAAATCTTGGGTTGTTTGGGAGATTGATTGCTGCTGTTTTCTTTGGATTGGCCTTTATAGCTGCTATTACTTCTTCTATTTCATTAATGGAAGTACCAGTATCATCTTTAATGGACAGGTTGAATTGGAGTAGGAAGAAGGCCGTTTGGACTTCAACATTATTGATTTTCTTGATTGGAATACCGTCTGCTATTTCTACAGACTTTTTAGGCAAGTCCGATGCTATCTGTAATACACTCTTGATATTAGGTGGTCTTCTAATTTCAATTCTTTTGGGTTGGATTGTCCCAAATCGTTATGATGAGGATCTGGCAAATTCTAATGCTAATTTAAGAGTTAGAAGGTATCTAAAGTTTATGCTGCGCTGGGTTTCTCCACCAGTTATTGCTATAGGACTTTATTTAACAGTCTTATCTACAATAGAAACATTTGCTTAATCTGAAAGTTGTTTCCATTCAGTAACCCCTTTAGGTTTATCAATTAAATCAATTCCAATATTTTTCAAATCAGCTCTTATTTTATCAGCGAGTAAAAAGTCTTTATTAGCTTTTGCTAAGGATCTATTCTTGATAAGTTCTTCAATTTTGTTAGTGTCAAGTTCAGTATTGTTTTTTGGGTCTTCTTGATTTAAATTTACTTTTAATCCCAGAACTCCTGCTAACTCAGAGAGTAGTTCCCATTTATTAAAAACTTGACTTAAAATATCTTCGTCAATTTCATTGATATCTTTTCCTTTTAATAAATTTAGGCACTTTCTAATAGGTTGAGACAATTCAAAAAGTATAGATAAAGCACCAGATGTATTGAGGTCATCATCCATATATTTTTCAAAGTCTGATAATAATTTAAATGAGTCTTTATCAAGTTTAATATTTGCAGCTTTTTTTATCGGCTTATATAGGTTGATTTGGTTTTTAGCTTGATCTTTAATTTTATAAATATAACCAAAAGACAGGCAATTATTTAATCTTTCCCACCCTTTTGAAGCTGCTTTTAGCGCTTCTTCAGTAAAATCTAGGGGCTTTCGGTAATTAGTTTGTAACACAAAAAATCTCAAAGTCATAGGTGAAATACCTTCATCTAATAAAGACCTAATGGTTGTAAAATTCCCTAGTGATTTACTCATCTTTTCACCCCCCACATTAACCATTCCATTGTGAAGCCAGTATTTTGCTAACTCTTTCCCATTACAGGCTTCAGATTGAGCTATTTCATTCTCATGATGAGGAAATATTAGATCTGATCCACCAAGGTGAATATCAATACTTTCTCCTAATTCTTGTTTAACCATTGCTGAACACTCAATATGCCAACCTGGTCTGCCGTTTCCCCAAGGCGAAGAGTAACTAACCTCACCTGATTTGGACTTTTTCCATAGAGCAAAATCAAGCGAGTTCTTTTTACTTTCTTTTTGATTTATTTTTAATCTCCCTGCTGCATTATCTATCTGATTCTCAATCTCTCTTCCACTAAGTTTCCCATAATTCTTGTGTTTATCTACTGAAAAATAAACATCACCATTTGATGAGTAAGCTACTTTTTTTTGTTCTAATTCTTCTATGAAATTAATAATTTGATGGAGGCATTTTGTTGCTCTTGGCATGCTAGTTGGTCTAAGAATGGAAAGTATATCCATGTCTTTGTGAAATTCATCAATATTTCTTTCAGTTAATTCATCAGTGGAACATCCTTCTTTATTTGCTCGATTAATAATTTTGTCATCAATATCAGTGAAGTTTTGTACAAATTTAACTTCGAATCCTTTCCAAATTAAAAACCGTCTTAATACATCCCAATTGAGATAACTTCTTGCATGACCAAGATGACAAAGATCATAAACAGTTACACCACAACAATATATTTTAACTTGATTAGGATTTATAGAAATAAAATCCTCTTTCTTTTTGGATAAGGTGTTTGTGAATTTTAGGGACAATTTCTTAGATAAAAATGTGAGAAATTATTGAATTTGTCAGCAACTACTTTGCCTCCATCCAATTTACTCCAACGCCAGTTTCAACGATAAGAGGGACACTAAGTTTTACAGCATTTTCCATAGTGTTTTGGACAAGGAGTTTTGTTTCCTCCAAATCTTTGGGATCAACTTCTAGCACGAGTTCATCATGCACTTGAAGTAGAATTTTCGCTGCCAATCCAGTCTTTCTTAAAGCTGCATGCAATTGAATCATTGCTAGCTTAATTATGTCTGCACTTGAGCCTTGAATAGGTGCGTTTGCTGCGGCTCTTAATTGTTGTGCTTCCATCCCTGCTCTTCTGGCCGTAGTTAAATCAATTTCATTTGGTGGAGTTCCCATAAGTCTTCCAAGCCCATTTTTATTGAAATGAAAATAACGCCTTCTCCCTAGCAATGTTTCAACAAACCCTTGGCTTAGGGCAAGCCTTTCTTGATATTCTAAAAATTTAAAAACGGCTGGATAACGTTCTTTGAATTTACTTAAAAAATATTTTGCTTCTATTAATGAAACGCCCGTTGATCTTGCAAACCTTTGAGCCCCCATACCATAAATAACCCCAAAATTTATTGTTTTTCCTATTCTTCTCTCATCGGCGTCGATAGCCTCTTTTTCAAATAAAATTTTTGCGGTTAAAGAGTGGACATCCTCATTTTTTAAATAAGCATTTTTTAGTACTTCTTCACCTGAAAGATGTGTGAGTATACGAAGTTCAATTTGTGAATAGTCTGCGCTTAGAAGTTTCCAATCTTTTTGTGGAAGAAAAGCTTTTCTTATTCGTCTACTAAATACAGTTCTGACAGGGATATTTTGAAGATTTGGATTGCTGCTACTTAATCTTCCAGTAGCGGTTACGGCTTGATTGAAATCTGTATGTACTCTCCCCGTTTCTTTTTCAATAAGCTGAGGCAAAGCATCTACATAAGTATTAAGCAACTTATTTATAGTGCGATGTTCAATGATCATTTTTACTATTGGATTGTCTGATTCCAGCTTTTCTAATACACCTGCATCTGTACTCCATCCTGTTTTTGTTTTTCTTGATTTTTTCCTATCTAAATCAAGTTTTTCAAAAAGTAATTCACCTAATTGTTTAGGTGATGAAAGGTTAAACTCATTTCCTGCAATCTTATAAACTTCCTTCTCGATGGTTCTTAATGTTTTTGTTAACTCTAAGGATAAATCTTTTAGATATGGTGTATCAATAATGATGCCTGTGGATTCAATTTCCGCCAAAACCTGCTCAAGTGGTTGTTCAACTTCTTTGAGTAATTTTATTAATTTCGTACTTGTAC
>QCHI01000017.1 GCA_003279655.1 Prochlorococcus sp. AG-402-A21 | reverse complement strand
TACAGCCCTGAGTCAATTGATGCAACATTCAGCGTTGCTTATGACACAACAGATCCAGAAACAGGTGCTGATGCAACTGATTTATTCGTTGGTGTTGACTACGAAGTAGGCCCAGGAACATTAAGTGCTGCTTACAACTCAACTGATGTTGATGGTAGTGATTCTTTAGATTCAACAGGATTTGAAGTTTCTTACACTTATTCATTGAACGACAACGTTACACTTACTCCAGGCTTCTTCACTGTTGAAGATACAAGTACTGGTGATGATGACACAGGTGTTGTTGTTGAAACTGCATTTAGCTTCTAAATTTAATAGAATCTAAATTCTTTTAGTTAAATAAAAAGCTCCTGCCAGATAGGTAGGAGCTTTTTATTTGGAGACTTATCAAATATTTTTTAAAATCACTTCTTATACATATTTTATATATGAAATAAATACCACTATCATCATCAAAGAGATCCAACAGTTTCATAAGTCATAAGAAATGCCTCTACTACCTAGACGTTTTGAACGTATAAAATCAGTACTAAATAGAAGGATTTCCGATCTCACCGTTTTAATTGAGAATGTTGAAAAGCCTCATAATTTATCAGCGATAATACGAAGTTGTGATGCAGTTGGTGTTCTTGAGGCATATGCAATCTTCAACAAAGAGAAGTTTTTAACATTCAATAGCACGGCGCAAGGAAGTCAAAAATGGGTACAAGTAAACCAATATAAAAAAACCACTGAGGCAATAAAGGTTCTTAAGAAAAAGGGGTTTAAATTGTATGGCACAAACTTAAATCCCAAGTCAATTGACTATAGAAAATGTAATTTCAAGGGACCAACAGCATTTGTACTAGGTGCCGAGAAATGGGGTATCAGCGAAGAAGCCGCGAATCTAATGGATGAGCATATTCATATTCCAATGAGAGGTATGGTTGAATCTTTAAACGTATCAGTTGCAGCATCGGCACTATTATTTGAAGCGCTAAGACAACGACAAGTCGCAAATATAATTCCTGAATCTGGAGAAGGCATGAGCAAAGAAACATACAAAGAAAAGATCTTTGAGTGGGCTTACCCAGAGGTTGCTAAATGGTGCAAAAGCAAGGGTAGAGAATATCCAAAGATTAATGAAAAAGGTGAAATTATAGATGATCTCCCAAGAACAGAAAAAATGAGGTATTAAATGCCAAACCTAAAGTATGATTCAATCATGCAGACTAGTTTCACTGATAAATTTCTCTAAGCCTTCTCCAATAAAAGAAAGACCCAACACTAAAACGAACATAGCCATGCCAGGATAGATCGCTGTCCACCAGATACCAGTAGGTAATGCAACCAATGCCATATTTAAATCACTTCCCCATTCTGGAATATTCTCAGGGAGACCTAATCCAAGGAACCCCAATCCCCCAAGAACCAATACAGCATCTGCAGCATTCAGTGTTAAGACCACAGGAACAGATGTAAGGACATTTTTAAGAAGGTACTTTCTGATTACCCAAACAGGAGAAGCCCCCATTGATATTGCTGCCTCTATATAAAGTTCTGATTTAACCTGTGAAGTTTGGTTTCTGACAAGTCGAAAATATTGAGGAATATAAACTACACACAACGCTATCGAGGCATTCAATATGCCTCTCCCCAATAAAAATGCCATCACCACAGAAAGGAGGAGGACAGGAATGGTATAAAGAGTATCCATGAAAAGAACTAAAATCCTATCCAAAAGCCCACCAATATAGCCACTCACAAGTCCCAAAGGTATTCCGACAAGAACCGCAAGGGATACGGCAACAAAAACAACCTGTAAGGCAACTCCACTCGCAGCCAAAGTTCTAATACAAACATCTCTTCCTAGTCGATCTGTTCCACACCAGTGATCTATGGATGGAGCTGAAAAAATCGGATTCCCTAACCCAAATTCACCATTAGGGATAATCTTTAAAGAGATTAATAGTGGCATAAAAATAGAGATGCCTATATATACAGATAGAATTATCAGCCCAGCAAATAATAACTGTGTCGACAAATTCTTTCGTCTTAAAAAAACTCTCAGATTCAATCGTCAAATAATAAGACCTAATTAAATTTAGCGATAAAAGGTAGAAATTAAAAAAAAAATTGCTTAAATAAATTAATACATACAATTTAAGATGCATTTAAAAAATGATGGTCTCACAGTAGGGGAGCTCTCAATAACAATTGCAGCATTAATAATTATAGGTTTTATATGGACAAACCTAAGCAAAGAAAAAGGGGATCAGGAAGTCTCAATGTTTATAAATAATTCAAACGAGATTAGCCATGCAAACAAACATAGTGCATAAAAACATCTTTTAATCATTATTTAATTTCAATACAGCCATAAAAGCCTCCTGGGGAACATCTACTTTCCCCATAGACTTCATTCTTTTTTTTCCTTTTGCCTGTTTCTTCAATAATTTCTTTTTTCTAGAGATATCGCCTCCGTAACATTTGGACAAAACATCTTTACGTAAGGCACTAATACCTTCACTTGCAATAATTCGACTCCCAATTGAAGCCTGTAATGGAATCTTGAATTGCTGTTTTGGAATAAGTTCTTTTAATTTCTCAACAAGTCCTTTTCCGACACCATAAGCATTATCTTTATGAACAATTGTCGTCAAAGGATCTGCTCTCTCTGAATTAATTAAAACGTCCAATCTGACTAAATCATTTTCTCTATAACCAATCAAGTGATATTCCATAGAAGCATATCCCTTAGTTCTACTTTTCATCTGATCAAAGAAGTCTGTGACAACTTCTGCTAAGGGTATTTCATAAATAAGAGTGACTCGATCAGTCGTTATGTACTTCATATCAATAAAGTCTCCTCTTCTATCCTGACAAAGTCCCATCAAAGTTCCGTTGTAATCATTGGGAGCATAAATTTCCATTCGGACGTATGGTTCTTCTATGGTCTCACGTTTTTGAGGGTCTGGAAGTGTAGCGGGATTATCGATCATCAAAACTTCTCCATCAGTCATTTTCACTTTATAAATAACTGAGGGTGCCGTAACAATTAAATCCAAATCATATTCGCGTTCTAAACGCTCTTGAACAATTTCCATATGCAATAAACCTAAGAATCCACAACGAAAGCCAAATCCCATTGCACTACTTGTTTCAGGTTCATATTTCAACGCAGCATCGGATAGCTGTAATTTATCTAGGGCCTCTCTTAAATCTGGATATTGATCTGCATCAGTTGGGAACAATCCACAGAAAACCATTGGCTTGGCTTCTGTATAACCTGGCAGAGCTTCATTAGCAGGTCTATCCTGCAAAGTAATCGTATCACCGACTCTCGCATCAGCAACTGCTTTGATTGATGCAGCTAAATATCCAACTTCACCGGCATGAAGAGAATTTACTTTTACTTGATCAGGAGCCATGACACCTATTTCATCTAACTCATAACTTTTTTTACTAGCCATAAGTAAAACCTTGTCTTTCTTACTTATGCCACCACTCATGATTCTGAAATAGACAATCACACCTCTATAAGGGTCGTAATAAGAATCAAAAATAAGTGCTTTTGTAGCTTGACCAGCATTATCTTTCGGAGAAGGTATTCTATCTACTACTGCTTGAAGTATTTCTGGGATACCAACACCTGTTTTAGCAGAACAGGAAATTGCCTTAGATGTATCTAAACCAATAATTGATTCAATTTCATTTTTGATTTTCTCAGGGTCAGCACCAGGTAAATCAACTTTATTGAGAACAGGAATAATTTCTAAATCATTTTCCAAGGCAAGATAAACATTGGCTAAAGTTTGAGCTTCCACTCCTTGACTGGCATCAACAACCAGCAAGGCACCTTCACAAGCCTGCAATGATCTACTCACCTCATAAGAAAAGTCAACATGGCCAGGAGTATCGATCAAATTCAGAACATATTCCTCTCCATCATCCGCTTTATAATTCATTCGCGCAGCCTGTAATTTTATAGTTATTCCTCTCTCTCTCTCAAGATCCATATTGTCCAAGAATTGTTCTTGCATGTCTCTAGAGGAGACAGTGCCAGTGTCCTGAAGAAGCCTGTCTGCCAAGGTTGATTTACCATGGTCAATATGAGCAATTATGCAAAAGTTCCTCAGACGAGAAATGGGCACATTAGTCATACGAAAGCAATCAAAGGAGCAAGATCTTCATTTATCAATTCAACTCTGAATAAAGATTAAATATAGCTCACCAGTACTAAAGTTTTAAATTAATTTAAGTAAGAAATCGTTTCTTTTGCGAATTGCCAAAAGTGCTTCTTGATTTGAATTAATATCAGTCCCAAGACTGGGAAAAAGCTCTAACATTTTATTTTTCCATTTACTTGATTTCATTTTTTCCTTCCAGCACCGGTTTAAAACTTCAATCATGATTGTTACTGCTGTGCTTGCGCCAGGAGAAGCCCCAAGCAAAGCAGCCAAAGATCCATCTGATGAAGTAACAACTTCTGTCCCCATTTTCAAAACACCACCTTTAGATGTTTGTTTAATTATTTGAACCCGCTGCCCTGCAATTGATAGCTTCCAATCATCAAGTGAAACCTTAGGAAGAAATCTTTTTAAAGTTTCTATTCTATCCTCATTTGTTAGTATTAATTGATTTAATAAGTATTTTCCTAGATCTATATTGTCTAATCCTGCTTGCAGCATAGAGAAAAGATTAGTTGTTTTTATGGATCTAAACAAATCCAACTTTGATCCATATTTTAGAAAATTTGAACTAAATCCTGCAAAAGGACCAAACAAAAGAGATCTTTTTCCATCTATCCATCTTGTGTCTAAGTGTGGGACAGACATTGGTGGTGCTCCAACTGCTGCGTTTCCATAAACCTTTGCATTATGTGTTTTTGTTGATTTCTCCTCATCACAAATCAACCATTTGCCGCTGACAGGAAAACCTGCATATAACAATCCTTCTGGAATTCCAGATTTTTGCAGAAGGGATAAAGATCCTCCTCCTGCCCCAAGAAAAACAAACTTTGATCTAACAATTCTATTTTTTTTTGCTCCTTTTAAAGATAAATACCAATCTCCTTCTCTGTCTTGTTCAAGATCTTCAACATTAGTAGAGTAGCTAATCTCAATAGATTTTGACCCTTCAATTTGATTGATATATGAGCGAGTTAAATTACCAAAATCAATATCCGTTCCTCGATTAATTCTTGTCGCAGCAATCTTTTCATTTTGTTTTCTACCATACATAATCAATGGAATCCAATCTTTTAATTCACCATGATCCTTGGTGAATTCCATTTGCTCAAAAGCGGCATGAGAACTAAGTTCAGAAAACCTTTTTTTTAGCATGGACATATCTTTATCTCCAAAGACAAGGCTTATGTGTGGCAATTTATTTAAAAAATTTTGTGGTATTAATTTCCCTTTTTCTACCAAAGATGCCCAAAACTCTAAGCTTTGCTCAAAGGATTTATTTATTTCAAAAGCTTTGGTAGTACTAAGAGAGCCATCAGCTTGAATTGGAGTGTAATTAAGCTCACAGTTAGCAGCATGTCCTGTTCCAGCATTATTCTTGGCGCAGCTACTTTCCAAACCAGCAGAAGATAATCTTTCAACAATCAACAATCGTAAATTTGGATCAAGCTCATGCAGAAGTACTGCAAGAGTTGAGCTCATAATTCCTGCACCTACTAATATTGCGTCATAAGTATTTTCGGACTCTGAAGCACTGGTATTAAACAAAATCTTTATCAAGATTACATACAGACTATCCTGCAATTAACTAAGCTAGGCAAAATTAAATTAAGTAAACCAAAATGAGCGACGAAACTCTTGCACTTACGACAGAAAACGTTGAAAAGGTTCTTGATGAATTAAGACCATTTCTTATGGCTGATGGAGGGAATGTAGAGATAGCTGAAATAGATGGACCAATTGTCAAAGTTAGACTTCAGGGAGCTTGCGGAAGTTGTCCGAGTAGCACAATGACTCTAAAAATGGGTATTGAAAGAAAGCTAAGGGAAATGATTCCAGAAGTTAGCGAAGTAATACAAGTTTTATAAATTAAGTTTCTAATTAACCTTTTTTATTTAATTTAAAGAACTTAATTCTCTTTTAATTGCAGACTTATAGTTGAGACAATCTAAAGGGAGTCCATTATAAATGAGATAACCAATTGGAGCTATTAGACCAACTGTAAAAATAAGGTTAGATAAGTCTAAACCTATGTTTCTTAGCAAAAAAGTTATTCCATATATACCTAAAAGATAAACATGCAGAATCAAAAATTCTTTGGTATTTTGAACAGGCCATCTAAAGATAGAGCCTAAGAAAAATAAAAAACCTTTCATCAATCTTATTTATATTTGAATGATCATACATAATCTTTAATCATTTTTACTGATAAATATGTATCTAAAGATGAAAAATGATGTATCAATTAATTTTTGAATTTTGATTTATATAGAGAATATTCTTTTTTAAGTTTTCTCATTCTTCTTGCCCAAATCAGTGTCGCAATAACAACCCATAAAAAGAAGCCACCTAAAGCAAGAAAGCTAGCTGTGTAATTCATAAAGAAAGATTATTAAAAATTTAGAATTGAAGTCTTTTGAAGCCAAAATACTCCTGTCACTATTGATAGTGCTCCTACTGATCGCATCAAGAAAGGATAAAACCTTTGATTCGCTTTTCTCGTTGCAAAAGATATACCTAAAACAACGCATCCCATTGCGAAGACTGATCCAAGTAAATATGCAAATAGATAAGCCAATGCTCCAAACAAAGGCAATGCCAATGCAGGAATAACTGCAACCAAATGACTAGCGCCAGCAAACCCGTGCAAAACTCCTAATCCCGTTGCGGCATGTGTATGACTTCTATGAAGTTTATTTCCAAATGAATGGAAATGAAAATGTTTATGAGTCTTCTCTTCTCCATGCATATGCTGATGCATGTGAATATTTACTTTTAAGGAAGTCCTAATAGCTATGAATCCGACAAGCAAAAGGCTTATACCAACAAGAAACTCTGCATAAGAAGACATTAATTCAATATTTATTAAGTCCTTAGCTAAAATTCCAAATATTGAAAGAATTATAACCCCTGCTGAGTGTCCAATCCCCCATGCCAAGCCATCAATTAAAGCTATTTGTGGTTTTCGGATAGAGGAAGGAGCCATTGCAACCATATGATCAGCTCCGCTAACCACATGTACTGCTCCAGCAGCAAATCCAGTTAACAAGTTGATCAACATGAGAAGTGTTCAAATGTATTTGTTTTCAGGAAATAAATATTGTCTTCATGCAAGGGATTAATTTTTTTTCTTAGACATCTCAATATTACATCCCAGCAGTTTAAATCTCTTGATGAGAATTTTTATAAATGAAATTTTTAATCAAGAGCAGGATAGGGATACATAGTGTTGGTTTTTAAGATATTTGATCCTTTTGAAGTTTTCCAGACATTTCATAGGCCTCTGAACTTCCACCATGTCCATGAGCGATACCTAATTCATGCATTTTGGCGTGTTCATCAATAGTATCTCTGAGCTCCTTTGAGCCTGAACCGAATGTTGAATAAACTCCATAGGCTACTGAGCCAGCTAGTAAAACAACTATTCCTCCTATGAGCATCAATAATGTTGGATCAGTAGTTGTGGTTTCCATTCGTATAATTTAAATTCAAGTAATTCTACTGCATGAATAAAGACATCGAGAGTTAGAAATGGAAACTACTTAAATTGTCCTATTATAATCTTTATTTTCATTAATCAAAAAATTCAAAAGAAATTATATTTAACTAATTTTTAAATGATAGATATTTTATAAGCAACGAATTAATTAAAATATTATTAGAGAGTAGAATTATAAGCTAAAAGCCCAAAAAATCCTAGTATCAAAAGGATGCTAGCAATCCTGCTAAAAGTTACAGGACCAAAATCAATTTTCATCTTAAGACTTACATTAGGAGTTTCATCTTAATATAAAAAGCCACCAAAAGAGAAGCAGTTTAAATAGAAAGTAATTCAAAAGTTCAACAGAAATATCATTGTCACTAATTTGCACGATGAGACCAAAATCTAATCACTATGCACTCTTTTGATTGTTAACTTCCAAATGATGCTCATAAGCATCAATATCTTTCTCACTTTTTTTTATTTGCCCATCGAACATGACCACCCATTCTTGAGCTTTGATTTTTTGTTCTTTTTTGATATTCATAGACCAATTAAAAATCAAAATCCATCATACTTTAATGACACGCATAATGATTTTAAATTGCTCCAAAATACAATAAAAATGGTAGACGTTTAGGTTCTCATAACTAGAAGATATAATTAAATTGGTAAGTAGGCAAAAAAAAGATATTCTTAGTTACTCCACCAAAAGATAAAAGATATGTCACCAATTTTGTTCAAAGACAATATGCCCGCTCTACAAAACAAAGACTATTTTAATTATGGAGGTCAAGGTCCACTCCCTACTCAATCATTAAATGCAATAACTTCGAGTTGGCAAACAATTCAAAACTTAGGTCCATTCACAAATAACGTTTGGCCATACATTACTAAAGAAGTCATAACTACGAAAAATCTTATAGCAAAGATTTGCGCTATTCATCCTAAGAGAATTGCCTTTACCGAAAATGTCACCTCCGGTTGTATCTTGCCTCTACTAGGCCTACCATTTTCTGATGGTGACAATTTATTACTTAGTGATTGTGAACATCCTGGGATAGTCGCAGCATGTAAAGAGTTAGCTCGAAAAAAGAATCTAACAATCGCCATACTTCCCGTATCAAAATTATGCAATGGTAATGGCGAGAAAGATGAGACGTATAAAGAAGTACTTGAATTGATAGATGAATATCTAAAAAAAAATACAAAGCTCGTTGTTCTCTCACATCTCCTTTGGAATACAGGGCAAATTATGCCAATTGAACTTATTTCCAAAAGACTTAAAGTGCATTCAAACAAACCTTATTTATTAGTTGATGCTGCTCAAAGTTTTTGTCACATACCAATTAAAGGTGCTTGTGACCATGCTGACATATATGCGTTTACAGGACATAAATGGGCGTACGGGCCTGAGGGACTGGGAGCTGTTGCTCTTTCAACAAGAGTTCTAGAAGAGTCAAGTCCAACATTAATTGGCTGGAAAAGCTTAAAAACTGAAGAAGGCATATATGTCAACAATAAAACTCCTTTTCATTCTGATGGTCGACGTTTTGAGATAGCGACTTCTTGTGTCCCTCTTTTAGCTGGTCTCAGGAGCTCTCTAATAATGCTAAATAATGAAGGTCATGAGACTGAGCGCTTTTGTAAGATTAAAAGCCTCAGCTCTATTCTTTGGGAAAAACTAAACCAAATAAAAAACATTAAACTTATTTTAAATAGTCCTCCACCAGCAGGAATTATAAGTTTTAGTATTAATGGAATCAATTCTCCTGAAGAGGTTGTCAACTATCTTGGTAAAGAGAATTTATGGATAAGAGTTCTCGAAGATCCCAGATGGCTACGTGCTTGCGTTCATGTCACAACAGATTTAAACGAGATTGATAATCTTATTATTGGTCTGAAAAATTTCATCTCTACTAAGTAGTCTAAACAAAATTAGTTTTCAAAGATAATGCTTTTCTAGCTTGCTCACTATCGTCAAAATATATTGTCTGATCTTTTAAAATTTGATAGTCTTCATGACCTTTTCCTGCGATTAAGACAACATCGTCTTTCATAGCTTTTGATATGGCCAGTTTAATTGCTATGGATCTCTCTGGCTCAACAGAGATTTCAGAATCAAAAATCATACCTTTTTCAATATCTTTAATAATTTCGTTTGGATCTTCTTGCCGAGGATTATCAGATGTCACAACCACAGAGTCTGCAAACTTAGTCGCAACTTCTCCCATCTTAGATCTTTTACCTTTATCTCTAT
Organism: Prochlorococcus sp. AG-402-A21; assembly: GCA_003279655.1. GTDB lineage: Bacteria > Cyanobacteriota > Cyanobacteriia > PCC-6307 > Cyanobiaceae > Prochlorococcus_B. The sequence continues at coordinate 24,579 of QCHI01000017.1, read as the reverse complement.
TACCACCACAACCGAAGACACAAATTAATTTCTTTTTCGTCAATGATCTCGATGCAATTAAAGCATTTTTCAAGCCATCGGGAGTATGAGCATAATCTACTATTACTAGTGGATAGCCATCTTTGATTTTGAATCCATCCATATTTATCAGTTGCATCCTCCCTGGCACTCCAGGGAACTTTTTCAACGCGGCCAAAAGACCATTCAAGGGCAATCCTCTTTGAACTAGAATTCCTACTGCTTGCAATATATTCATTAAATTAAAATCGCCTAAAAGTGGTGAAAAAAAGTTTTCTGCCCCAAAAGGCGTATGCAGTTTTCCCGTATACCCATCTTGCAAAATTTGAAGATTACTAATATATAAATCTGGTTTTTCTCTAGTTTGAGAGTTCTCTTTTAAGGAACATGTCCAACATTTTTGGTTTAGCTCTTTTGCCAATAATGCGCCCCATTTGTCATCTATATTAACTACAGATCTAGGGCCATCATCTTCTATTAAATGTGATCGGAACAAACTCGCTTTAGCCTCAAAATAAGATTCCATTGAATCGTGATAATCTAAATGGTCTCTTGAAAGATTTGTAAATATTGCCCCACTAAAATCACAACCAGCAACTCTATTCTGAGACAAAGCATGTGAACTTACTTCCATCGCTGCATATTCAACTCCTGCCCTCACTGCTTTACTAAGTTGTGCCTGCAAAGGGACAGCAAAAGTAGTTGTATATTTTGAAGTTTCCTCATGATTTGGCCATCGATTAATTAATGTTCCAAACAAGGCGGATGGATGACCAAGCGAAGCAGTCAAAAATTCAATTAAAAATGTTGTAGTCGTTTTACCGTTAGTACCAGTGACGCCTATCAAACAAATCTCACCAGATGGTTTACCCCAAAAATCTGCAGCTAATTTTCCCATAAATAGTGATATAGGATCCGGAATAATAACTACAGGATCTTTATTAGTTGGTGGATTTAAAAGAGAAGCATTTTTACTAATAATGGCCGCACAAGCACCTCTCTCAATTGCTTTTGCCCAATAGGTTCCTCCATCGACTTTTTCACCTTCTAAACCTAAGAACAAATCACCTTTTTCAATTTTTCTAGAATCACATGAAAGATTTTTAATTTCTGGATTCGCTAACCCTGAAGGGACGTGAAAATCAATCGCTTTCAATAAAGTGTGTAGATAACGCGACAAAACAAACCTCTGAAAATGAAAAATCAATGAAAGATCATTTCAAGTATAAAAAGACCTGCATAATTTTCACCGCAGAATAACTCTAATTACGATCTAGTAATTAAAAAGGATTTTATTATTAAAAAAATAAATTATGTATTTCTCTTTTAATTCAATAAACTAATTAAATAAAAGAGGAAATTGATTATTTTTCTTAGGATGTTTTGTACAAAATATTCAAATTCTTTTGTATCCAAGATAAAAGCATTTCTTCCTTTAAACGTGGAGAGACCCGAGGTAACTCAATCTTTTTTAATAATCTAGTTGAGTCAAGAACTATTACTGGAACCTCATTTGTATACTTCATTTGTATATCTAAAGATACTTTTTTGCTATCTATATCAACAATGGAAAGTACAATAGAAGGGTTTAAACTTTCTAGACATATCTTAGATAATTTTTTTTCAAGTGTTTGACACAAGCAGCACCCTTTACGTGAATATAGAACCAATACCTCTGTGTTCATTTTTCTGGAACAGGGTCACACCCACAAGGAGTAAAAGGATGACATTTGCTTAATCTTTTCAAAGTCAGCCAACCACCTCTCCAAGGACCATGCTTAGTAACGGCTTCTATCCCATAAGCACTGCAACTAGGGATAAATCGACAACTCGGGCCAAACAATGGTGAAATCCACTTTTGATAAAAGAAAATTAAACTAACAAAAACAAGTGCAATGGCTTTATTGATCTTTGTAAGCATCTTTAGATAGAATAATGAACTGGTAAATAAGGGGCCAATGGATTACTTCCAGATTACCCTTACCAGTGAACATTTTCTAAATTAAACCCCTATGTCTAGATACCGCGGACCTCGTTTGAGGATCACGCGACGCTTGGGAGACCTACCTGGTCTCACCCGGAAGGCCGCAAAAAGGTCTCATCCACCAGGTCAGCACGGCCAAGCCCGTCGCAAGCGCTCTGAATACGCGATCCGACTCGAAGAAAAGCAAAAACTTCGATTCAACTATGGTATTTCTGAACGCCAGCTTGTTCGCTATGTAAAGAAAGCTCGTGCGCAGGAGGGTTCCACAGGAACAAATCTATTAAAGCTTCTGGAAAATAGACTTGATAATGTTTGTTTTAGACTTGGATTTGGGCCTACCATCCCAGGTGCAAGACAGTTAGTAAACCATGGACATGTAACTGTTAATGGCAGGATCACTGACATTGCAAGTTACCAATGCAAGGCTGGAGATGTTATTGCTATCAGGGACAACAAAGCTAGTAAGAATTTGGCTCAAGCCAACTTAGAATTCCCAGGTCTTGCGAATGTTCCTCCACACCTTGAGCTTGATAAAACCAAACTCTCGGCAAAGATATCTGCCAAGACAGATAGGGAATGGGTTGCTATTGAAATTAATGAATTGTTAGTTGTTGAGTATTACTCAAGAAAGGTATAGGGCTCCTCATAGCTTCTTTCTCATTAAATTTAATTATGGAGCCCCTTTTTTTAGGGGCTTTTTCATGTTTTTCTATAGCCTATAGAAAAACAAACAACGGACATGAGATCAATAAAAAGAGACAAGGAGTTCAGCACTGGGGTAAACACAAGGGTGATTCATCACAAGGAAAATTTTTCTGAAGAAACCGGATCAATAATGCCTCCAATATTCCCAACCTCAACGTTCGTTCATGGCAATGAGGGTGGATTTGACTACACTCGTTCAGGAAATCCAAATTTTCGAATTCTTGAATCAGTTTTGTCTGATTTGGAAGAATGTCAGTTCGCAAGTGTATTTAGTTCTGGAGTCGCTGCAATTACAGCAATAGTCTCCACTCTCAAGGCTGGAGACTTAATCCTATGCGAGGAGAACCTTTATGGATGTACGGTGAGATTATTTGAACAAGTTTTTAATCGATTTGGATTAGAAACTCAATGGATAGACTTTACCAAGCCCGACTTTCAAGAAGTCATTTCAAATCACAAACCCGCGATGATTTGGATCGAAAGTCCTACTAACCCACTCCTTAAAATTATTGATATTGAAGGGATTTGTCATTTCTCAAATAAAATGCAAATACCTGTTGTTGTAGACAATACTTTTGCAACACCTCTATTACAAAGACCTCTTAAACTTGGAGCGACCTTATCTTTAACCAGCACGACGAAGTATATCAATGGTCACTCAGATGCACTTGGAGGTGCGGTCTGTACCGAAAGTAGCATCTGGAGAGACAAGCTAAATTTCGCTCAGAAAGCTCTTGGCTTGAATCCTTCCCCCTTTGATTGCTGGCTTATTACACGAGGAATAAAAACTCTTCCACTTCGCCTAGAAAGACAAGTTCACAATGCATCTAAAATAGCTCAACAATTAGCCGATAATCCAGCAGTAAAATACGTTCGATATCCTTTCAGAAATGATCATCCACAATGTAAATTAGCAAAAAGACAAATGGCTATGGGAGGAGCAATTATTACTGCCACTGTTAACGCAACCCAAGCTCAAACCTATTCATTTTGCAAAAGTCTTCAATACTTCAAAATGGCAGAAAGTCTAGGAGGAATTGAAAGTCTTGTTTGCCATCCAGCCACAATGACGCATGCTGCTGTGTCCATAGAAACAAAATTAAAAGTTGGAATTACTGATTCACTTATTCGATTTTCCGTTGGATGTGAAGACATTGAAGACTTAAGTGCTGATTTAAATCAAGCCTTGGGAACTATCTCTTGACTGAAAGAAATTTACTTACTGATCCTTGCTGGAGTGCCAAAGATTTAGGAGAGCCTCTACCGTGTAGGCCACATGCTGTATCTGTTGCCTTGCCTAGATGGGAAGATGTAATCGCCTACGAAGAGAAGGTTCCAGCTTGTATAAATTCATTAAAAGCAATTTACCCTAGATTTGGATTCAATCCTTTTGTTGCTGAGATAGCTCGAAAATCACTTGGATTTCATAGTGAATCGCTGAAAAGCAGTTGGCCTTACCCCAACAGCGCTTCTGCTTTAAGTGCCCAAGAATATTGTCTTCGAAAGAATTCAGATTGTTTTTCAAAAATAGAAGATTTTCTTGGCGTTTCGTGTCTAATTGTTGACCAAAGAAATACCTCCTTAGCAAAAGCCTTCTGGCAACACACTGGTCTTGGATTATCGTCACGTGAAGCGGCAATAGCTCTTGGGAAAGAGAAAAAGCCTCTCACTTCAGATGGCCATTGCGCCAGAGAGGAACTTATTAAACGCTTAGCAAATATATATGATTGTGATAATAGTCTAATACGACTACATCGTTCAGGAATGGCTGCATTAACGACTATTCTTTCAGCGATAAATTGTATCAAAGGAACTTCTTCGACCCTTCAAATAGGCTTCCCATATGTTGATGTACTCAAACTGCCTCAGGTTATTTTCCAAGGGAGCGATCTCATTATACAAACAAAATTAAGTCATATAAAAGAAGAGATCAACAAAAAGGATCCCGCTGCGTTAATCATAGAAATACCTAGCAACCCTTTATTGCAATGTGCTGACCTCATATCTGTTTCAAAATTAGCTAAAGAAAAAAACATCCCTGTCATTGTTGACGATACCATCGGTTCATCTATAAATGTTCACCTAACTCCTTACGCAGATGTGATTTTTAGTTCTCTTACAAAAAGTTTTGCTGGAAGAGGAGATATTCTTGCTGGCAGTACTGTCATCAGCCCATACTCTAAATGGAAAAAAGAATTAACTGAGATAATTCCTAAAGTTGCATTATCTACACTATCTGATTCAGATTCTATTGAGTTGGAGTTAACTAGTAGAGACGTAAAGGATCGCTTAAAAAGGTTAAATAAATCTTGCTTAAAGCTGAAAGAAAACTTAGAAACAAAAAAAGAAATTTCAAAGGTTTTACATCCTCAATATTGTAAAAATTTTAATTCGCTTTTAAAGAAAGGAGGAGGTTATGGATGTCTATTATCGTTTGAACTTAAAGGGGGGATTGAAGAATCAAAAAGAGTTTATGATTCATTAAGATTAAACAAAGGGCCAAGTTTAGGTACAAATTTTACATTGGTTTGTCCATATGTTCAGTTGGCTCACTTTAAAGAATTGAAATGGGCTGAAAGTTGTGGCGTCTCGGCACACTTATTAAGAGTGTCAGTAGGGCTAGAAAATGAAGACGAATTATGGTCAAGATTTAATTCAGTAATATAAAAAAATAACTAATAAAGATTATCTAAATAACCAATTACCGAAATTCTTATATAGATTTAGAGTACTAGTTAATTAAGTCATTTAAAAAATGTCCAGAATCTATGAAGACAATAGTTTTGCTATTGGTCATACACCATTAGTTAAGCTTAATTCGATTACAAAAAACGCAAAAGCAACAGTACTAGCAAAGATAGAAGGCCGCAACCCTGCCTACAGCGTCAAATGTAGAATTGGAGCGAATATGATCTGGGATGCTGAAAAGAAAGGTTTACTCAACAAAGATAAAGTCATTATTGAACCAACATCTGGGAATACTGGAATAGCCCTTGCTTATACAGCTGCTGCTAGAGGTTATAAGTTAATCCTCACTATGCCTGAGTCCATGTCCATTGAACGTCGGAGAATGATGGCTGTTCTTGGTGCGGAATTAATCCTTACTGAAGCAGCAAAAGGAATGCCTGGCGCCATTGCGAAAGCAAAGGAAATAGCAGATAGCGACCCCAAAAAATACTACATGCCAGGACAATTTGATAATCCAGCTAATCCAGAAATACATTTCAAAACGACAGGTCCTGAAATTTGGGATGATACCGATGGCCAAATTGATGTTTTAGTCTCTGGTGTCGGAACAGGTGGCACAATAACAGGTGTTTCTCGTTTCATAAAACAAGAAAAAAATCATTCATTATTATCTGTTGCCGTAGAGCCCACACATAGCCCAGTAATAACACAAACTCTCAATGGAGAAGAAGTGAAACCCGGCCCTCACAAAATTCAGGGGATTGGAGCTGGGTTTATTCCTAAAAATCTTGACTTATCCGTAGTCGATCAAGTTGAGCAAGTCTCTAATGATGAGTCTATTGCAATGGCATTACGTTTAGCACAAGAAGAAGGTCTACTAGTTGGCATATCATGTGGTGCCGCTGCAGCCGTGGCTTTAAGACTAGCCGAAAAAGAAGAGTTCTCAGGAAAGACAATCGTTGTAGTTCTACCTGACCTTGCCGAAAGATATATTTCGTCCGTAATGTTTGAAAATGTTCCTACAGGAGTTATTAAAGAGCCATCATTAGCTTGACTTTTGAATTTATATAACTGACTCCGGTGTTATCAACATCGCGTCTCCATAGGAGAAAAATCGATATTTATTAGAAATAGCATGTTTATAAAGTTTTAACATACGTTTTCGACCAATTAAAGCGCTAACTAACAATAACAAGGAACTTTTAGGTAGGTGGAAATTAGTGAGCAATCCGTCAATAACGGAAAATTTAAATCCTGGTTTAATTACCAAATTCACTTTACCCTCATACGGCTTCAAAGTACCTCTTCCTGAAAGGTAAGCAGCCTCAAGTGCTCTCACACTTGTAGTGCCAACAGCAAAGACTTTCCCCCCATCTGCCTTACAATTAGTTATCGCTTTGGTGGTCTCTTCAGTAACCTCTATCCACTCACTATGTAAATGCAACTGAGATAGATCTTCTTTCTCTAATGGTCTAAAAGTTCCTAAGCCGACATGCAAAGTGATTTGTGCAATTCTAATACCTCTGATTTTTAAGATTTCTATAAGTTCATCACTTAGATGCAAGCCCGCTGTGGGAGCAGCAATAGCTCCTGGCTTCGAAGCAAATCTAGTCTGATATCTTTCCTCATGCCCACTAGATTTGTCCTTATCTATATAGGGAGGTAATGGGACTTCGCCATATAAATCAAGTAAATTTTCCATTTCGATCCTACTAGTAAACTTATTAGGAAATTGAATAATTCTTCCGCCTGTGCTCTCATCTTTATCAATAACCTTTAAACATAAAGAATCATTTGGAGACTTTTCCAACCATAATTGATCACCTCTTCTCATACGCCTAGCAGGACGAGCTAAACAAAGCCATTGCCCATTTCCCCTTGGTTCCATTAACAACAATTCACCTAAACCTCCTCCTGATAATCGAATTTTCAATCTTGCCTTGATCACTCGAGTATTATTAACAACCAAAAGGTCACCGCTCTTCAAGATATCCTTTATGGCCCATACTTTTGCATGCACAAGGTTTAAAGACTCATCCAGCCCATCTTTAACAATCATCATTTTCGCATCATGCCTACTCTCGGTAGGTGATTGAGCAATTAAGTCATTTGGTAAATCATAGTTATAGGAGCTTAAAAGATTATCTTTTTGATCTAACACATCAAATCAGATTAAAGTAAGAAAAAATCACTTGTGGTTCGACTAATTCAAACTCAAGACGAGAGGCTGCAAGGGTTCTTTTCGATCAAATATGCCAAATCCTTCAGGAAGAGTGCTCCATCAGCCCCATAGATCACTCTATGATCAGCGGTAAGATTTACTTGCATCTGTTTTTTGATTGAAATCGAACCATCTTTAGAAGCAACAACTTTAGACAAGGAAGATCCTACGGCTAAAATTCCTCCAGTCCCAGGGGGCAGAATTGCATCAAAACGATCCACACCAAACATACCTAGATTAGAGAGTGTAAACGTACCGCTGCTGTATTCTTGAGGTTCTAATTGCTTGTTCCTCGCACGCTTAACAAGATCAGCCCATTGTAGGGATAAATCAGAAAGACTAGTCTTGTCAGCATTTTGCAGCACTGGAGTTATCAACCCTCCGTCCTCCATCGCAACTGCAACGGCTACATTTATTTGTGAAGGATAGGCAATCCCCTCGGAACTAAAAGCTGCATTCACCTGGGGGTGCCTAGCGAGGGTTAATCCAACTGCTTTAGCAAGTAAAGCAGTCATAGTTACTCCATTAGGTTTAACTTGTTTATAAAGGTCATCCAATTCATCAGTAATAATTGAATATCCGACTCTAAAACAAGGAGTATTTAAGCTTTCCTCCATGTTCCGATTTACAGCTTGTTGAAGAGTATTGAATGCAATTGTTTCACCTCTGGATCCAAAACTTTTTCCTGGAGCAGGTGGCTTAACAGAGTCAACAGATTTTTTTTCTATGCGAGGCACATCAGAAACAATTTTCGCTGGAGCATTGCTTTCAGCAATCCAAGGAACGCTTATGGGTTGCCCTTTTGCACTTTGAACATCCTCAGCTTGTATCCGTCCATGAGGTCCTGAGCCCCTAATAGTTGCCAAATCGACTCCCATTTGAGAAGCAAGTTTTTTAGCTCTTGGAGAAGCGATTATTCGACCATCATTTAAAAACTGATCCTGATGATTTACAGAGGATTCTGAAACAAGAGGTGCAGGAGATACCTTTGTAATGACTGTTGCTTTTGGAGAGTCAACAGAGGCTGGTTTTTCTTGAACTTGAGACGATGAACTCTCTTTTTCTTGAGTTACTGATTGAGGGGAAGGAGAAGGTGCATTAGCTTGAGCCGCTGCGATCTCATCTTCCGTCTCAACAATCAATCCAATTGTCTCTCCAACAGGTGCAGAGCTTCCAGCAGGCATCACAATGGATGCTAGAAAGCCATCTTGGAAAGACTCAACATCCATATCAGCTTTATCTGACTCAACAACTAAAACTGACTCACCTCTCTCAACTTTATCTCCAGGTTTTTTTAGCCACTCAACTATTTTTCCCTCAGTCATTGTTGAACTTAAAGCAGGCATAAAAATGTCATGAGTGGCCATAATTTGTTCCTATTTCCTTTATGGAGAGTTGGTAGCAATGCTTCAAAATTTTCTATCTAGAAGCTTTGCAAGTATCAATACATACCAATGTTAGTTCTACATGAGTGTCCTTACAACGATAGTTTTTTTTATGTGGATTTCTTCTTAATATCAAAAATTGTTTATTGGATAAATTGTAGTTGGACCAAATTTCAAACTTGATCAATTGCCTCTACTACGCCATCTCTTACCAAAATACTCATACCCATTTTACTGACTAAGTTATCACCAACTTTTAAATCACAAAAACTGTCAATTTGTCCTTGCTCGACGATTTGTTCCATATCTAATTCACGAACTTGAGATTGCTGTAACAGAAGATTTCTTTTTTGTTCTTCGAATTCTGATCTCTTAGAAGCAACTTGGTTCTGAACTTGAGCGACTTGCTCTTGAACTCTTGGGTCAAGGGGATTAGAGCTCTGACGTCTAATACCATCAACAATTTGTTGTCCTTCTTTTTCTAATTCACCAAGTTGCTGATCTATTGCTGATATTGCATTACTTAATTCGCGCTCAGCCTCTTCTTTCCATGAAGGTGTTACAACTGCTCTGACCGTAATTGAACGTTTTATAGAAATTGAATCCACCTGATCAATAAATTATGATTAGAACCATAGGCTCTCAGTAAAATAGAGTATTGGTCAATTTAATTGGCCAAACAAACAAATTACAAACCATATATTTCATTTACGAGCTTCAAATCACGCTGAATAATTTTTTCACGTTTTTGCTTAAGAGTTTGCGTTAACAAACCATTTTCTATTGTAAATGGCTCTACTAAAGCAATTTCAAATAATCTCTCTTCTCTCCTAGATGCAAGACGATTTGCAAGAACTTTATTCATTTCCAATCTTAGAGATTGTCTTAATTCATTATTTTCAGGGGATAGTCCAAGAACAACTTGTGAATTCACACCCCTTTCTGCCTGCCATGCTTTTACGTGATCAATTCTTGGAACAATCAAAGCAGCAAGATGTTTTTGATCTTGACCCAATAACAAAGCTTGTTCAATCAATGGACTTGCAATCAAGCATTCCTCCAAAGGGCCAGGCTCAATATTTTCTCCACTACTTAGCACAATCGTATCTTTTGCTCTTCCAGTCAGGATTAAGGATCCATCAGCTAGCAACATCCCTAAATCTCCAGTGTTAAACCAGCCACCAGAATCTAAAACCTTCTTCGATTCTGATCGTTTTCCTAAATAACCAGACATTATTTGAGGACCACGAGCAAGAACCAAGCCTTTTTGACGCAGCTTTTTTATTTGGAATGTTTCTGGATCTACAATTTTTATCTCAGTCTCTGGTAAAGGTTGACCTGCGCCTCCACGTATATTTCTCCAAGGTCTTCTACATGTGAGGACTGGACTAGTCTCCGTCAAACCATAACCAACTAATAATTCAACACCTAAAGCTTCAAAGAAAGAATCAATATGCGTAGCGATTGCTCCTCCACCACTAATTGGGAATCTCAATCTTCCTCCACAAATCTTGGTAAGGATTTTTGGCCATAAGTAAATAGAGGAAAGTCTATGAATTGGGTAACGTATAAGAATCTCTATAAAAGAGATAGTTTGTTCTAAACTAGATACACTATCAATAGTTAAAGAATAACGTTTTCTTCGAGCCAATTTATATGCCTTACTATTAGAAATCGCACTTTTTATCAAGGTCTTTCTCAATCTTGGCATTTTATCAACAGCGTCCTCAAACCCTAGCTTTATTGACTCCCAAAGTCTTGGAACTGTTGCCATTACTATTGGCTTAACCCTTGGCAAATCTTCCTTTAAATGCCTTATTGATGTATAACTTTGAGTACAACCACAAGAAAAAAAATAATATTCAGCACTACGTTCATATGAATGCCAAATTGGTAAAACACTTAATACTGGTGCACCTGGAGAAGGGTTCGCCACGCAAGCAAGAGACCTAATTTGATGTAATAAATTAGAGTGTGTTAGTGGAACGCCTTTGGGTCTACCTGTCGTTCCAGAGGTATATAAAATAGTTGCTATTCTTGTTGGTCGCTTCTCAATTATTTTCTCCCGTTGATTTTCATTCTCTTTATTCAACCCTTTCTTCAAAAAACTCTCCCATTCAATAACGCCTTCACAAGCTTTACCCTCAAGTTGAAGAACAAATTTCAAATTATTTTTTTGAGCATCATTAAGCGAAAGTTTATCCCAGACATCTGAGTTTTGAACAATCAGTCCAACCGCATTTGAATCCTCAAGAATATATCTAAGCTCACTTGGCGGAGCAGTCGCACCTCTAACAGAATCTGCTGCACCTATTCGCATAAGACCTTGATCGGCAATGAGCCATCTAGGACTATTTTCTGCAAAAAGAGCGACCACATCATCAGGGCCTACCCCGATCTGATCAAAGCAAAATGCTGCCTTAGAAATATTTTCAGCAAGTTCTTTATATGTAAAGCTTTCTGGGTGGAAAGCATGTGGAGCATCAACTGCTAATACATCGCCCAACTGAACTTTTAATAGTTCCCAAATCTCATCAACTTGAGTAATCTTATCAAGATGAGATCTTCTACTAATTACTTGTTCCTCTTTTCTATTAGGGATCCAACAAGCCAAAGCATCTTTAGAAGCAAATATATTTTTTTGTGAGTTCTTTTTTGTCATAGCAAGAAAAATGATTTTTTATTTTTTTTAGTAATATTTATAAGTTTTCCCAGTTCAATTTAAAACGTCTTTTCACAGATTCTCTTAAAAGAGGCTTAACGTCACAGACTTTGATGCCAGGTATCCAATCACTCAATTTACCTAATTTAACTTTATCCAGTCCACATGGAATTATCTTCTCAAAACCAATAAGATCACAATCTACATTTAGTGAAAATCCATGTTGAGTAACCCATCTCTTGCAACCAATTCCTATTGAACCAACCTTTTTATCTTCACACCAAACTCCTGTTAAGCCGTCTACCCTCTTCCCCTCTATCCCCAACAAGTCAAGAACATCAATCAAAACTTGTTCCAATTCTCTCAAATACCAAGATAAATCTTTTTGGTGAAGACTTAAATTTAAAACCAGGTATCCAACGATCTGCCCAGGCATGTGATGCGTGACTTCACCTCCTCTATCAATTCTAAAAACGGGCAAAGGAGATTTATTTATCTCAAATAATAAATTTTTTTTGTCACTACCTCTGCCTATAGTGAAGCAAGAAAAATGTTCAAGGAACCATACTGCTTGTGGTGAAAACGGCTCCTTTATAAGGCTTTGTTGAAAATTCTTCTGCCAACCCAACGCTGTCTCAAATGGCACAATATTTTTAGGTTCAAAAAGAAAAGCGGAAGAAGATTGTGCAAGTTGAGGGGTTAGATCTAAGTTGCTATTAGGCCCTGACTCAGGCGAAACAGAATGAAGCTTCTTATTCATGGACGCAATCTTGAATTAACTCCATCACTTCGTGATTACACCAAAACAAAAATTGATAAAGCGACTCACAATTTCCAAGAAATGGTGCAAGAAGCAGATGTACACCTCTCAGTTGCTCGAAATCCTCGAGTGCCTCAACAAACAGCCGAGGTGACTGTTTTCGCAAACGGCACCGTAATAAGAGCGCAAGAAAGAAGTGAAAATCTCTATGCAAGCATCGACCTGGTGGCAAATAAACTTGCACGACAATTACGTAAGTATAAAGAGCGACATAATAGTCATAATGTCCATAATAATCAGTCAACAAAATCAATTCAAAACGAAGAAACTCAAAATTATTCTTCCTCAGATCATTCACTCATTGAAGGCAAAGAACCACATTTACCTAACCCAGGAGTAAGACGCAAATATTTCGAGATGGATCCTATGACGATTGAGCAAGCAAGAGTCCAATTAGACCTAATTGACCATGACTTCTATTTATTTAGAGAGGCAAAAGGGTCAGCTTTACAAGTTATCTACAAGAGAAATCACGGAGGATATGGCGTAATCCAAGAAAAAGTTTAGATACCAGACAAATGAGTAACAACAGCTTGCAAGAAGCTCATGCCAATATTTCTAATGTGATTTATCAAGCAGCCTTAAATCCTCATTTTGATAAAGAAATGATTATTCAGGTTTGTGATGCATCCAAGCAAAATGGCTTTGCAGGTTTATGCACAAGTCTTTCTCATTTACCAATTGCGCGTGAAAGGTTAGGTAATAAAAGTAGTACAAAATTAATCTCAGTAATTGCCTTTCCTTTTGGGTTTATCCCAACATCTAACAAACTAAAAGAAGCAGAGTATGCAATCGAAAAAGGAGCAGAAGAGTTAGATCTTGTTCCAAATTATTTTGCATTAAAAGAAGGAAATATCGAACTTTTTGCTGAGGAAATAAATCAAATAAGTGAACTTGATATTCCAGTGAGAGTAATAATTGATTCAAATACACTCTTAAATTCTTCAAAACTTTCCATAGCAATAGATGCTTTAATTGATGCGGGCTCAAATGGGATTCAAATAGGCAATGGTTTTGGTTCAACTGTCACAAAGAATCAAACTAATCATGTCTCTAAAATTGTTAATAATCGCTGCTCAATTAAAACTGTTGGAGGTATTAAAACTTTAAATCAAGCAATAGAGATCATTGAAGCAGGATCAACATATATAGGAACAAGTTTTGGTTTTGAAATCACCCAAGAACAAAAGAAAAAGGAGTAATGAGTTTAACTCAAAGAATGAAAGGGCTGTCTTTAAAAGTTGGACCTCTAGGTGAGAATGACAGGCTTCTAACCATACTTAGTGAAGAAAATGGAATATCTCGTCTTGCAATACCTGGAGCAAGAAAACCCAAAAGTAGACTTGGAGCAACATCTCCTTTTAATTTTTTAGATTTACATATAGTCGGAAAAAAAAATCTTAGGCGAGTTACACAAATAAAAATTCTTAAGAGTTATGGGAATCTTGGGAAAAACATCGAAATTCTCTCAGCAGCACAAGCGATTGCAGAGCTAGTAATGATTATGGTTGGAGATGAAAACCCTCAAAAAGACTTACTCAAACTGGTTCTAATCCATTTAAATAGACTAGATGATTTACACAAAAAAGAGTTTGATTCATTAGAAGCTTTAGCAATAAGCGTTCAGTCATGTATTCATTTATTAGCCCTAGGCGGATATTGCTTACCACTTCAAAACTGTTGTCAATCTGGCTCCAGCCTGATACCACCTATTGGAGAATGGAGCTGGAAATGCAGCTTTATTCCTGAAGAAGGTTTTGCTATAGGAACAACACCTAATGCAAAAACCGAGCTAAATCCATCTGAACTTGCTTTACTTCAGAGATTATTACTAGAAAAAGTACCTTTTCACAGTAATGGGAAATTATTAGGTCCTAAAAATGTCTGGCTAAAACTATTGAAAATTGTTGAAATCTGGATTGAAACTCACTTACAAAGAAGAATTACATCTCTTCAAATGATTAGAGAAGTAATAATTAGTAATGATCTAAATACTAATTAGGAGAATATATTTAAAAAAGTTTTTGCTTTAAAAAATCTTATTTATAAATTATTTAACTATTAATAATAGTTTGAGAAGAAATATATGATAGCTGCTAGTTTGAAATACCGGTTTTTTAAAGTTTGACCCATATCGCCTGGCTAGGCAAAAAAACACCTTTTTGCGGGAACGTCTGTTACGGGCTTAGCACAACTGAAGAGCTTAGAGAAAGAGGATATCAAACAAGTTTTATTCACTTTGATAACCCAAAGAGAGATGGGAATAATAAAACTTCATTACTTGCTAATGATCCTGATGTAAGTCTTCCTTACTTAATTAAATCTCAGGTTTATACGATCCCTTCTTTAAATGCCCAACGAGAGCTTAGAGAATCTCTCTCAAGACTTAAACCTGATTTAGTCCATGCAAGCCTGACTCTTTCTCCTTTGGATTTTCGACTGCCTGAGCTTTGTCATCAACTTAATTTACCTTTGATCGCAACTTTTCATCCAGCTTTCGATTCAAAACTCAGAAATCTTACTGCCAATACACAGCAACTTACTTACCAACTTTATGCTCCATCATTAGCCAAGTATGACAAAGTAATTGTTTTTTCAGATTTGCAAGCAGAGGTTCTTGCAAAACTAGGCGTAAAAGAGCGCAAACTAGAAGTTATCCCTAATGGAATTGACATAAAGAAATGGAACCCTCTTAAACCAAGTAATTCTCAAAACGAACTTCAACTTGAAATAAGGAAAAAGCTTGGTTCTGAAAGAATATTTATCTATATGGGCAGAATAGCTTCTGAAAAAAATGTTGAGGCTTTACTACGTGCATGGAGATTTGTCCAACCAAAAAGATGTCGACTAGTAATAGTAGGAGATGGCCCACTAAGGCCAACACTCGAAAATCATTCAATCTTCAATAAAGAAGATAATGTGGTTTGGTGGGGATACGAAGCCGATCAAAATAAAAGAGTCGCTCTTCTACAAATCGCTGAAGTTTTTATACTTCCAAGTCTTGTAGAGGGATTATCTATCGCCTTGCTCGAAGCCATGGCAACTGGAACTGCGTGTGTCGCGACAGATGCTGGAGCAGATGGAGAAGTCCTTAAAAATGGTGCAGGAATAATACTTAA
The DNA here is from genome assembly GCA_003279655.1 of Prochlorococcus sp. AG-402-A21. GTDB lineage: Bacteria > Cyanobacteriota > Cyanobacteriia > PCC-6307 > Cyanobiaceae > Prochlorococcus_B. The sequence continues at coordinate 8,977 of QCHI01000017.1, read as the reverse complement.
TACTGAAGGAGTTACTTCTCAATTAAGGACCCTTTTACCAGTTTTACGCGATCAGCCCGTACTTACGAAAGAATTGGGTAGACGTGCACGCTTGAGAGTAGAAGAAAAATATACACTTCAACAAAATATTGACTCACTTGAAACTCTCTATACAAACGTACTTAGGTCATCTAACTCGAAAACTCTTCAGCCAATTGACGACTCTTCTGAGCTGCTAAAACAACTGCTTCAATCAAGGCAGATCTCAAGCCCGCAAGTTCAAGGTGTCGAAGAGCACTGATTGTTGTCCCTGCAGGAGAGGCAACCAAATCTTTAAGTTCAGCAGGATGTAAACTTTTTTCTCTTAGTAGAGACGCAGTCCCGGAAAGGGTTTTATGAGCTAATTGATTAGATAAGTCCCTTGGCAATCCTGCAGCGACAGCCCCATCAGCCATGGCTTCAGCAACTAAAGCGATATATGCAGGGCCTGAAGAAGTCAAAGCCAAAAAGGAATCTAGCTTTCGCTCCTGTAACTCAAAAATCTCACTGATAGGTTCAAAAATCTTTCTAACTGCTATCTTTTGGTCCAAAGTTATATCATCTTCCCAAGCCAACCCGGTAAGCCCCTCACCGACAAGAGAAGGGGTATTCGGAACTGCTCTTACACAAGTATGACCAGGAAAAGCCTTTTTAAGACTTCTTAATGTTATGCCGGCTAAAACTGAAATCAATAAGGGCTTAGGAAACTGATCATTTGATTGCAACGATGAGGGAAATTCTTTGATATTGCCGAATTGTTGAGGTTTTACAGCCAATATTTTTAAAGGAGCATTCCATACTTCTCTAGACAAAGAATCTCCACTAGATACAACTTTTACTCCCTTTGAAAGATCACTTAATGCAGAGGGAATACTTGAGCTTTTACCAACAATCGCTAAAACATTTTTAGGTTGGTATTCACCTCTTTTAATTAGAGGTGAAATAATGGCTTTCGCCATATTGCCAAGGCCAATTATCCCAATAGAGACTTCCAATCTATTTAATCTTCAAAGAGCTGTAGCGACTGTCTCCCCCCAAGCAGGCTCTGGTGCAGGCGAAGACTCCTTAGGAATCAAGTCAGCTCCTTTAGTGCTTACACTTGAAGGAGAAGCCTCTTCTTGAAAGGAATTAGTTACAGTTACGCATGAAGGTGCAAACAGGAAAATACTTTCCCCAACTCTTTCTTGATGTCCATCGATTGCAAATGTTCCACCTGCGACGAAATCAACTGCTCTTTGAGCCTGATCAGGCTCCATCATTGTCAGATTCAAAATAACTGTTTTACGCTCTCGCAAAGCTTGAATTACTCTTGGCATTTCATCAAAGCTACGTGGTTCCATCAAGCTAACTTCGGAATCATTTGTCGAGATCCCAGGCATACCAATGACATTTGAAGGGGCAAATCCATTTCTTCCATTGAAAGGATGACTCTGAGAGACAGTTGTCATTTCTCCACTTCCTTCTTTACTGGCTCTATTGAATTTTTCAAAGTCATCACTTGTTTCGTAATCGAGGTCATCAAAATCACTATCTAAAAAGTCATCACCAGCGACGACAGCACGAAGACGGGAAATAAGCGACACCAGTTAATCCTCTCGGGATAATTTGTTAATAAAGTTGGATAAGCCAACAATCGATACATCTTCAACAACTGAAGGATGAACCATATACTTAAATAACGTTCCTTATCTTAAGGGGCAAGCTTTTTTATGGTTTTTTTCATATCTTCTATAATTTATCTAAATCTTACGATTTCCAAACAAGCGAGAACCTAAACGAATCCAAGTAGCGCCCCCTTCAATAGCCTCTTTCCAATCATTGCTCATTCCCATTGAGCAATCCTTTAATCTTAAATGATTTGCAAAATTTCTACATTCACAAAACAAATCTTTTCTTTGAGAAAAATCAAGAGCTATTGGTGGAATTGTCATTAGTCCAATCAAATTAATATTGTTCAAAGAAATAACTTTGGACCAACTGTGCAAAAGATCTTGTTTTAAAAACCCCCTCTTTTTCGGGTCATCACGAAATTTTACTTGTAAGAATATATTCGGAGTTTTATTCTCTTCTTCTGAAATTCTAGAAATTCGTTCAAGCAAAGACAAAGAATCAACAGAATGAATAAAGTCAAATTCTTTAACCACCCCTCTAACTTTATTTTTCTGCAATGTACCTACAAAATGCCATCGAAGTTGTTTCAGATCATTCAGCTCGTTTTTTTTTGGAATAGCCTCTTGTAAACGACTTTCTCCAAAATCCAACTGACCAAAACCAGAAAGTTTACGAATGGATTCTTGATGATGCCCCTTACTAATTGCAAGCAAACTAACCCCTAAGGGTAATGATTCTTTTATTATATTAAATTCAGTAGAACCAATCAAAATCAAATCACATAAAAGTTTGATTAAACAATTCCTGCCAAACGTCCAATTCAGAGGATTTTTCTCTCTTACATTTAGACAAATGCATTTCTGAATAATGCCGAGCATCCATATAAGGAATAACTTCAAAAGCGGCTCCCCTTGGTTGCAAGGTAACTAAAAAAAATATTTTCTGTGCATATAAAGTTGCATATACATCTCTACCATTACTTGCCGGTGACACTAGATATAACATTCCAAAAGTTGGATGATTTAGATAGCGTTCAGCGTTCAAATCTCAGTTTTTTTAATTAAGACGTACCATACAGACAACGTAAGATAATAGCTATCAAAAGCAAAAAAATCGAACCTAAATTAATCCAGAAATATCTAGAATCAAAAACAATGCAAGGTCTTAATTGTTGTGATGATAACCAAAGCCCTTCTCTTGACATTAAAGAGTCCGCTCCCTGTTCTGCCCTCAGCAAAATATTTGACAAAAGTCTTTCGCCTAGAGAAACAATCAAACCTAAAAAACTCTTAAATCCCAATTTCCTAAAATCAATTGCCCTCACACCAATTGAGCGAAAGAGATTTTGGAGTTCTTCTTGAACTAAAGGTAAAAATCGTAAAGCCAAAAGGAGTTGAAACGACAATTTTTCCAGCGGAACTCCCAATAAAGTTAGAGGTAAAAAAAACCACCTTATTGCCCAAACAAGATCTTCAGGAGGGGTTGTAATTAACATTAAATTTACACTGTGAATAACAGTAAAAATTAGAGTCGAAGTTTTAATACCTAATTCGGCTGAGCGACGATCGACGATTAATGGTCCTAGTGAAATACCCCCGAAGTTAAATGGCCCCAACCTCAAGATCTCCCATGATCGAGTCAAAATAATTGCTCCAGGTATTTCATTAGGTGATCTTATGGTCAATTCACTTGATGTTTCACTCGCAGGCAAAACAATCGATAAGGATCCAATAATCAAAGAGAAAACCAACACAAAAACTAGAGATCTCCACCAAATACGTGGAGGCAGCGAACTAAGAAATGTAATTAATAAAAGAACAAAAGCTGTTGAAATTCTCCAGATGGAGTTAGCCAAAATTGGAGTTAACAAAAACAACAAGATCCAGGAGAGTTTAATTCGAGGATCAATACTACGAAGCCAGCTAGATTTCCCAGAAACATATTGACCAATTGGAATCTTTTTTAGCCAATCCATAATAATTACTAATTTCGAGCCCCTCTCTGTTGGCGTGCTAAATCTTTTTCGACATCGCGTTGCTGTTTCCCTCTCCAAAACAATTTTATTGGCGTCCCTTCAAAACCCAAGCCTTCTCTAATTTGTCTCTCAATATATCTTCGATAAGTTTCTCCAAACAATTTAGGTTCATTCACAAAAAGCGTAAAACTTGGAGGATTAATAGCTACTTGAGTCCCATAATAAAGACGCCCTTGTTTTCCACCTCTAGTGGTAGGAGGACTTCTCCATTTTAATGCCTCAGTAAGGACCTCATTAACAACTGATGTACTAACCCTTCTTCTATTCTGATCAACTGCCAAAGTAGCTAATGCAAAAATTCCTTCTACTCTTTGTCCCGTAAGAGCAGATGTAAAAAGCATCTCGGCCCAATCTAGAAAATATAACTTTGATCGAATGTCTTTTTCCATTGCAGACATTGTGTGACTATCTTTTTCGACAGCGTCCCATTTATTAACGACAATCAAACAAGCTCTTCCTTCTTGCTCAATTCTACCTGCAAGTCTTTGATCTTGTTCTGTGACGCCATCTAAAGCATCTATAACCAAAACACAAACATCACTCCTTTCTATCGCCTTAAAACTGCGATTAATACCAAAGAACTCAGGTCCATAATTAACACTTCTACGTCTACGTATTCCCGCCGTATCAACTAATTTCCATTGTTTATCCTGATGAGTTATTCGAGTATCAATCGTATCTCGCGTCGTACCCCTAATCGAACTAACAATAGCTCTTGTCTCTCCACAAATAGAATTAAGAAGACTTGACTTGCCTACATTTGGTCTCCCAATAATTGCCAGTTGGACTGGAGAATCACTAACTTCATCTAAATCTTTAGATGGGAACAAAGTGACTACATGATCAAGAAGATCACCTGTCCCTACTCCATGAATGGCAGAAATTGGGTAGGGTTCACCAAGACCAAGCTTCCAAAATTCAGCAGCCATTGCTAACCCTTGTTCGGGCGATTCACATTTGTTAACCACTACTAGTGTTTTACAAGAATGAGACCTCAAGAATTCAGCAATCGATTCATCAGCGGTAGTGACTCCCGCCTGACCATCAACAATTACCAATGCAACGACAGCTTCTTCAAGTGCAAGATTAGCTTGCTCTCTTATTTCAGGAAGGAACTCACTATCGTCATCAAAAACCAAACCTCCAGTATCTACAACTTTAAAATCTCTATCCCTCCAAAATCCATCTTGATAAGTTCTATCTCTAGTAACCCCTGGCTCATCATGAACAATGGCTTCTCTACTCTGACATAGGCGATTAACCAATGTAGATTTCCCAACATTCGGGCGTCCAATTATTGCGACTATTGGTAGCGCCAAATTTCTCTACCTTTCATAAGATTATTTAACCTTTATAGGTCAAAATCAAGATTAATTCTTCATACTACAAGTATGAGCAAAGCATTCGCTTCCAAAATGAGATTTAGAAATCAAACTACCCTAAAAAGATTGACCCAAAAAAAAAGGGATTCATTAACTACTAAACCATCTATGATGTCAATCCTTTTGATTTTGGTGACTTTCCTGCAAGTACCCATTTCCTTAAAAGCATCATTAAGTATTTTTTGCTTATTTTCTGAAACAAGCGAAACAAATAAAACTTTATTTTTTTGTAATGACTGAAATATATCCAAACCTACTTTAAGGATGAAAGAGTTATCTCCGATTTTTTTATCAGGTAATGGGACTTCTAGATCTATAGAATGTCCAGTTATTCAGTCCCCACTTGCAGGTGTAAGCGATCAAATATTCAGAAAATTTGTTCGTAGATGGTCTCCAAATGCTTTACTTTTTACAGAAATGGTAAATGCTAAAAGTCTTGAATCAGGTCATGGAGAAGAGAAAGTAATTGAGCTTTCAGAAGAGATCGGACCAATTGGTGTTCAACTTTTTGACCATCGACCAGACTCAATGATAGATGCTGCCATCAAAGCCGAATCCTCTGGTGCATTTCTTATAGATATCAATATGGGTTGCCCAGTAAAAAAGATTGCCAGAAAAGGAGGAGGAAGTGCTCTATTAAAAGACCCAAAACTTGCTCAATTAATAGTCAAAAAGGTTTCTCAAGCCATATCAATTCCAGTAACAGTAAAAATAAGATTGGGGTGGTGTGAAGCAACCAGTGATCCAATATCTTTTGCATTAGGTCTTCAGGACGCTGGAGCGCAACTAATAACTGTTCATGGGCGAACTAGAAGACAAGGGTTTTCTGGAAATGCCAACTGGAAGGCTATTTCAAAAATCAAAGAGTCATTAGATATACCTCTCATTGCTAATGGTGATATTAAAAACTCTAGAGATGCTATTAAATGTCTTGAGATTACGAAAGCCGATGGGGTAATGATAGGAAGAGCAAGCATGGGAGCTCCGTGGCTGATTGGGCAAATTGATGAAGAGATTAAAAATAAAAAAACTTTTAGAACACCTGACGCAAAGATGAAAGTCAACTTATCTTTAGAGCACCTTAAATTACTCGTCTCAAAGAAAGGTAATCATGGTCTTTTAATTGCTAGGAAACATATGAATTGGACTTGCAGAGGTTTTCAAGGAGCCTCTACTCTTCGCCATAAATTAGTAAGAGCAAGCACTCCTGATGAGGCAATAAAGCTACTTGAAGACGCGCTGAATAAATACGACTAAAAGTTTTCAGGGCATTGTCAAAGGCCAACTTTGTCGTATCAATAGTAAAGAAAAATATGGCCTAGAACCTAAAGATAAATCAGATGCCCTAACAATTTGTTGATCTGAAAATCCTATTCTTTCTGCGAATATAGACTTTTCTAAAAGGTCTAGCTCTTCAAGTAAAGGTTTGACCCATTGCCATTTCTTACCAAGTTTGAGCAAGACAACTACCCTTTTCATTGATGCGGCATCCGACAAAATAACCTTTAGATTCTCATATGAGTCTGGAACAGGTGTTACAAGTAATTGTTCCTCTTGAAAAGCAAGTGGTAATTTACTTTTCGCGGCAGCTGCAGAAAAAGATGTTACTCCTGGAATTAATTTAACAAGACAATCTGGATGATGTTTTTCTAACTCCTTCGAAAGATACGAACCTGTCGAAAAAATCGATATATCTCCTTGAGCAAGGAAAACGACTTTTTCACCTTTTTCAATCATTCTCATTAATTCATTACCAGCAACTCGCCATGCCCTTTTTAAAGTATTAGGGTCGTCAACCATGGGGAAGAGTAAAGGCAATTTTTTTTTATCTTTGGTTATCCACTTTGAAGCAATTTTTTCAGCAAGACTGTATCCACCTCTATTTGAGACAGGATAGGAAACAACTGTTGACTTTTGAATGGAATCAACTGCTGCCAAAGTTAATAATGAGGGATCTCCTGGACCTACGCCAGTGATAGTCAAAACTTTCATTTGATTGGATAATTTTTTCTACTTACAAAGCAATAATTAACTGTGCATTCTTGGCTCATGATGCATTTTCACTAAAGCATCAGATTCAACCTTAGCTAACGCTTCTAACCTAGAAATAAGAATATTCCGATCAAAACGTTCATCTGCTAATTTCCAATAAATTCCAAAATGCCTAGCCTCGCTTTTTAGTAAGTCTGCATATAAATTGCGAAGTTCAATATCAGGAGAATGTGTTGACAATAATTTCATTCTTTCATGACTCCTTGCCTCAATAAGTCCGGCAACCAGAAAGCTATCTAACATTCGTAATGGTTCATCTTTGCAAATATTTTTTGCCAAAATTGATCCATAGGGGGGTGAGGCCAATTTCCTAAGTTTTCTTCCACGCGCTTTTAAAATAGACAAAACCCTCTCAAAATGTTCAAGCTCCTCTCGTGCTAATGGACTTAAGACCTCTGAAAGCCCGGGTTCGCTTACATAGCGAAACATAAGTTGTAGCGCTACGCCGGCAGCCTTTCGTTCACAATGTGCATGATCCAAAAGTATTTCCATTGGATTAGTGATTGCAAGATTTATCCAATCCTCAGTAGTTTTATTTATTAGCCAGCGAATCTTTGATTGCCCACTAACTTGATATTTTGAGTTATCCATAAATTCCTCATACTCGCTTTAAAAAGGAGATTATTCCTTGCAAGGCAAGTTGATAACTATTTGAACCAAAACCGCAAACCAAGCCCAAAGCTTTATCTGAAAGAAATGATTTATGGCGAAATTCTTCCCTAGAGTAAATGTTACTTAGATGTACTTCCACATATGGAATAGCAACTCCTAATAAAGCATCTCTAAGAGCAATTGAGGTATGTGTATAAGCCCCAGCATTAATTAATATTCCGTCAATAGAACCAACACTGTTTTGGATGCAATCAATCATCTCGCCTTCTGAATTACTCTGAAAGAATTTGAGGTTCGCATCAAGTTCACTAGCTAAAATCAACAACTCTTCTTGAATATCTTCTAAAGTTTGCGAGCCATAAATAGTTGGTTCCCTTTTCCCAACAAGATTCAAATTTGGTCCATTAATTAGCAAAAGATCCATATTCCTGACAAATTAAACATCTTTCATGATCGTATCGATTCCAACCTCAAAGGACCAACAAATTCGATAAAAGTGGCACCGTTTACTGTTAATCTCATCGAGTGGATCGGGTCGGTGCCCGAGTGGTTAATGGGGGCGGACTGTAAATCCGCTGGCTACGCCTACGTTGGTTCAAATCCAACCCGGCCCATTCTTTCCACATGCCCTTGTAGCTCAGCGGTAGAGCACTCCCTTGGTAAGGGAGAGGTCTCGGGTTCAAGTCCCGACGAGGGCACTCAGACCCTCTACCAAGAGCACCTAAGTAGAGTCAAAGACCCCTGATTGGGGTCTTTTTCTATGGTTATTACTTGAGTTTGGAGAAAATTCATTAGTCAGATCTTGTCATGTTTATCCAAGAACTAATTCAAAAGGTTGGAACAAGGGAAACATACGCCCTTGCCATGTTGTACATATATCCGTACTAAACGATGAGAAAACGTTGTACCATATCAAAGAAAAGCCTTTAAAAGCTTTTCTCAACTGGAGTTTTGTACTATAAAAAGTTTAACTCAGAAGCGTAATCGCAAGATCAACAGCAAAGTTCTTGATACATTATATGAATATTCAAAATGATTTATCCAATTGCTGAAAGGCTTTTACTAAGCATTATTTTACTATTAAAGAAGAAAGTAATATATGTGACATCCCCCTCTCCCATAGGAAGAAAAGTTAGAATATGAACCTTCAACCAAAGATTAAGATCAATCCTTCCAAGAAAGATAGTGCGGTGAGATTCCTAAATGTTCAAATTGAAGAATGATTAATCAGCAGAAGAGGAAATTTGAACCTATTTGGTGAGGGTGT
>QCHI01000016.1 GCA_003279655.1 Prochlorococcus sp. AG-402-A21 | reverse complement strand
AACCTTTATCGATACAATATTGATAATATTTTGATGCTTCTAAAATATTGCCTTGTGAATGAAACTTAAATGCTTGATTAATTACTTGCTCTTTTGGGAGTTTATTTATTTTATTAGTAAAAAGAGAAATATTTTTTTTAATTTCTCCTAACTCCCATGGAACTGGGAATGTTGTGAATTTGCTGACTTTCTTTTTTTCTGTTTCTTCTTCTCTCACAGATTCTTTGTTGAACTAGCAATCTCATTTTAATTTAGACTAGCTTTTGTCTATAAACTAATGAATTCTAAAATATATGAACGATGTGTCTTCAGTTAAGTTGCTATGAATCTTAGCTTTTTACAATTTCACTACGTAGAGGAGTAGAACAAGAGGAGAAAATCATCTAACCGAAACAGGATGTAATTTGATTAAGGAATTTCTAAATCAAAATTTAAAATCATTAGATATCGGTTTAGTTATCTCCTTATACGTTTTCCACGAAAATTGAGAAAAAATTTGTTAAGTAGGGATAGGGATTATAAGAAATATTTGGGGTAGTAACTATTGAATGGGATTGATACGTCTATAGAATCTAGTGATTGTAATTAAATTTGATTAGTTTATATTCTATTATAGCAACTTTGCGGATTTATAGAGTTAATCAGTCTGATTATTACTTCTCATTCCAAATAACATCGTGATGTTGATTCGACGATTTTCATACCCTTCTTTGAATTCATAGTGATCAGTTTCATGAAATAAATTTGAATTAAAAACGACAGCGCGATTTTCATTATAAGGAATAATTTTCGTGCCTCCTTTACTTTTGTTTAGCTCTTTTCTGATTCTTTTCTCATCATTATTAAAAGTTTTAAAACCCCACTCTTTTGGAGCTTCTATGTCGTACACGATTAATCCACCAGACTCAGAATTTAAGTTTGCTTCGTTAGGAGTAATCCAAAAATTTACATTTACGGCTGCGAAATCTGCGTGAACATTGATGCCTTTGAGAGATGAATTTTTATTTTTAGCACGACTATCGTACTTGTACGCCCATATTTGATTAATTGGATGATTTTTGAAAATTTTTGGGAACTTCGTTCTTAATTCATTTGCTATTTGAATTATTAAAGGATTAGCTAAGCCTTCTTTAAAATATGCTCCAAGATATCCATTATTTTTGACTTCAAACCAAATTGTACTTCCCAGTAAAAATTTACGAAGTGATTCCAGAGCTGTAGGACTCAAAAAATCATCAATGTAAGTTAATCCGAACTCATGATCAAAATAATTATTTGTAATTTTCTCAACATTTAATGAATTATTAACTGCTTCCTGTCTTAACTTAGGTGTCTCTATTGTATGTATGAGACGATTATAACTACCTTGTAAAAGACTTTGATGATGATTATTTAGAGAAATTAATTTAGTTTCAGATGGCCAATTAATTTCAGCGGAAACTTTTTTAAACAGAATGGCTAGAGCTGTAAATTTTTTAGGCTCGTAACCTTGTGATGCTAAATATTCAAATTGTTCAATATCATGTTCTATTTTAGCTTTACTAATTATTTCTGATCTGATCTGATTGTCTCTTTGAGTTTTTTCCCCTCTAAGCAATTCAGCACTTTCTGCAAAATATTTTAGGGATAAGTTGTAGTCGCCTTTTTGAAGGAGTATGGCGCCCAGATTGGAATGAGCATCTGCGTAATCTGGTTTGAATTCAATTGCTTTGCGAGTAGATAATTCTGCTTCTTGTAAGTTGCCAAGATCTTTTAATATGGTTCCCAGATTGGAATGCGCCTCTGCGAAATCAGGTTTGAGTTCAATTGCTTTGCGAGTAGAGAATTCTGCTTCTTGTAATTTGCCTAGATTACTTAATATTGCTGCATAATTAGAAAAGATTCTGTGATCATTACATCCTTCATTGATTAACTGTTGATAATATTTTGTTGCTTCTGGAATATTTCCTTGTTTATGTAAGTTTCTAGCCTTATTAATTAATTTTTCTTTAGAAGGTTTAGAAGAAGTGTTAGTGGAAATAGAAATATTCTCTTGTATTTCTTCTAAACCAAATAGAACTGGAAATGTAGTTACTTCAGAGTCTTCTCTCCTACCTGATTCTTGTGGCTCAGGGCTCATAATTTTTTTACCCTTTGATTACAAGTATTTTACTACTAGTTCGAATCTTCTTTTCTTTTGTCAGAAGTTATTTCTGAACTTTTTATATGAGAATAAAAAGTAAGGTTTTTTACTATTTTTCTACGTCGAGATATTGGACAAGGGGACAAAATCACCAAACGAAAACAGGATGGAATATGCTTTACCAATTGTCTATATCAATGTCTAAAACGGACCAATAAAAGGGCAAATATGTTTCTTATGTGTTTCATACGAAAATTGAGGGAAAATTGGTTGATTGTGGGACTGGGATGACAAGGGATATTTGGGGTAAGAACAATTGAGTGGGAATTAAAGTCTACAAAATAGTATTTATACTCTAATAAGTAGATTTTCTCATAGGTATGTTTTGGGCGTGAGGTTATGGAATAAGAGGCATTTAAACCTTCTTTTTTTGTCACCGGTTTGTTTTGTGATTTTCTCAACGTCTCTATGGAGAAATCATAGAAATATGCGTTTCTCTATAAATTCAATTTATTTTTATGCTTATGAAGTAGAAAGATTTTCGCTTTATCAAACCTAGAACTGATACTTCTGCTAAGGTCGTGGGATTTTACTCTTCAAATTTTTCCCAGTTTTGTAATTTTTTGATTAACTAATTATATTGCATGAAGATAATATCTCTTATGGACGATAATTGGGATTTTTTACTTACTGAATTTCGTAGACTTGGTGGTATAGCAGATAATGTATGCCAAAAGGAAGGGGAATATGGTAGAGGTATTTTTTCTGTTAACCCCTGTCTGAGTGCGAGAATTTTTACTCCATCAAAATTATTGATTAAAAAAGATGATATTGATTTAGAAGGTAATAAATTAAGAATTAAAAAAGATAGAGAATATAACCAGGAAATTAGGAATTTTTTTAATTTTTACCAAGATAACTTTTCATGGGGTTCCGGCGGGAAAGAAACAACAGAATTATTTGAGAAAGGATTAAGTTTATTTAGTCCAAATTTAAAGAAATTAATTAAAAAGAATGCTTTAGTTGATTTAGATGAAAGGCATGCAGGAAATTGGGAGGAAGTTATTAAAAACCAATTCTTGAATGCTAGAGCAGTTAATTTTAGAAATAGTTCAGTTATTGCTCCTATCTGGGAGCTTGTAAATCATCAAGTAAGATCTTTGCCTTTTATTACGAATGAGGAAGGAATAAGCACTCCAAATTATCCTGCTCTAAATAGTGAGATAAGACATTCATATAATAATTCTAGTCCATTAAATCGTTTTTTTTCTTATGGCTTTTTTTCTGAAGAAACTATAGTATTTTCAATACCTTTTTCAATTAATATTGAAAATCTTGGGATTCATATTTGTTGTAAAGGAATGAGTCTTAATAATGATTCTATGAAAATAGAAAGATCTGGTAATAAAATTATTTTAGAGGGTTTGCCTATCGCTGATGTAAATCATCCGAGATTACCTTATGATTATTTTGATGAGATTCTTAGGAGAATCGATCATATTAATATTCCACAAGATCTTTTATTCAAAATATTCCAAATAAATATTTTAATTAGAAAAAAAATTATAGAGGAGTCTCATTTTAGAGATAATAAAGTCTTCAAGATCTTTACTAAACTTATGCTTTATGAGATAAATCTAATTGCATCTCATAATTAAAACTGTATGACCCTAAAATTGACCATGATCTTAAAGACATAATTTTTTCTGAACATAATCTTGCTTCTTGTAATTTACCAATATCTCTCAATATATTTCCTAGATTATAATATGATTTTGTGTAATCAGGTTTAATTTCAATTGCTTTACGGAATGAAAATTCTGCTTCTTCTAATTTGCCAATATCTTTCAATAAATTTCCCAGATTGTAATGCGCATCTGCGTAATCAGGTTTAAGTTCAATTGCTTTACGGAATGAAAATTCTGCTTCTTTTGTTTTTCCTAAATCTTTTAAAATTATTCCATAATTTGAAAAGACTCTGTGATCAGTGAAACCTTCATTAATGAAATATTTATAATGTTTTGCTGCTTGTGAAATGTTTCCTTTTGAATGATACTTAATTGCTTGATTAATGATTTTTTCTTTAGAAGTTTTAGCAGGAGAATTAATATTAATGTTTTCTTGTTTTTCGCTTAAAGGGAATGGAACTGGGAATGTAATTACTTCATACACTTTCTTTTTCTCTTGATTTTTATCAGTAGATTGCTCCATCTATACTTTTCTATTTTTTGATACCACTCATATTACTACTTATCCTAAAATTATTGTTTTTTCATGATCAGTGTTATAAATTATCAGTTTCTATGAATAATTCCTCCCGATATTTCTACGGCAATGTTCTCTTTGAGAAGTTTTTAGTTCTTAATCGTCTCTTGTTAGTTTCACATACGATTTCAATATTCTCACATGCTATGATTTCTTCATTTTAAGAAAGGATTCTGAACTTAGAATTTTTAGTGGATTTATTAAGTGGGAGTAATCGACTACAAAATATAGGAATAGATTAAATTAATCTTCTTACATTATAACAACTTTTCTTATCTCAGATTCTTGATTTCAAACCAATAACAGATTCACAGACCACGAGCTTAAATTTCTATGTTTATTTGACTTGATACTCTCTCCATAACTCCTTGCCAGTTGTGCCTTTCTTTTTGTCGAAACAACCTCATCGAGGGATACCAAAATGTACTTTCCCTGTCTAGTCCCCACGTCCAATAAGGGATATTTCTTAGCAGTAACCAAACTTTTTTGCCCATTCCTCCTGCTAAATGAGCAATAGAAGTGTCACAAGTAATAATTAAATCGCAGTTCTCAATTATGGCAGCATTCTCAAGAAAATCCCAAGCGGAGTCAATTTGTTGCTGGCATTGAACAAACTTATTTTTAAATGAGCATTTTTCTAATTGCTCTGAACCAAATCCTTTTTGTAGTGATAGTAATGAGATGTCATTGCGATAAGAAATTATTGAAAACTCTTCTAGAGCGATTGAACGTCCTTGATAATTCTTTTCCATTTCTGGATTTCCTTGCCAATTAATACCAACGATGGGTCTTTTTTCTTTAGATAAGATATCTTTCCATTTCTGATTTAATTCATCTGATGAATGGATGTATGGTTTAGTAATGATTGGATTTTCTGGACTTACTTTTAGATATCTAGGTATAGATAATAATGGGATCCATTTCCCCTCTGAGACTGTATTTGCTTGAATTGGAGTCAATGGATTGTTATCAATACCTGATGCTTTGATTAATGAATGTAGTTTTTCCTGGACACAAAAAGAAACATCTAGATCTTGACTCCTTAGATAAGGAACATAACGCATATATTGAAGAGTATCTCCTAACCCTTGTTCAGTAACGATTAAAAGTTTTTCTTCTTTTTTTAATTTCTCATTCTTGACTCGTTTGAGTTGTGGTTGACAATGAGTTGTATGAGGCTTCTTGGTTTTAAATCTAAATTCATAATTTTCTAGACCAGATTGATACTTTTCTTTTATAAGCTCTACTAATGAAAGGTTGAAATGCGCCTCTGCGAAATTAGGCTTGAGTTCAATTGCTTTGCGACTGGATAATTCTGCTTCTTGTAAGTTGCCTAAATCTAGCAATATGTTTCCAAGATTTGAATGAGCATTAGCGAAATTAGGGTTTAGTTCAATTGCTTTGCGGTATGAGAATTCTGCTTCTTGTAATTTGCCAAGACCTTTCAATATGTTTCCAAGATTGTAATGAGCATTTGTAAAATTCGGGTTTAGTTTAATTACTTTGCTATATGAGGACTCCGCTTCTTGTAATTTACCAAGATCACTCAATATGAGTCCAAGATTGTAATAAGTATCAGCGGAATTAGGTTTAAGTTCAATTGCTTTGTGGTATGACACTTCTGCTTCTTGTAATTTACCAAGATCTCTCAATACGTTTCCAAGATTGTAATGAGCATTTGCGAAATTTGGGTTGAGTTTAATAGCTGTTCGATAGGAGATTTCTGCTTCTTGTAATTTATTAAGATCTTTCAATATAATTCCAAGATTGTAATGAGCATCAGTGAAATTTGGGTTGATTTTAATAGCTTTTCGAGTGGAGATTTCTGCTTCTTGTAATTTTTCAAGATCTTTCAATATGATTCCTAGATTGGAATACGCTTCAGCGAAATCGGATTTAAGATCTATCGCTTTTCGTATTGATATTTCTGCTTCTTTAAGTTGTCCTAAGTTTTTTAAAATTGTTCCATAATTCGAAAACACTCTGTAATCATTAAAACCTTGATTAATAAAATATTCATAATATTTTTTTGCATCTAGAATATTTCCTTGTGAATGTAATTTCAATGCCTGATTAATTATTTCTTCTTCTTTAGAAGATTTCTTAGGAGTATTAGTAATAATAGTAATATTTTTTTGATTTTCAACTAAAGAAAATGGAACTGCAAATGTAGTTATTTCAGAAAATTTCTTGGGTCTTTGATCTTTATCACCAGATTGTTCCATCTATACTTTTCTATCTTTTGGTTCTTTCGATTTTACTGCTAATTGGAATCCTTATGAACTCTTTGGGAAATCATTTACTATTTAAAAAGCGAGTTTAACCAATATTTTATTGAACTTTATAGATGTGGATATGTTTTATAACTCCTTAGCGTAGAGTGAATGTGACGAATGCTAAAAAGATTCATTCAATCAAATAAACTCTTTGGGTGGAATTAAGAAAAATTGAAGAATATGGATGAAGCCTGGTTACAAGAACTAAATAAGAGAAATCTTGCGCTGGAAGGAGAAGATAGTTCTAAATGGGATTATGCAATCGTCTCTGTTTCATCCTCAGTTTTAAATAAATTAAGTCAGCAAGAACAAGCAAAATTTGAACTTACTGAATTCAAAAGAGCAACGAATGAAATTGAGCATTGGGCAAGAGTAGAAGAAATATGTGATTTCTTTGGAGTTGAAGATCCCGATCTAGCAGGAGATGTTTATGTCAGAAAGTTCAAAAATATAACTATAGAGGAGGAGAGTAGATGGATGGATTTAAAAGATATCAACGAAGAGATACCTGAGGGTTTTGGCGTAAAAATCGATCGTAGTTAGGTAAAGCTAAATAATTGGTTACCACCTTGCTAATGATAAATATTACTTTTTAACAGTTCCACTGGTAAATTAATGGAGTAAATCCCTGTCCAAAACTTAATAAGTTTATCAGGCACGTTTAAGTGAGAATCAATTATTAGAATATAAGTGAGTCATAGAATGAATTCTTGAGTTTCATTTAGAATATTACTTACCTACTTATAAGGGATTTTGGGTGAGTGGTTTCATGGGGTTTTCACGTGCTATGTATAAAGAAACAACCGGTTGGCATAACTAGGATATAGGAGTGTTCTCTTGATAAGTTCTATTGAGTGAGAATTGCAGGAATGTCTACTTTTTACAGCTAATTTAAGTTTTGAGGCTTTTGCGGGATTTACTTCCTTATTAATAGTAATTTTGACAGGGGTTTTAAGGAATTAAGTTCTCATTTGTTACCTATATGTTTTTAATTGTCTCTTTAAAATCAAAATATTTTAATATTTTTCGTTATATCTTAATGCTAGCTTTGTCTTGAGAAGTGTTTTATTTCGAACTCTTTCTTATTAGTTTCAATGTAGTTTCTCGAAGAAATTGTTTAGTATCAAATACTATACTGCTTTATTTATGATAATGAATTTCTTTTAGCCTCTATTGGGTGGAATAAAAGTAATACGTCTACTTATTTATAGTAATTATACGCTCGGTATTTGTATGGAATATATTTGTTTATAAATAGTTTTTCTGATACTGGTATGTATATTCTCGTTTCTGAGAGATTCACCCATACTCTCTTTAATGAGTAAGTCTTTTATTTTTAAACTTGAATACATATAATATTCGAGAGCATGTGTATACTTCTTTCCAAATTTTACCCACTTCTATAAGTTTATCTTCTTCTTATCTCCTTGAAAAATATTGCTTAAATAAATATGTAATTTAATTATTAGAAGGAAAAGGTTGAATGTTATTTATTTCTGTATTAAATCAAAAACAAAGCATATACGCTCTTCTGTGCTTTTAAAAGGAATTGTGTAGTGAAATAAAGAAGAGGGGAATATGCAAATATCTCTCGTTTCTATGTTTTTAATAGTTAAATTAAAGTTCTTATTTTTATTGGGATATCTAGGACCTTGATAGCTGAAAGCTATATTGCCTGAATTATTATCATCATCATTATATTTTGGAATCTGGAGGTAAAAACTACCAGTAATCCATCCATATTCATGATTATGGCTTTTGAGAAATCCACCATTTCGCATACTAATCATCCATGACCTAAGTTCATAAATTTCTGGCCAATTATTTATAAAACCTTGTGAACTATGTTTGAATTTTTGTCTATATTTTTCAATATTCATTTCTAAAGCTTTTTTCATTGCTTGAATAAATGGATAATCTAATGAAAATAAATTTCCTGAAGTTTGTATTCCATTTGTGAGAAGACCTTGTGTTTTGTTTTCCTTTGAATATGTTTTGATGTAATTAATTAGTTCATTTAAGTGATACTCTGATAATGAATTTTCATTGATTTTTTCTATTGATATATAATCAATTGCTTCCTGACAGAATGTTGATTCATACTTCTTTCCATATATAATATTGGCATGTTCTATGATACCTCCAAGTTCAGCATTAAAAATCTTCCTAGCAGATATTTCTTTATATTTTTGATTAAACTCTTTTTCTTTATCAAGGGACAATAAACAACCTAGATATAAACTCTGACAAGAAATAGATTGATTTTGACTTAGATATTTTAAAGCTAATTCATATCTTCCTTCATTATATAGGTCATATGCTAATCTTTTAACCAATTTTTCATCTTCAGGCTTTAATTCTACTGCTTTTTTAAAGTGAATAATAGCTTCCTGACTGTTTCCAAGATCTTTAAGAATATTTCCAAGATTGGAATGTGCTTTTGCGTAGTTTGGATTTAGTTCAATTGCTTTGCGGTATGATAATTCTGCTTTTTCTAGCTTTCCAAGATCCTTCAATATTCTTCCAAGATTGTAATGAGGAATTGCGTAGTTAGGATTTAGTTCAATTGCTTTTCGAGTCGAGACTTCTGCTTCTTTTAATTTACCAAGATTTTGTAATATGGTTCCCAGATTGGAATGTGCATTAGCGAAATTAGGATTTAGTTCAATTGCTTTTCGAGTCGAGATTTCTGCTTCTTTTAATTTACCAAGATCATTTAGGATTAGTCCAAGATGGAAATGTGCATTAGCGAAAGTTGGATCTAGTTCAATTGCTTTTTGAGTAGATAATTCTGCTTCTTTATACTTTCCAAGATTTTTTAAGACCATGCCGTAGTTAGCAAAAATTCTGTGATCTTTAAATCCTTGATTTATTAATTGTTGATAGTATTTTTCTGCTTCTGAATTATTACCTTGTGAATGAAACTTTAATGCTTGATTAAGTATGTGTTCTTTGGATGATTTAGAAGTATTCTTAGTAGTAAGAGTAATATTTTTTTTAATTTCTTCACACGCAAATGGAACTGGGAATGTTTTTAATTGAATGAATTTTTTTTTTGCTTCCTTCCGAGATCCCTCCATGTTTTCTTCTATGCTTTTATCTTGATAATTCTAGTACTAAATCTAATACTTTTTCCGTCTTTTAGCAATCGCTTTTTGTTCTTCAAGAATAAGAATGGAAAGTAGCTCTGTATATTATTTTTGTAACAAGAGAGTAAATAGAGTTGGACAATATCTTTATATAGTGAGTGTTAAAGAAAAATCTACTTTATAGTGATAACTAGACTTATATTGTTTCCAAATAACTATGGTGGATAAATTTATGATATGACTATATTTAGTAGGTATAAATTCAGCTGATTTCTAGGTTTTTTGTTGTATTGTTAGTTTCCGCCATTGCAAAAGCGGACTGCGCCGGAGGAACTTGTACCAGTGGCTTGCACATCTTCAACACATTCGTTGAAGACTGTTGCTTCTTTTTTTATCGAGCAAAAACTTAATGCAATTGCGGAAAGTGCAACTGCAGAAATAACTTGAGACCCTAGTTGGATAATTCCGTAAGCAAACATTGCTTTTCCTTTGCTACTACAATTTTTTTTGTTTTCGTCAGTCATGTCGAGAAATTTTAATACAACATTTTAATTGAATTATTAGGATTTAGGCCTCATTGAATGTGTTGATTACCGTTCTGATGGCAAAATGAAGCACATCTTTATTAAAATCTGATTCATTATTCTAATCTAGCTCACATCACTCTTTCCCTTGAATAGGAATTGCACCAAAAGTTTTTCTCTATTTCTATGAGGAGGTTTGAGATTCTTCCCAGAAGAAATTTACTTATCTCTTTTGAATACTTTCAATATGCTTTGACTCTTAATATATATCTACTAAAAGGATTTAAAAAAACAAATAGGATAAAAACTCAAAATATAAATTCTTGATTGATTTTTTAAGTAAGAAATTTACTTTACCCATTACAACATTATCATCTTTTGGGATGCTTGATTGAATTTAATCCAACCAATCAATTTAATGATTGCGAGGGTTGGGAAAAGGCGTGATCATTGCAATAAGAGATAGTTCGAATCCAATGCCATTTGAAGTTACTTACAATGGGGATATTCAATACATCAAGGTCTTTTACTCAACTGAAAAAACTAGAGAGGGAAAATACTATGGCGAGTTCTATAAAAAAATGGATGCACTAGCAAGTGACTTAAAACGTCTGAAAGATGAACTTGATGAAGATAGTGAAAAGGCAGCGAAGATTGCTAAAGATGCAGCTAATAAGGCACTTGCTAAAAGATTTGGCTCACTTCGTTACATTATCGACGAGCGTCATTGGGATGAAGATATGGTCATCAGCAAGATTCTTGATGACAGAAAAGAAGAGATGTTTGCACTTGCACAGAAGACTTTTAATAATGAAGTTCTTCTTGAGGAGGATGGGGCAGAGGAATATGCAATCCACTTGGATGAAGGTGGAATAGAAGTAGATGGTGAGGCTGTAGAGACATCGATAATGGAGTGTTTTGATTCTGATGATTATCACGAATGGAATGAAGCAAAACTAGAAAAATTGGAAAAACTGGATTGGTTTATTATTTGGTCGAAAACAGAGGCAGGAGAATTTAAGACAGAGGGTGGACAGCACGATGGAATTTATTCATCGCATGAATTAAATATGAAAAATTGTTTGCTTACTTATCGAGACTTACCTCTTGTTGTTCCTTCCAACGGCACGGACATCTTTAGTAATGAACTTGAAATTCATTTTGTAGATGCAACCAGGGCATCTCTTGACGTTAAGGATGCTTAAGCAGAATTTTTTGATGGTTGTTGCTCATTAGCCTTGACTTCTTGCATTAAGAAAATACACCCAAGCTAATTAGTTAGATAATGTGCCCATTCTTCTCTTACAGAAGTTTTGTGTGAGGAATTGTTCTCTATTCTTTTCATCCCAATTGAGCAAGGCAAGAATGGCTATAAATTCCTGTTACGTGTATAAAAAAGTAAAATATTTTCTATGAGTTTTACTAGAGAACGATGAGAAAAGTCAGATAACACAAAATATAATTTTGCATCATCGAGTGATCATACGAAAATTCAGTAAGATTTGCTTAGCTTATATACATTGCTTTTCAGGCTTTAGGCAGCGATGAATGAATTACGTCTCAGAATCTATGAGCAGATATCGAATAATACGCCAAGCGGGAGAACTTCTCTATTCAACAAACTTTGTGGTGTCACTATTTTTATTTCCATTTTCTTTGCAGTTATAGTTACTGAAAATTCAATTGATTATCAATTTGGTGATCAGATAGACCTCTTGGATTGGATTATTGGTGGTTTGTTTTTCGTTGAATACTTTTGTCGTTTATGGGTTGCACCTCTCGAGAAAAAATATGGAAAAGGGTGGAAAGGTGTTTTACGATATGTTTTCTCACCAATGGCAATTATTGATGTTGTTGCGATTGTGCCTTCTTTTATAGGTGTTCGAGCAGAACTAAAAATTCTCCGGATTATTCGTTTGTTGAGAATATTGAAAATTGGAAGGAGTGAAAAATTTAAACAAAGTATCTACCACTTCAATTTTGCACTGCGCTCCAAGAGTCAAGAATTACAAATATCGATTGTATATACTGTTTTACTTTTGTTGATTAGTAGTACTTGCATGTACCTTGCTGAATCTTCGATTCAACCAAAACTGCTAGGTTCAATTCCAAGATGTCTCTGGTGGTCAGTTACAACTGTTAGTGCTGTTGGTTATGGAGATTCGATACCAGTTACAGCAGTTGGGAAAGCAATCGCATCCATAACTTCTCTTATGGGTATTGCTGCAATAGCAATACCTACTGGAATACTTGCATCTGGATTTAGCGAATCCATTGGGGTACAAAATAAAGATGAATTAATTAACAATGATATTCAAATCAAATAAAGGAACATTAATTACTAAAGAAGAAGCAATCGATCTAATGGTCTCATTTAATGCAACCGAAGCCAACTCTGAAAAGAAATGGAAAGGTTTCTATAACTCTTTATCGATTATTGAATTGCAAGATGAATTGGATGAGTATTGTCAAACCTAGAGACATTTTGAAAGGGCGAAAGAAATTGATCTTCGTTGATTTCAAAATTAAATCTTTTATCTTTAAACAAACTAACTTCAACACAATTAATGAGAAGAGCTTGAAGTATTGGATCATGTTTATTAACTCAAACCTAGGCAGTATTAGATCAAAAATCTTTTTATTAGAAAAACCCGCCTTGTCTATAAAAAGGTGGGTTTTTGAGATCAGTCGCAATTGTTCCTTTGCTTCCACTATGAAGGTTCTCAACTCCTCACTGACGATATCTATTAGAAGCAACTTTGGGTCTCAAGTCTTGATTGATAAGTTTCTAAACTGTGAAATTTAGTAAGTCTTAAAATCAAACATGAAAAAAGCACCCTATTCATGAGAATTTGAGTGCTTTTTTGTTAACAGAACGATTGTGTGAGGAGTTGTCCTGTTGATTTATTTCTACTCCTTAAGGGACAATTTGTCACTACTAAACAACAAAATGATTTAGATGTTTAGGCTGACTTGATTATTTTTACTGATGAATTTTTTAGTCTTCTGCGTTTTCAAACTGTTTAGCTAATCTAAATCCTTTTCGAATAATTAAATAAATTCCATATAAACCAGCTAGTAATGGAAGGATAATTAATGGGTTAGGGCTGTAATTTGAATAATCTTTAACACCATCAACATACTCAATCCCTGAGCATTTTAAAAATAGAAAGCTTGTAAAGATAGTTCCCCAACCAATTATTGAGAGAATTCCTCCTTTTTTATCACCTTCATAAAATCTATCTAAACCCCAGCCCCAACCAATAGCAAGGATAACTCCTCTTGCAATAGAATTTTTTTCTTGCTTGCGAAGCATTGTATTTTTTTGAAAATGTCCAGGATGAACATAACTGAATTACCGTTGTAATGCCAAACCTTATTCAAAAAGATACTTATTCCTGTAAGAATTTGTATATCTGCTTTAATATTTTAGATAGTAGTTCAGTGCAAGTAAGTCATTTTATCCAGTAATAAATTCAATACTTTATTTTTAGCAATGATTGCATGAATTTTGATCAATAGTGTTCTCTATAGCCTGATTAATTTTATTGAGGGGTGGTCTGGTGCAAAAAAAAAAGATAACTTGGTTCAACAGCTGATTACTTTTGACAGTTGCACAACAAACTGACTTGCAGTTAAACCGACGCCTTCAGCGAGACAGCATAACCATTGCAGGAAAGGTTATTTATATTAATCCTTTTCTTTATTGGCGACGCTTTGATAGCAACACTGACAGATGGTTGAGAGAGCCTGGTCAGTTAGGAGATGAGCAGATTAATTTGAATAGGGCTCGTTTTTATCCTGAGGTTGATTGGACTTTTCTTCAAGATGAAGAGCGGATGATTAAAGACGCGGCGGTTGAAATGTTTTTAAAAACGCTTGAATTAATAGGTACTTTTCACCCTCAACTGACTGCAGGACAATTGTTAGAGGTAGAGCGAAAAATGGCAGTTACTAAAAAAAAGTCTTTTGAGCGTTGGGTAGAAAAATCTTTTAGAAAGAAAATTAATCAAGCTTCAAAAGAGCGTAATAGGTTTGCTAGAGAACGTTTTATACGAGGTTGGCGAGAATGGTTAACTCTTGAAACTACCCATCAAGCGTTTCTTCCATTCGCAGCAATAATAGTGATGTCAATCTTTGCTGGTTGGTCTATAGGTATCTCAAATAATAGTTGCACCCCTTACTTTCCAGCTTCACAAGGTATTCTTAAGTAACTTTTATGCAGCCATTATGGCTAAAGATCAATTAAGGGATTTTCATTTATTTGCAATTGAGTCTGCTTTGCCTTTTGGTATGGGCATAATTAGTAATGCGAAGACTGGGGGATTGAAAAAAATAATTGATGTTTTCAAATCGAAAGATCCATTTTCAGAATTCCAGGTTGATGGCAAAACCTCTGCAAAAACAGTGAGGGACAAAATAGATCAACTAATCCCTGGCTTAGGCTATCCAGTAGTGTCAGTTGATGTGTCTGTTGAAGAAAATTATCCTGAGTATGGAGCTAATGATCAAGATTCTTTAGTTTCAACTTTAAATAGAATTGATAGTGAATTAGATCAATTAAGGCATTATCTTAATAATGACTCTAAAAATATAGATGATGAATATGATGAATAAATTTTCTTGAATTGTTGAAATGAAGAAAAAAGAAAAATTATATCTAAGTTCTAAAAAACATGTAGGTGCTTTCAATCAACCCCTAATTTTCTTGTTGTTTATTTGTTTGATTTTTTCAGTAACAGGTGCACGTCTTTTTTGGATACAAATCATTAATGGCTCCTATTATAAAAAAATTTCTGAAGAAAATAGAATTAAGTTAATTGCTAATCCACCAATACGAGGAAGATTATTAGATCGAAATGGAATAGTGCTTGCCGATAATAAACTCTTTTATTCTCTATCTATTCAACCTAGACTTTTAACTAATAGTGAATGGATTGATCTAAGAAAGTCTTTATCTGATTTATTAAATATTTCTATTAATCAATTAGAGATTGCATTTAATAGAAGTAATGCAGACACACCTTATAAAAAAGTATTATTAAGTGATTTATCGGAAGAGCAAGTTATTAGGTTTAGAGAACAAGAGAATAACTTGTATGGTGCTCAGATAGATATTGGTTTAATAAGAAATTATCCTTATAAGTCTTTAGCTTCACATGCTTTGGGCTATACACAGTTGATAACTCAAAATGAGTTTTCTAAGCTTGCTGAAAGAGGTTATAAATTATCTGATCAAATTGGACGAAAAGGTATTGAAGCTGCTTTTGAATTTGAATTGAGAGGCAAATGGGGAGGTGAAATGCTTGAGATTGATTCACTAGGTACGGTTCAACGTAGCCTGGGGTTGAAATTACCAAAAGCTGGTAAGGATATCAAATTAACTCTTGATCTCGAGCTACAACGCACTGCAGAACAAGTGTTGTCCGACAAAGTTGGTGGAGCAATAGTAGCGATTGATCCAAGGACAGGTGCAATTAGAGCAATTGCTAGTCAACCTACTTTCGATCTTAATTTTTTTTCTCAGCCTTTTACAAATAAACAATACGCCAATCTTTTATTGTCATCAAGCCGTCCTCTTTTGAGTAGAGCATTGAATGCATACGATCCTGGGAGTACGTGGAAGCCTGTCACTGCTATTGCAGGTATGGAAAGTGGTAAATTTCCTGTGAGTCAAAAATTAAACACGGTTCCTTGTATTACATATGGGAGTCATTGTTTTCCAGAACATAATAAAAGAGGTTTTGGTTTGATTGGATATGAAGATGCATTAAGAGTCTCTAGCAATACTTTCTTTTATCAAGTTGGGGTTGGTTCCGGTTCGCAGGCTTTATATGATGCAGCTATTAAACTTGGCTTCGATAATTATACTGGCATAGAAACTTTAATTGATGAAAATAAGGGCATAGTAGGAAATAAAGAATGGGCTGATAAAGGTCGAGATTGGGGAAATCCTGGAGAAACTCCCTGGATCGTAGAGGATATGGCTAGTGCCTCTATTGGACAGTCGGTTGTTCTGGTTACTCCATTGCAATTAGCACGAGCATATGCAGTTTTTGCAAACGGTGGTTATCTGATTACCCCTCATTTAGTTGATGGCAACATAAACTGGAGATCAAACAAATATTTCAAAAAAGTAGATGTTCAAGATACGACACTCGACACAATCCGTCGTGGACTTCGAAAAGTAGTAACTAGTGGTACTGGTATGGGAATAAATATAGATACCTCTATTCTTCCTCCAGTCGCTGGTAAAACGGGAACGGCTGAAGATAGTAGTGGAGGTGCTGATCATGCATGGTTTGCTGGCTTTGCACCTTATGACTCTGGAGAAATAGTTGTTGTTGCATTTGCTCAGAATACTCCTGGTGGTGGTTCAGTGCATGCTCTACCTATGGCAAAAACAATGTTCGAGACATGGCATCAGTTAAATTCTGATAAGGAATTAATTGGCGGTAGAGATGAGTTATAGATTTAATTAGAATGATTTAGTTGTAGTAGTTGATTTAGAATTGCGTTGATTGATTTATCCTCAGCAATTTTTGATTTGTTTGTAGCTAATTGACGACCCAAGACTAAAGCTCCAAGATGGGTTAGCTGAATTCGCATCGAAAGTAATAACTCCATACATCCTCCTCCTGAAAAACTGGCTATGGCAATTGGGCGTTCGTTAAATAGACTTCGAAAATCTTCTCCTTGCACAGAAAGCCAAGCTATTGCATTTGTAAGAATTGGAGGAATTGACCCGTTATATTCAGGTGCACAAATGATCCAGTGTGAATGGTTGTTCATTTGAATATTGATCGACTTAAGATTTTCTGGTGCTTTATCTTTTGAATTATGACGTGGATTGAATATAGGTAAATCATTTTTCGATTCTGTCAAATCCAGTAATTCGCATGAGTAATTTAGTTCCTTGCCTGCGACTAAAAATCTTTTGGCTAGTTTGAGATTTTCACCATTGCTAGCAGCTATAACAAGAAGCTTTTTGTTAGACATTGTGAATCAAGAGGGAGTATAAATGGATCAAGTCGTTTTTGTAATGGATCTAGTAGTTCGCTCCGGTTTTTCGATGATGAACTGCTGTGACTCCATCTTTTTTCATGACTTTTCCATGTTTAATCTCAGCATATATCAGCCAATGATCCCCACACTCCATTCGTTGACTAACTGTACCCTCCAGCCAAGCTAAAGCTTCGTTTAATAATGGCTGATTATTTGGACTTGATTTGATCTCAAGATTGTTAAATCTATTATCTCCCGGTTTGAATGATTGAAGAAATTGTTTAAGGAAGCGTTGGTAATTGTTTTGCTCTAAAATGTTTAAAGCAAAGTTATCGCCTGTATGGAGTAAGTTTTCTACAGCTCTTTCTTTAGCCACTGCAATCGTAATACCAGGAGGAGAAAAGCTTGCTTGACTCACCCAGCTTGCAACCATTGCTCCACTAATTAGATTATCTTCATTTCCTTTCTGAGCAGTCAATATACATAGTGATCCTACGACTCTTCCCAGTGCATTAATTGTTGGATCACTTTTACTTGTATTTAAACCAACATTAGCTTTTCTTTGTTGACGTAATTTCGTATTAATCAATTGCTTACCAAACTGGATACCTGTTTCTTCAAGCTTTTTAATCATTAAAGGATCAGGACTGAATTTGATTTTTATAGGTTCGAATCCAAATTTAAAGCCTCCATCTTTTAATTTTTTTTCAAGTAAATCAAGAGCTTCTCCACTCCATCCATAACTTCCAAATACTCCAGCCGGCTTGCCTCTATCTCCCTCAGCCAAAAGGGTGCCAAGTGCTGAAACAATCGGAGTAGGTGCATGTCCTCCTAATGTTGGTGATCCAATTAAATACCCATCTGCTTTACGAATTTCATTGATTAAGTTATCTGATGCGGTGAATTCACAATTAATAATTTTAACTTTGACCCCTGTTTTACTAATACCTCTAGCAATGGCATCAGCAATAGCTGCAGTATTTCCATATGCACTGGCAAATAATAGAGAAACTCTTAAGTTGCTGTATTTTTGGCTTTCTCCCCAGCTTTGGTAGTTGTTTAATAAACTTCTCCAACTACCGCTGATTGCAGGTCCATGTCCAGGCACTATCGTATCAATCTCAAAGTCTTCAAATTTCTCGATAATACTAATGACTTGAGTAGACATTGGTGCCATTAGACAATCGAAGTAATGTCTCCTTTCTTCTTCAATGCTAATACTGTTTAATTCAGCCCATTTTTCTTCATAAACATGCGCACCCAACAATTTGTCACTCATCAATAAACCAGTTTGTTTTTCAAAAACAATTAGTCCACCAGGCCAACGAGCTGTTGGCGCGGGAATGAATGTAATCTCAAAATTACTATCGAGTGGCAGAGTTTCTAATTGTTTAATGATTTGTATATTTGGAAGAGCTGCCACTGTCTCTAATGCTTCTTTAGGATTTGAATTTTTGGAGGGTTTTCTTAAATTCCAAATCTCCTTGAATAATTTTGCACCTGGATTAGAACAAATAACCGTTAAATTTTTATATTTCACTTGCATTCTTTTCACAAAACCTACTTTATTGGGATTGATATGACCCATGACTAATTTTATTACAGCTGAATCTTTGCTAATTAATGTCTCTAACTCTTCTAAAAATTCTTGTTCAAATGTTAAACCAGGAGGGTGAATTAAAATATAATCATATGATTTAGAATGTTCATCTTCAGAAGACTTAAATAAAAAAGAATTAGTACAACTACCTTTTTCAAGAGAATATTCAACTTCAAATCTTGTTCTTTTTGGGTTAAGGCTTCTTAAGCAAATGAAGTTCTCCTCAATGGGAATCTGAATGGTTTTTTTTATGAAAGTATTTAAATTTGGTGAAGAAATATTTTCTACTGTCATTTTTAATAATTACTGCCAACTCTTCTGTGATGAACTGCTGTTTTACTTTGAGTATTAGATAAATTACCTTTTTCAACTAATGAATAAATGATCCAATGATCTGTTGTCTCCATTCTTTGAATAACTTTACATGAAAGGAATGCTAGCGCATCAGATAGCACTGGTCCTCCAGCTGCAAGATCATTCATTAATTCAACTCCTTCAAATCGATTAGCACCTGGTGGAAAACGTTTTAAAAAGTGTCTGAAGAGGTGCAAATAGTTATTTTCTTGAAGGATATTCAGAACAAAACGATCATTGACTTGTAATAGTGATTCAATGGCTCTATCTTTGGCTACTGCTACGGTTATTCCAGGGGGTTCAAAACTTGCTTGACTAACCCAACTTGCAACCATAGCTCCGTCTCGACTGTCCTTGTCTTCACTATCTTTTGCTGTAACAACGTAGAGTCCACCGCTTAAGCAACCAAGCGCTTTATTTAAGTCGCCATCGAGGCTTTTAGTAGCAGCTAAATTTTTCTTTCTAGTAAGAATCTGACCTAAATCTGTACCAGCTTCTTCAAATTGTTGGTAAACACTTTTGTTTGGTTCGTCACGAACTCGAAGTGGTTTAAAAGCTTCTTTTTGTCCAAGCTTTCTTAATTGGTTAGTAATAAAGTCAATAGGCTCCTCATTTCCGCCATAGGAGTCATAAGTAGCTACCCACTGCTTTTGTTTTAAGGATGCAAGTAGGGTTCCAATGTTGCTTTGTAATTCTGAATCAGATTTGATAGGCCATGTTGGAACAACGACTGCACTTGCGTCACTAATCAGAGCGCTTAACTCCTGAGTGTCTGAAGCAATAAGATCAACTAATTGGACTTGAGCATTTGCCTTGCCTATGCCATGAGCAATTGCTTGACTTAGCCGATCACAAAAACCATATTGGCTTAGATAGCAAACCACAGCGTAATTTTCTTCTGTACTTCTTTGCTTACTCCATTCTCTGTAATTATTTAGCCATAACTGCGCATTAAAATTAAGGATTGGTCCATGTCCAACACCAATAGTTTTGATAGTTGGCAATGCATCAATTTTTTTTAATGCTTGAACTACGCTGCGGGCATTAGGACCCATGAGGCAGTCATAGTAAAATCGAAAATCTTCATTTAATAGAAGTGGATTTTCGTCGTACAATTTTTCTGAACAGTAATGCAAACCAAACGCGTCACAAGTATATAAAACTTGTGTACCGTGATCAAAAGAAAAAATGGTATCTGGCCAGTGTAGATTTGGCGCACTAATAAATTCAATTTTATGCTCGATTCCGCTGATGGTATTAATTTCTAAATTTAGATCCTCACCACTTTTGACTGCTCTTGACCGAAAAGGTTGATGTATTTGGTCTTCTAGGAATTTTATAGCTACTTTAGATGCGACGATTTCGATATTTGGGTTTAATTCAATTAAGTATTTAATGAGGCCTGAATGATCTGGCTCTGTGTGACTGACTATTAAATAATCAATTTCTGTTGGATTGATTTCTTGTCTTAGTTTTTCAAACCAAATATCTTTAAACTTTAAATGACTTGTGTCTATAAGTGCAGTTTTTTTGCCTCGTATTAAAAAACTATTGTACGTAGTTCCATTTCGAAGGCCAAATTCAATATCAAACCTGCTCCGATCCCAATCTAACGATCTTAAAGTGTGTGTATCTTCAGCAATTTTTTCATATTGCAATGAAAGCCTAGGAGTATCGTTTTTCTGATTTTCTAAAGCTGTTGATTCAGTAAAAATCATGTTCCTAAAGCCATTAATTATAAGAAGCCTGAAGGTTGCAATAACTCAGGTCGCTAAGTGGAAATACCTAGTTCATTTTTTACTATAATAGGATATTGAGGTTTGTAAGTGTGATACTGCTTCCCGTAAATAGTATTTGTTTGCAATAACCAAGATTCTCCAATGATTTTTTTTAATATTTTATCTTTCGAAGTCTCACGGGTTTCCATTTTGTTATTGTTTAGAGTGAGTTGAGCAAATTTGAAGTTTTTGTGATTGTTTTCAAAAACCTTTTTAGAGATAATTTTTAGGTATGAAAGAAAATTCTTCCACCTTAATTAATCCGCCATCTCTTTCAGGAGATGAAATAAGAGAAGCATTTATAAACTTTTTTACTAAACATAATCATAAGAAACTTGCAAGTTCTTCTTTAATTCCAGATGATCCAACTGTTTTATTGACAATTGCAGGGATGTTGCCTTTTAAGCCTATATTTTTAGGATTGAAAGAATCTCCTACTCCTAGAGCAACATCCAGTCAAAAATGTATTAGAACAAATGATATTGAAAATGTAGGGAGAACAGCTAGACATCATACTTTTTTTGAGATGCTGGGTAATTTTTCTTTTGGTGATTACTTTAAAAAAGAGGCAATTCAATGGGCGTGGGAATTAACTACTGATGTTTTTCGACTAAATCCAAAGAATATAGTCATTAGTGTTTTTGAAGAAGACTTAGAAGCAGAGCAAATATGGAAAGAAATTGAAGGGGTTGATGAAAATAGAATCATCAGGATGGGTGCTTCGGATAATTTTTGGTCATCTGGAGCTACAGGACCTTGTGGTCCATGTTCGGAACTGTATTTTGATTTTAAACCCGAATTAGGAAGTGATGGTATAGATCTTGAAGACGATAGTCGATTTATAGAATTTTATAATTTGGTTTTTATGCAATACAACCGAGACTTAAAGGGCACTCTTGAACCATTGGCGAATTGTCATATTGATACAGGAATGGGCTTAGAAAGAATGGCTCAAATTTTGCAAAAAAAATCTAATAACTACGAAACGGACCTTATTTTCCCTCTCATTGAGTCAGCGGCTTTATTCGCTCAAATCAATTATGAAACTACAAATAAAAAAAATCAAACATCATTAAAAATTATTGGAGATCATTGCAGAGCTGTCACTCATTTAATTTGTGATGGTGTAACTGCTAGTAATCTAGGGCGAGGCTATATTCTTCGTCGTCTTATACGGCGTATGATTAGACATGGTCGACTAGTAGGAATTAATCAGTCGTTTTTACCTCAGCTAGCTGAAGTTGCTATTGAGCTGATGAAAAATGCTTATCCTCAATTACTGGAGAAAAAGAAAATTATTCTTAATGAGTTAAAAATAGAAGAATCTCGATTCCTTGAAACTCTTGAACGGGGAGAAAAACTTTTAGCAGAGATAACAGCTCATGAATGTAATCTTATCTCTGGTGCTCAGGCATTTGAACTTTATGATACTTATGGTTTCCCTTTGGAATTAACAGAAGAGATCGCGAATGAAAAAGGTATTTCTGTTGATATTAATGGTTTTGAGAACGAGATGGCAAAGCAACGTAAACGTGCAAAAGATGCTTCTGTCAGTATTGATTTAACTGAAACAGGTTCAATTGAAAGAGAAATTACTTTATTTGATGAAACAAGATTTGAGGGTTATGAAAAATTAGAAACCACTTCAACTGTGATAGGCATTTTTAAAGATAATGAATTAGTGAAACAAGCTATTGAGGGTGATTTAGTGAAGATTGTTGTTAATAGAACGCCTTTTTATGCTGAGTCGGGTGGCCAAATTGGAGATAAAGGCTTAATAACGTCTCAAGAACTAGAGGTGTCTATAGAAAATGTTATAAAAAAGAAGAATATTTTTATTCATTCTGGAATTGTTAATACTGGTGTTCTAAAAGTTAACTCATCTGTTCAGATGAATGTGACTCCATCTTTTCGTCAACGAACTACATCAAATCACACTGCTACACATCTATTGCAATCAGCTTTAAAGTTATCGATTGACTCAAGTGTAAGTCAAAGAGGCTCGTTAGTTTCAAATGATCGATTGAGATTTGATTTTAATGCTCCAAAACCTTTGACATTAAAAGAACTTGAAGATATGGAAGTACGAATAAATCAATGGATTAACGAAGATCATCCAATTCAAATTAAAACAATGCCAATTAAGGAGGCTATGGCTGCTGGTGCTTTGGCAATGTTTGGTGAGAAATATGGTGATGTGGTACGTGTTGTGGATGTTCCAGGTGTTTCTATGGAGTTATGTGGAGGAACCCATGTAACTCGCACGTCACAACTAGGTACGTTTAAGATTATTAATGAGACAGGTATTGCTTCAGGTATCAGACGCATAGAGGCCATCGCTGGTCCATCAGTTTTAGATTATTTTAATGAACGTGATTTGGTAGTTAAGGAGTTAAGTAAATCATTCAAGGTTCAATCATATGAAATTGTTGAGAGAGTTTCATCTCTTCAACTGGAATTGAAAGATAAAACCAAAGAACTTATCAAAGTAAAGAATGAACTCGCATTAGCGAAAGCATTGGGTTTGGCGAGTTCTGCAAAATCTGTTGGTAAAAGTAAATTATTAATCAGACGTTTAGATGGAGTTGACGGATCTGGATTGCAATCTGCGGCTTCAAGTTTGATAGATCATTTAGGCAAGTATTCTGCTGTTGTTTTTGGAGGCATTCCAAATCAGGAGATCGATAATAAATTAGTTTTTGTTGCTGCATTTTCTCCTGATTTAGTCTTAGATGGTTTTCATGCAGGCAAATTTATAAGTGGGGTTGCAAAAATGTGCGGTGGCGGTGGCGGTGGTCGTCCAAATCTCGCTCAAGCTGGTGGTAGTCAACCTCAATCCTTGGATCTAGCTTTAGAAAAAGCTAATGAGGATTTGACTCAACAATTGTCTTGATTTAGCTCTGTAGGTAAGTACTTTGACGGAGGCTTGCTTCTACATGCTCTATTAGTTTTTGTGCATCCTGGATTTTTAGATGTCCGCCTTGAATAGCTGATTCGCTTGATTTTCGTAATCGCTCTAATAATATTTCTGGATCATGTTCCAAATATTCAAGAACATTTGATTTTGTATTCCCACGAATGACATGCTCAACTTTGTATTTTCCTTTTTCTGTAAATCTTATATGAACTGCATTAGTACTCCCAAATAAATTATGTAGATTTCCCATTACTTCTTGATAGGCACCACCTAAGAAAAGACCAATTAGATATTTTTCATCTTGATTAAATTCATGAAGAGGTAGCAAATTTTTAATTTTTCCATTATCTATAAATTGGTCAAGCTTTCCATCTGAATCGCATGTTAAATCTGCAAAGTGACCAAGTTGGTTCGGTTCTTTGTTCAGTCGATGGATTGGCATAATTGGAAAAACTTGATCAATGGCCCAAGTGTCTGGAGCCGATCTAAATACGGAAAGATTTGCGTAATAAGTTACAGCTAAGCTTTCACTTAATTTCTTTAGTTCTTTAGGTAGAAGTACATTTTTTGGTAACTGATTAACTATTGTTTTTGCACAGGCCCATGTCAATTGTTCAGCTTTTGCACGTTCAACTAAATCTATATAACCGAGTCGAAAAGCTGCTAGTGCATCTGCTTTAAATTTAAGAGAATCATTCCATGCTTCTTGTAGTTTGGCTAAATCTTCTTCATGCTTAAGTTCTAGAGAATTTAGATGGACTAATGTTTCACGTAAATTTCTGACAGAGAGACATTCTTTTTCATCTTCTTTAGGAATGTCAGAAGGCAACGAATTTTTGCCTAAAATATTGAAGATTAAGATTGAAAAGTGACTAGCAATAGCTCTTCCACTCTCTGTAATTAAAGTGGGTAGTGGTATCTTTTTTGATTCACAACATTCTTTAATTGTTGCTACTACATCATTTGCATAATTTTGAAGTGAATAGTTTGTAGATGCTATTGAGGCAGTTTGACTTCCATCGTAATCAATTCCTAAACCACCTCCAACATCTAAGTATCCCATAGGTGCCCCAAGATTAATTAATTCTGCATAAATTTGTCCTGCTTCTTGTAAGGCATCTTTTAAAACACCTATATCGTTAATTTGACTTCCTAGATGAAAATGTAAAAGCTTTAATTCATTGAGAAGATTTGCTTCTTTTAACCTTTTGATTGCTTTCAATATCTCTGGAATTGAAAGTCCAAATTTCGACTTGTCACCAATCGAGCT
Organism: Prochlorococcus sp. AG-402-A21; assembly: GCA_003279655.1. GTDB lineage: Bacteria > Cyanobacteriota > Cyanobacteriia > PCC-6307 > Cyanobiaceae > Prochlorococcus_B. The sequence goes on along the minus strand of QCHI01000016.1, from coordinate 9,618 downwards.
ACTCCATCTCCCACTGCTTTGACTTGATAGCTTGGCTCGTATTCCGATAAGTGGAGATGCTCCCAGTAAATTGCTAGATTTGATTATGAGATCAATATCACTTGCTTGTTCTATAACTACTATAGGTTGACGTCCTAGCTGACGTGCCAAAATTGCTGTTTCAATATAACGTTGATCTTTATAACCATTACATATGAGTAAGGCTTTAGGATTTTCCAGGATTGATAAAGCAATTAGTAACTCTGGTTTGCTTCCAGCTTCTAAGCCAAAATCCCATTTGGAACCACAGCTGATTAATTCTTCAACTACGTGACGCTGTTGATTGCATTTAATTGGAAATACACCTTGGTATTTTCCTTGATATTGATAGTAATTAATTGCTTTTTCAAAAGCTTTATGTAAGTTTTTTAAGCAGTCTTCGAGAATATCGTCAAATCTTATTAATAGAGGAAATTTTAGTTTTCGACTTTCGAGTTCATCTAAGAGTTCCATCAAATCATGAGATTTATTTTTGGACCCGTTAGGACAGATACTAATATTCCCTTTTTCATTGATTGTGAAATAACCCTTTCCCCATCGATCAATCCCATAGAGGTCTGAGCTATTTTGGATAGTCCAAGAGAGAGATTGATTAGTATTTTTCACAGCCATTTATGCGATAACAAAGTTGCCAAGTTTTGATCATTCACGATTAATACAATTAAATCTAAGAACAGTTTTATTAAGTGTCATGTTTTACTTGCCAAGAGGGTAGTTTGAGGAAGACTATGGCTTCATATTATTGAATATCTCAATGACTTTGGAAAGAACTTTTGTTGCTATTAAGCCAGATGGTGTGCAGAGAGGTTTAATCGCTGAGATTCTTGGTCGTTTTGAAACCAAAGGATTCAAATTAGTAGGCCTAAAGCAACTAACACCAAGCAAAGAACTTGCCGAAAAACACTACGGTGTTCACAAAGATCGTCCTTTCTTTTCAGGTTTAGTTGATTTCATAACAAGTGGACCTGTTGTAGCAATGGTTTGGGAGGGTGAAGGTGTTATTGCAAGTGCGAGAAAATTGATTGGAGCAACAAAGCCTCTTGAGGCTGAACCTGGAACTATTAGAGGTGATTTAGCTGTGAACATTGGTCGTAATGTCATTCATGGTTCTGATGGTTCTGATACAGCAGTATTTGAAATTGATCTATGGTTCCAGAAAAATGAACTTGTTGATTGGACTCCATCAGACCAATCATGGAGAGTTGAATAAATTATTGTTGAACTTCACAATCTTTTTTGAGTGGTTTTTAAAATCTGTCCCATTTGAATTGGGACAAAAAACTACTTTCCTCATTACTTAAAGAGCTCGAGCAAATTGATTTTCCAATTAATTCTGCAGTTATCGCCGCCAATAGAACTCCATTGCGATGATGCCCAGTAGCAAGCCAGAGTCCATTAATTGATGACATTCCAAGTAAGGGTCCTTCGTCCGGTGTGCATGGACGAAAACCCCACCATCTCTCCATGTGCGGTAGTTGATTAAGTTCAGGAATGAGTGATTGTATTCCTTTTTGTAGCTCGCGTTGTCCTTTTGGAGTAAGTCCTTTTTGGAAGCCTGCCTCATGCTCACTAGTGGCCCCTACGATTATTAGACCGTCCTCTCTTGGAACTAAGTAAATGCCAGGTCCAAAAATAATTCTTTTTAGAATCTGTTTTGGTCCCTGAATGGATAACATCTGGCCTTTAACAGGAAAAATAGGGAGTGTTTTGAATATTTCTTTACTCCAAGCTCCGCAGCAGAGAACTGCCTCTTCGCTTTTTAAATGATTGATATTTCCATTAATGTCTTTAATTTTGACTCCTTTCAATTTATTTGAATCTTTCATTATTTCAATCACTTCAACTCCTTCTTGAAAGTGCACACCTAATTCAACACAAGCTTTTTCAAGTGCTCTCATTAATAGTCTTCGATTATCGATTTGACCGTCCTGTCTAAAAAGTAAACCTAATTTCCATTTTTCTGCGAGTCCTGGAACTTCTTGAAGGAGCTCATTCCTGTTTAGCTTTTCACCAAATTTATATGTTGGGTAGGATTCACAGTCTTTGAGGTTTTCAAATGGGACAACAATCCCACAAGTTTTAAGGCCACATGACATTTTGCTATTTTTTTCAATGCTTTCGATCCATCTCGGGTGTCTTTGAAGACTACTTTGACCAAGATTTAACAGCTCACCTTTAAGTCCCTCAGCGTGAGGGGCTAGCATTCCAGCAGCAACAAATCCTGCTGCTTCACTTCTGCTTCTACTTAAAATTTCTACGCGTTTACCTTTTTGAGCAAGTTCATGGGCTATTGCAAGACCCATTAATCCTCCTCCGAGGATTAACAATGGTTTTTCATTTAAGATACCCATTGCTTGGATTTGGAAAATGTTATTTTCAATGTTTTAGATTACGTTAGCTTCCATGACTGAGCTTTTCTTTCATAAGATTCATATATCTAGGTTAAATTAATGTCTGAATCAAATGTTTCTTGGGAAGTTGTAATCGGATTAGAGACGCACGTGCAGTTGGGGACTAAGAGCAAAATATTTACTAGTGCATCAACCAACTTTGGTGATGATCCAAATACTCATATAGACCCAGTGGTATGTGGCTTACCAGGCACTTTGCCAGTCCTCAATAAAAAGGTTCTGGAGTATGCAGTAAAAGCAGCGATGGCTTTGAATTTAAATATTGCCTCTCACAGTAAATTTGATAGAAAGCAATATTTTTATCCAGACTTACCAAAAAATTATCAAATATCTCAATTTGATGAACCGATTGCAGAAGATGGTTGGATAGAGGTAGAAGTAGCTGAAAAAGGTAAAGAAACTTATGTCAAAAAAATAGGTATTGAAAGATTACATATGGAGGAGGATGCTGGAAAACTTGTTCACGCAGGTAGTGACCAATTGTCAGGCTCCACCCATTCTTTAGTTGATTACAACAGAGCAGGTGTAGCGCTAGCTGAAATAGTTAGTAAACCTGATTTAAGAACAGGTAGAGAGGCTGCGGAGTATGCAGCTGAAATTAGAAGAATTATGCGTTATTTGGGAGTATCTGATGGGAATATGCAGGAGGGGTCTTTGCGATGTGATGTGAATATTTCAGTTAGACCAACTGTTAATGATCCATTCGGTACAAAAGTAGAAATAAAAAATATGAATTCATTTTCAGCTATTCAGAAAGCTTGTGAATATGAAATTAAGCGGCAAATTAAAGCTTATGAATCTGGAGAAGAAGTAAAACAAGAAACGAGGTTATGGGATGAAGGTAAGCAACTGACTAAAAGCATGAGATCAAAAGAAGGTAGTAGCGATTATCGTTATTTTCCTGACCCTGATTTAGGTCCGATTGAAGTAAGTCATGCTTTAAAAGAAAAATGGCGCTCAGAATTACCAGAATTGCCAGCTGCAAAAAGAAATAGATACGCAGCAGAACTTGGTCTCTCTATTTATGATGCACGAGTTTTGACTGATGAATCTTCAATGGCTAAATATTTTGAAAAAGTTGTTAATGAAGGTGGAGCAGCAAAATCTTCAGCAAATTGGATAACTGGAGATATAGCAGCTTTTATTAAATCTAATAGATTATCATTTGATCAATTATCTTTTAAGCCAAATGAATTAGCAGAAATGTTGAAAATGATTGATGCAGGAGAAATAAGTGGAAAAATTGCTAAAGAAATTTTGCCTGAACTATTAAGTAAAGGTGGTTCTCCAAAGCAATTAGTCAAAGAACGTGGTTTAGGTATGATTGGTGATCCAAAAGTTATTGAGGAAATTATTGATAAATTGATTCTTAATCATCCTAATGAGGTTGAATCGTTTAGAGCTGGGAAGAAGAAATTGCTAGGTTTTTTTGTGGGTCAATTAATGAAGGAAACAAAAGGGAAAGCGGATCCAAAACTCGCTAACCAAATATTAAATAAAAAATTACAAGGTTAGAAATTATATAATTTCTTTAACTGCATTTTCCATTTCTCATCATTATTAGAATTATTAATTATGTGATCTGCAAATTGTTTTTTTAAAGCGTTGTCCCATTGAGCATTGATTCTTTGATTGGCTTCTTCAAGACTTATTTGATCTCTTGACTGAAGTCGTTTTAATTGCATGTTTCTAGAGCAATCTATGTAACAAATTTCACTACATAAATCTGTATAATTTTTTTCAAATAGGAGTGGAATTATTAAAATTAATACTGAATTTGTTTTCAATCTTTCTAACTCTTCTTCAATTCTTTTATTGACAAATGGATGTATTAAATTCTCAAGCCATTGTTTTTCAATTTCATCTTGAAAAACTATTTTGGCTAATGCTTTGCGATTAATAATTTGATCATTTTTACTTGAATTTTGCATTATTTTACTTCCATATCTCAATAAGACTTTTTTCGCTATTTGACTTGCATCCCTTAATGCTTCATGAGCATATAAGTCAGCGTCTACAATGGGCCATTGCTTGGCTTTAAATAGAAAATCTCCAATGATTGTTTTTCCACTGGCAATACCTCCAGTGATACCTATTCTTCTTTGCTTCCCTTTCCATCGAAGACAAAGTTTGTTTGTTTGTTGTTGGTCAATCATTAATATTGATAGTAATTGAAAAATGCTCTTCTGAATTTGAGTCTTTTGACATCTTCTGTATGGTCTCCAATGTCTGGTGGTATTACTACCCCTGATGGTTTTTTGGTAGCTGGCATTTCCGCAGGATTGAAGCCTTCTGGGAAGAAAGATCTTGCTTTGCTATATGCACCTGATGGTGCTTGTTGCAGTGGGACATTTACGCAATCAGTCACTCGTGCTTCTTGTGTGGATCTATGTATTGATCGAATCAAGGCATCTGAGGGAAAGATACGTGCTGTAGTTATCAACTCTGGACAGGCAAATGCTTGTACAGGGAGTCGAGGTAAAATTGATAGTGAAATCATTACACATGAGCTTGCTCAACGCTTGGGATTATCTAATGAAGAAGTTTTGATATGTTCCACGGGTGTTATTGGTGAGCCAATACCGGTTGAAAGGGTTAGTAGTCACTTGGATCACCTTGTAAACAGTTTAGATAAGGAGGCATATCTTGATGCAGCAAATGCAATTTTGACAACTGATCTTCATGTCAAACAAATTTCATATCAAGCTGTTTTAGGAGACAGACGAATATCAATTGGAGGAATGGCTAAAGGTTCAGGTATGATTCATCCTTCAATGGCTACAATGTTGAGCTATATTACCTGTGACGCAGGAGTAGATTATGCTATATGGTCGGATATGATAAAGCGAGTTGCAGAATTATCTTTTAATTCCATTACTGTGGATGGAGATACGAGCACAAATGATACTTTTTTAGCTTTTTCTTCTGGAGCAGAATTAGATCCAAGATATTTATCAACTCTTGAAGAGGGACTACATCTAACAGCCCAATACCTCGCTAAAGCAATTGCAAGGGACGGAGAAGGAGCTAATTGCTTGCTGGAAGTGAAAGTTGAGGGTGCTCAAAGTGACTTAGATGCTAATGTAATGGCTCGCACAATTGCTGCATCCTCTCTAGTCAAAACAGCAGTTCATGGTTCTGACCCTAATTGGGGAAGAATTATTGCTGCCATGGGACGCTCAGGTGCTTTTTTCCATCTTAGTGATGTTCAATTATGGATAGGACCTTATGAAATATTTGCTAATGGAACTCCCCTGGACTTTGATAGGCAAATAGTTAGTAATTTTATGCAAGCAAGATTAAAAGGGAAATATTTGATTGATGACCTTATAAGTATCAGAGTAAGGATAGGGATAGGAAAAGGTATAGCTACTGCTTGGGGGTGTGATTTGTCTGATCAATACGTACGAATCAATGCCGATTACACGACTTAGCTCGTAAACGTAGTCATATCAATTGATTATAATTGTAAATATTTTTTTGGGCACACTTTGGTCACAGTTGATTTAAACGTATCTTTTCAGAAATGATTTAAGTATTCTCAAGATTTATTGTAAGACTCTTAGAGAACTTGCTTAGACAGTAAACAACAAGGAGCAATAAAAAACGAATTTGACAGCTCAGATATAAGGAAGTTTAGAAACTTTTAAAATGATTTTAATAGCTCTAAATAATGCATAGAATCTTTAATTAACTGAAAATAGAAATGATTATCATTTATATAATTAATAACTAAGTACTCTAATTATGAAATTTAGAAATGATTATCATTTTTATTATTTATGGGCATAGAATTTTATATCCCTTGATATAATAGACTTTTAGCTCTTCTTATATTATAGTTAGAGATGTAAATAAAAGTTACTATGATTAAAAATTTCTTTAAGTATAGAGTTTTAAGCTATGCAATTATTTCCAATGGAAATGAAGAAGAAGTATGTCCAGGATGTGGCTGTGTTTGTCCCTGTGAATGTTCAGAATGCGACGTTTGCTCACCTTGCAAAGATCATTAATATTAATGCGATTACACAACGTAAATCCTGATCTATGTTATGCCAATTGATTGTAGGGATTAATTTTTTGGTCATACTTTATTCACCTTTGATTTAAATCTATCTTTTTAGACTCTCTGCTCAAAGAACAATTAGTGCAGTTATTACTGAGGTTCCAAGGGGAAACAGCCATTGGAGGTAACGGGGAAATGCGGTGAAAATCCGCTACTGTCCCGCAGCTGTGAAGTATCGATATTCATCGATATCAGTCAGAACGCCCGCCTTATTTCACAATTCGACGAGGATCGATCTATGACGTTTCCCTATTTTGGGCGTAAGCAATTTCTTGCAGCTTTTCTTCCACTCTTGTTTTTGTTGACTTTTTTAGTTGGTCCAGTGTTCGCTCATCATCCTTTTGGTATGGGAGATAGTGCTGGGCTGTCAGCTTGGCAAGCTCTGCTTAGTGGCTTCGGGCATCCATTACTTGGACCTGATCATTTGCTTTTTATGTTAGGCATCGCCCTTGTTGGGATCAAAAAAACGAAGCAATGGGTGTTCCCTCTTTTAGTGGTTGGCTTGTTAGGCAGTGCATTAGTGCAGTTGCAGCCATTGCCTGATGTAATGTCTGCCTGGGCAGAAGCAGTTGTGTCTTTATCTTTAGCCATAGAGGGGTTAATTGTTCTAAATCTTTTGAGCTCAAAATGGCTATTGCCAATGTTTGCTTTACATGGCTATTTACTTGGAAGCACAATTGTTGGTGCTGAACCGACTCCTCTCATAGGTTATTTTTTCGGTCTTCTTCTTGCACAAGGATCATTACTTTTAGTTGTAACAGCAACATCTCAAAAAGTGATCAAAAAGTTTGATATTAATAGCCGTAATTTGGTGGCTGGTATTTGGATAGGTATAGGACTTGCCTTCTCTTGGGTTGCTATTATTCCATAGCATCTATTAGATAAGAGATGATAGTAGAAATTAAATAATAGTCATTATAAAAAATCTATTTATTGGGCACACTTTGGTCACAGTTAGAGGTATGACAATAAGGTGAATACTGAGGTTTGAGAGACTGGGCACACTTTGGTCACGGTAATTTGATCACTCTAAACCCCTGCTATCACTGAAGTATTGAGATACGTTTGTATCAATGCTGATTATACAACGTGGCTTAAGAGTCTAGTTATAGCAGTCAATTTGAAGAAACCAGAGAGCAGGGGTAACACTAAGGTAACAGTATTATAAGACGTATTATCTTTCTATTTTAAGGGGTATGGGGGGACTCTCGATCCTCGCTCTATACGTAATATGCCTTCAAACATTTTTGTCAAAAATTTGACTAGCTATTAGACAATTGTTTCTATTAGGAGCTAAAAAAGAAGTCCACTATGTTTTTATCTCTTGTCTATATCAGTTACCTCTCCTTGTCCTGAGAGTACCGTTGAGGAGCTAGGAATTAAAAACTGGCCAATCTGGACGTGTGAAGCAAGCTCTTTTGATTGGACATATGACGATAAGGAGACTTGCTTATTGCTTGAAGGTGAAGTCACAGTTACTCCTGATGGAGGAGAACCTGTGAAGTTTGGAGCAGGTGACTTAGTTGTCTTCCCATCAGGAATGGACTGTCGATGGGATGTGCATAAAGCAGTCCGAAAGCATTATCGTTTTGGTGATTGATTGATTGATTGATCTGTTGAGAAGTTAGATGAACAACCTACCCCTCTACGTTTTAAGTCGAGTAATCCTTTTCTGTGTTGTTGGCGTGGTTATTAGGCAGATGCTGGTTGTCTCTGGGGTGCTTTGAATCTTTCAAGGTTTGTAGCAAACTAGATAATATAGTGTCATTTAGAAATTTCCATTCAAAATGGTCATCAGGCTAGAGATAAGACTGTCATTCTCATGCGAAGGATCTAATTCGAAAACTCCTCCTGCACCAAAGTGATTGGTGTCCGATTGTGATGGGGTAGCGAAGAGGAGTGAAGTAATGAGAGGGACGAGTAAAAAGTTTTTCATTGGTTAACCAAAACCTGTCATATCAGTAAAGAGCGCTTTGTTTTCTGCTGACTCTGCAAAACCTAGGAGCGCTTCATAGCGGGTTTCAACTCCACTGCTAAGGTTGCCTACCCAGTAGTTAAGTCCTTCAGTATCAGCATCTCTACCAAGGACATTTTTGTAGAGGTTGTTGACGTATGTCTCATCACTTACGTTGCTTCCATACTTTTCAGTGAATTCTGCAGATGCTAAGAATGAAGAAGCGACTGCTCTTGAATCATTTTCTCCAGAGCTATATTTATCGATCCAATACTTCAATCCATCAGTATCAGGGAAACGAGCGAAGGCAGCGTTATAGAGACGGAACATTTCACCTGTGGGATTTTCTTTCCCTGTAACTTGATCAAAGACTGCTTTGATATCTGCGATAGCACTAACACCAGTCGTTTTATCATTAAAGGTGAGCTTGGGAATGCCTGTGATCTCATCTATTGTTCCGTTTGGATTTTTAATTTCATAGGTTCCATCACTTTTGTTATAGAATTTATAGTCACTAAAATTACCGCTAAAAGTTTTAACAACATTAATTTTGTCAGAAGAAACAATTTGATCAGCAAATTGGAAATACTCGATATTTTTAACAGAATCAGTTCCATCTACTTCATTTAGACGTATATCTTGTATTTCAACTGTCTCGAGGTCCTTATTGATAAGGTAATCCTTAAAATTTCCATCATAAATAATATAGTCATCCCCTCCCGCACCATCAATAACATCGTCACCACTTCCAGGAATTATTTTCTCAGATTCATCCCCTCCAGTAATGATGTCATCTTGATTAGTTCCTTTTAAAAGATTTTGAGAAGTATCTTTTATCATAACAGTTGTTGTTGCAACTTCTTTTGTTTTTGCTATGTCTGCAAAAAGTTGGTATATAATTATTTCTTCACCTTCAGTCGTTTCATCATTGAGGAGAGTATGAGTAAAAGAAAGGTTTGTATGTAAAGGAACAGTTAGAGTGCCAGATAAAATAGAGTCCTCTGAGAAATCTAATTCGTTTATACCGTTTCCTGTTGATAGCCAATAAAGTTGCGTTCCATTACTAACACCGGTTGTTTCAACATTAATAGTTATTGACTCACCTTCATTGACGATAGATTCTATGGGCTCAAGGTTATAAGTCTTCC
>QCHI01000015.1 GCA_003279655.1 Prochlorococcus sp. AG-402-A21 | reverse complement strand
AAGTTTTTAAACGAAAGATACGGTCGTGTACGGCTTACTCACTTTATGACGATCTTAAAGACGCGTTTCAAAAAAGAATTCCAATGAAAATGACTTAGTGAATTAAATATAGTATTGCTAAATCCTGATTAGATTCTGCGACTTTTCTTCTTAAAAAAGTTAATGCCTCATCATTCATTTGTGACTCGGCAATCATTTTTTCGGCTTCATTAATACCATGCTCAAGATTTTTAATTTTTAATTGAAGAATTTCCCTATCTTTTTTGCACTTCGCAAGTGTGTAGTCATCAATCATTTTAATAAATATTTTAAGCAGCTAAAATTCTTACCTAGCTTAATAGGTCAAATAAAATGTTTAAAAACTTTAATCTAGAATCTAATGTTTTATGACCAAATTCTTTTTGTTGTTGTTTTAAAATGGATTGCCCCTCTGCTCCTAAGGCTGAAGAAATAAATTTTTGATCTTCTGAAATCCACGTATTAACCATCTTATCATCTACCTCAACGTGAAATTGTAAACCATAAGCTAATGAACCAATACTAAATAATTGCTCCTTACATCTACAACTACTAGCAATCAGATCTGCAGTATTAGGCAATAAGATTCTGTCTCCATGCCAATGCAAAACAGGGAAAGGATAACTTAAAAATGTTGTCAGTTTGCTCTGATTTTTCAATGATTGAGGAAAGATATAGTCCCACCCTATTTCAGCTGATGTTCTATAAGATCCATCCTCTTGAAGCATTTCAACATCACCACCAGCTGCATAGGCTAAAAGTTGAGCTCCCAAGCATACTCCAATTAATCCAATACCTTGATTTAAGGCTGCTTTTATTAGATCAACTTCCTCAATAAGCCATGGGTAAGTTGAAGTCCCAATGTCTCTTATACCCATAGGTCCACCCAACACCAAAAGTAAATCTCCATTCCTAAGTTCAGGAAGAGAATCTCCTAGATCCAAGCGAAAAGTACAAACACTAAACCCTCTCTCCTCAGCAAGATTGACAAACAGTCCAGGTCGCTCGCGTTCTAAATGCTGGAGAACAAGTAAACGACTCATAAATCAATTAATTAAAAATCTACATTTTCATTTGGAGTAAAAACTGAGCAATACAATTTTATGAATAACTCTGCCTCACTTTCATCTCTACCGTCATATTTGAGTTTGAGGTCTTTTATTGCGACTAAAGCCGTTTTCTCTTTCAACCTATATCTTGCACAAGTATCTAGAACTTTAAACATTCGGGTAGTAACTGCTTTCGAAGGAGTGCTTAGACCCAACAAGAGAGTCAATAGTAGTAGATATTTCATATGGATAATTCAATCATCTTTTTTAGATAAATCACTTGAGCGAAGGAACCATTTATTGCTTTTATACAAAAGGAGAAACATTGTCGTCAAAAGAAAAAAAGTTAATGCTTCTAAATAAATAAAAAAATGATAATTCATATTTTTCTTAATTTACATTTGATTAAAGTTGCTTTAGTTCATCATCTGTTAATAAGCAGAAACCACCTGAACATCTCTCAGATTTATTTAAATCTGCAACAGACTCGGATCCACCGATAATTAAATTATGTTTTGACATTTTATAAAACTTCTCGTGAACAGAATCACTAAACTTTTTTTCCTTCTCATACTCTAATTCGAACGGATCAATATTGTTATCAAACCACTCATCATATTGAATATAACTTGGCTTTGAATAATATGTCATATACCTAGACTAATACGACATAGGAACAAATACCACCCATTCAAGTCAGAGTTAGTTTGATTGTTTTTCAACAAGTTTCTTAAGATATTTCTTTTTGAGTAGCTTTTTTCTTTCTTTCAAGAATTTTTTTAATTGTTGCAACTTCAAATCAATCAGTGAAAATATTCAGGACAGCTTCAATGTACCTCAAAATTAATTTGACGTAGCGCATTTTGGAGAACCATCATTTCCATCATGCTTTTGAATTTCTGATATGTCCAAGTCAGATATACCCAGCCCATAGAGTTCAGCGATCTTTGTCATTGCCAAACCCTCCGCACCTGTCCATGCTTCAGCTAATGCCGACCAAGTTTTTTTACTAAATTCAACTCCCAGATTTTCGTTGTTAGCTCTTTTCTCATCTATCTCCACAACTTTCTTTAGGCCCTGGGTAGATAGGTGACTTTTGATCCTTAAGAAAACAACCTCCAACATTGAATAATAGAACTTTTCCATCGCTTTGTTATATGCCCATTCAGCTTCTTTTTGTGCCTTTTTTGCAGATTCGGATGTAATCTCCATGCTCATTTATTGCTTCAGGAATCGGTTTCTTTTTTTATTATAGGTAAACTAATTAATTCTTTAAGGATTGAATTCGGAAATTAGATCGTAATTAAATAATTTAGATAAGTGCTATCCTCAAAATAAAATAACTTATTACAAAATGCATTCCGCTTTAAAACATTGGATTTATCAACTAGATTAATTGAAAAATGTCTTTAGAACTTACAGAATTAGTCAAGGATTTTATAGCAACAAAACTCCTCTCAAAAGTTGAACTAGATTTCTTAGAGAGTGAACTGTGGGAGACCGTGGAGCATATCGATGAAATAACTTCCTTAACCTCTGCTCCAGTCAATATTTCTAAAGAATTGAAATTAAAAGATGGTTCATCATGGCAACTATGTTGTGCAGCAGTACTTGATGATGCCAGACCACAAAAAAACTCTAGGTCAGAAAAACTTAGAAAATTAATAAAAAAATTTTCTCTCCAATAGTCATCATTCTCTAAGAAAGAAATTTTATACATTTGAGATGTTTCAACAGAAGTTAAAACTCACTGATTTGATAAAACTATTTTTCTGAACTTATAAAAAAACATACCAGTTTTCTCATAAAGATATTTTGGTTTTTTTTTAAGTTCTAAATCATATGGATTGATAAAAATAGTCAACAATATTCTTAAGGCAGTATAAAAATTTTTACTAGACTTTAAATCCTGATATTTTTCATTTTTCAGTTTATAAATTACATGCTTATCTAACAAATCCTCTAGAGAGTTAAGTACTATATCTTTCTCCTTTTTACTGATTGTAGATAACAAAACCATCAATCCTTTAATTGATGAATCATCTCCACTGATAACGTTTTTAAGAACGCTTTGATAGAGATTCTCCCATTTATAAGGTTCATTTCTAAAAAGGTTAGAAGCAGGTTCATTTGAATTAAGCTTTAACAGTCTCTTGTTTTCATCATTCTCATCTTGATCAGAATTCCAATATTCATACAAAGGGGATGATTGAGCGATATTCATGTCTATTTAGTGAAAACGAGAATCAAGGAAAATAAGAAATTACATTTACCTGGGTATGCATTTTCACACCAGTGCTGTCCATTTAAACCTGTTTTTTTACAAGTGTATAAGTCTGTTTCATTAAGTGATATCCATTTAAAATTATATGACAGTACTGTTCATCCAACGATATTTGATCCACATCCTGTTAGTAGTATTACTTAAGTTAGAAAATAATAATAATAACCAGAAGTATTGAAGTTCTTGTTACTTGTATAAACATCCACTTTTTTTAAGCACACTTTAAAGTCGAAGATCAAGAATTATCTAAATATAGTAGATATAAATAAAAAGAACTCAAAAATTAGGCGCAAAATATTTTTGCAACATTATTCACGCCTATAGAATAATCTTCAATATTTAGATCTAATGCCTCTAATGTTTTGAGGGCATCTATTTTACCGGCGGCAAAACTTTCACAAACAAAACTAACTTGATCAGTTCTTGATGCTTGCGTTTTTGTGGGAAATAAAAAGCAAAAGGAAATTGCTAAAGCAAGAAGTAAATTCATTTAGTTTTAGCTATTTGCAAGAGTTTTCTCCAATAAACTCACTTGAGCTCGATATGCATCACCTTTAGAACCGCATAATTTTTCATGATCCGTCAACGGAATCCAAGACCAATCAAGTCTTACAGTTAAAGACCAGAACATGATGATGTGACCAATAAAGAGGATGGGCCATTCAAGACCTATAAATTCAGAATGAAAAACAGGATGCATTACTAAATCAAACGGAAACTGAAGAACTAACTTGGTGTGAGCCTTGCAGGATGGGAAGAAGAATTGGAACGTTACAAACTATCAGTACTTACAAGGCTAAAGTTTTTTTAGAGAAAGCGATGTAAGGAATAAAGATAATATTCAAAATCATAACCACCAAACTCTTGCTAACTGAATGGCAAAGGTAGGGACAACCAGCAAGAGTGATGTAACGCAAAAAGAAAAAAAACCTTAAAAACCAATGATTATGCATGATTTCATCCTAAAAAACCACTGATTTAAAATTAGGATTTAATGAGCGGCGACAATTTGCTTGGAGAGCAACCTCTAAAGTTTTACTCAGAAGAGGTAACTGAAACCAAAATCGAGCTAGTTCATCGCTTACTAATACTTAATGCTCAAAAAAATTCAATTGTAGATTTAGATAGGAAACACAAAGAATGGGGAAATGAATTAGCAAGTTAAAAAAATGCTCAGATGGGTTTAGAAAAGTCTTTTTTATCCATAATTATCCATAATACTTTTTACAAGCTTTGAAAAATCTATATTTTAAGCCATAAATCCCTAAAAATTCTAGAGTTAAATCACATTTAATTTTTATCTAGGATATATTGATTTGTATTGTTTTTAAATTCATTTTATTAGATCTTTTGGATCAATGATTAATCGGTTTTTAACTTTCTTCTTTTCAATTCTTGCTGTTCTTACGATTACCCCCCATAAAGCAAATGCAATAACAACTGATCTGCCAGAGTGTATTGTCATAACTCACTGCGTAAGAGAAGATTTTAAAGTAAATGATTTAGAAAATGCTTTTAAGAAAGCAACTAAAATAGTTTCTGAAACAGCCAGAACAAAAATAGTTGAAAAGACTGATTCATTTATTCATGCTGAAGCGAAGACCAAATGGAGAAGGTATACCGATGATCTACTGCTCAAAGCAATTCCAGAAAAAGGGATTATTCAAGTCAGATCAGAATCAAGAGTAGGAGTTGGAGATAATGGAGTGAATCAGAAGAGGGTTGATGATTTTGCTTATCGACTAATGACAGAAAGAGACATCAAGAACTGACATAGAAAAAATCAATTTTAAATACACCTGTAAGCCATTGATTTTGATCATAATAAATTTTTGGATTAAGTTTGTTTGCGAAGGTATGGCTTAAAGATAAAAAGTAAGGGATTTTTTATACAAATTGCTTTTATTTTTATGCTTCTAGCAGCATTTGAACCTGGTAGAGAAATGGCCATCGCCAACTTTTTCCTAGCCATTTTTTGTCTGTTTACCGTTGCCCTTCCTTTCTTACTAATCACCCGTGGAGACAAAACAGAAGCAAATCGGGACTTCATTGCAGCAACAGTTAACCCATGGTCTCAAGTTGTTAAAGAAGCTGAGTTAGCACAAGTGGTTCTATCTGAGATTACCTCACCAGTAAAAATGGAACCCAATCTGGAAATGGCTTCCGTGCAAAATGTCGAGCCGAGTCCAGAATCAGGAGACGTTATTTCTCTAGAAATAAAGGGAAGTGATGAATTGGATAAGTCAACATCTCAAACATTACCAGCGGAGGAGGAACTATTAGCTGCCTGAGAGATCTAAACATTACCAGTTAATTCTGATTGTCAGACGATTATCAAGGGGCAACTTAAGCCCCTTTTTAATAATCGTTTGAATTTTTGGGTTTCATCTGATTCATATATAAAACATGAGGGTGTTTACTCTCACCTTCACTAGCTTCTATCCATTCTTTGTATTCCTCTCTTAATGCTTGACTGTCTTTCTCACCTAATTCTTTTATCCTTCGGAAAGTGTCCTTCATGGTCACGTCAAGTGTTCTTTTTAAACTTATTGAAGGTATTTTCATACTAAATTGCTCACAAAAGAATCAGTAATGAAAGTACTAACCACAACTGCAAATGTCATTGACAAGGTTTTTTGAAATAGTTTATTTGGTGAGTTCATTTAAATATCTATCAACTAGCCAAGCATGCTAATGAAGCACAATAAATAAAAAGCAAACACATTTCCAATGGTTTACGTGTAAAAACAGAGAGGTAAAATTGATTTGATTTCATTTAATTATCATCTAAACATTTTATTCGCGCTGCGTGTTCGGGTTCCCCATATGACATTGCATACAAATAGGTTGTGAAGACTAGCAAGATCGCCATTATGAAAAGATGAAACGCTTATTTCCTCTATTATTAATATCCTTGTTTCTTTTATTTTCTTCAGTCATATCAGTTAATGCTGAGTCGGAATTTGAGATGTATTTAAGTGATTTTTATCAAAAACAAGAGAAAGCAAGCAAAATACTGAAAGAAATTGAGACAGATTTAAAAGATGGATCCAGAGACAGAGTTTGTGCAAGGCAAAGAGAAGCTGCTAGCTATGGAATCGAAGCTATGGAGTCTTTGATTAAAGCATTTAAAACAAATGGTTCTAAAACTGAAATAGAGAATCTTCAAGCAGGACTAGATAAATGGAGAGAGTTAAGGGACTATTGCTAACAACTTTTCTCATGCAAAATAAATGAACGTATTAGTTATTGTTTTTTTTATTGCTTCAATTTGGATCATAAGAAAATTGGCCTGGAATGTAGAAGAGGGAACCATTGAACAAAGAGAAAGGAACCCAGAATTAAATACAAAAAACTTCGATTTGCATGAAAGAAGACTTGATCAATTTGCAAAGTCAAAATATAAAAACCGTATGTTCTATATCGGGGCTGATGGTACTTGCTACTATTACTCAGCAACTGGAAGGAAAATTTATTGCTAATGGATGAGATATATCAATGGGGTATTGCTGCTTTAATTGGAACAACTATTGCCGCCTTCTTGGCATGGTTTAATAAATCCGGTTCTGACTTCAAAGACGGATTTGAGCCAAAAAGCAAAAGGATGAAAATGAAAAAATAAATTTCATCCATTAGAAAATCAAAAAGCGTAGTGCGTATACCAACTAGAACTCAATGAACCCAGAGGAAACAATCATCTGACGTATTACTAAAGCAATCACTATGAAAAGAATCAATCTACTTAAAATGTAGAGAGGTAAATTATTCACATAAATAAGATCCTAAATATTTTTTAATCACGGATTAATTAGTATTATCTACGTCCCAACTCCGGTAAAAACAAATCCATTAAGAATACAGAAATCATAAGCAAAAAGCTTCAAAGACTCTGGCATATCAAGCCATTTCATTTCCTCAATTTTGTTTAATTGCTCTGAACTAAGATTCTCCGATTTAGCATATTCTTCCATCATCTTTGACCAACTATCAGAATAAATATCTACGTAGAAGGCCTTTTGATTTTGATCAAAGAAATTAATTTTATCTTGCTTTGTATTAACCTTTTTAGAAAGTTGCTTATAGTATTCAATGTCCGATGTCATGATTATTTTCTTATTTAAAAATCCAACCTAATAAATTTAATTTTAAATAGTGAAAAGATGGTCAAAATCTATACATTTAGTTGTCTGCGAAAACAAAATTCAAATTGATTTTCCTTTTGAAATGAAAAAGATATGATACAAACCCAATTTGATTTGGAGATTACGAGGACTTCATCATTTTGATTATTAATCCCACTGCGGGGGAACACGTCTCCAACCAGTTGATAATAATTCCATCCATAGTTTTATCGCCAATCCTCTTCTCATCCTCTTGCGATTTTTTAAAAGTGGGTGTGCATTTGATTCAAGCCTCCCCCTCTCAATCAAAACCTTAGGGTTTTGATCCCAACTCTCCCAATCATACCGAAACCTCAATACCCATAGTCCATTTACTTCCCTAATCCATCCATCTCGCTTCATAGAACCATACAGGTTAGTAGTACTAATATACCATGAATGTTGTTGGCATTTTTAGTGTGGCTTTTTGGAAGTTGCTTTATTTTTTCGTTTTGGAAGAGCTGTCATTCCTGCCTTTGGAATACTAAATGGAGTAAACAATTTCATAGTGTTACCAAATTAATTTAATAAATCATTTTAAGATCTACAAAAAAGTGAATGCATGGGTGAAACTACCCTAAAGATATTCGCATTGCACTACAACATACAATGTATTGGAGTAGCTAATTTATATAAAAGGCTAAACTAAAGTGTTCACGCTCTACCAAGTAGCATGTTTGGAATTTTACTAATAACAGGTTCTGTATCATTTCTTCAGATGTCAGGAGGAGAAAAAGGATTAAGAAGCACCAATCAAAGATATCAAAATCAAAATTCGATTTGAACAGTTATTAAACTAATTTTACTAGAAAACTTTTTAAGCAAAGCAAGTCCAATCTAGGTTTCGATGATTTGTTAAAAAAGGAGCTGGTGTACAAACCTTCTCACCATCTGGTGTTACGTAGCATCTTTCAATGCCCCAACTTCGTTCAATGATTTTCACCTCAGTTGAGCCATTTGGTAAAGGAGGTGCCACGATTTGAGCTCTTGTCATATCAATATGCAACTATACATTTTTAGCTCCTGAAAAAGTTTTATCAATCAGTAAATAAATCCATTGACATTGAATCAAGTACAAAACATACAAACTTAATAAAAATAATTATTAAAGCTAAAGCTAGCTTTTGTTTTTGTAACTTAGACAGCAAATTGAAATTGGTATATATATATCGATCTTGCAAATCCGACTAAAAGAGACCGGATCACCTAAATACTTCTCATGCTGATTTTCACCAAAAAGTAATTCCTCAGTTCGAATGCAAATAACCGATCTACTAATGAAATTGCTTAAGTAGCCGGTAAAGTAGCATTAACTTAAAGGGCGAAGAATCAAAGCCGTTTCAAAAGAAAACTTCATGTTATTAAGTGAAAGGAACATGAAACCTCTCCTTCTATAGGCTTTGGTGAGAGAGTGAACTAAAAGTTTTTTTATACAGAAAATGAAAAGAATAAAGCTCAATCAAGAATCTGAGGAAGTTGGAAACACTTATAAAGTGATCGCAATATCTTTAACAGTTGGTCTAAATATAATTATCTTTACTTGGTTCTTTCTCTTTTCAGGGTTGACCAAATAAATTATCTAAAACAAAAGACGTGCAAATATCAATTTAAGCAGAGTATCAACAAGTCAAAGGAAGCGGTTTAATAAAACTTAAATCACCTAAAGGATTAGCTTTATTTACTTATACAGGTATATTTTTTACATACAAATCACAAACAAACGAGTCAAAAGAAAATACGCAGTTTTTTTTTATAAGGTTCAGAAATAATTCCAAAAAAAAATGCAAGTAGATCTAAATGAACTAGCTAATTCATACGAGGTCGTTCCCGTATCTCTTAGTGATCCTTTTAAATCTTTAGTTGCGGAACCTTCCACGATGGAAGTACTTAGATTCATACCCATTATTGCTTTCATTGCTTTAATAATTGCAGCTGTATGGAGACAAGGTATGAAGTTCCCAGTAAAAGCTATTGGCGATTTAAAAAAAGACAGCAAGCAAGATTAAATCAATGAGTGAATTTAAACGATTTTCTTGTAATTTCTAATGGGTGTAGCATTAATTAAATATCATTGAGATCAAGTAACAGCTAATGGAAATTAGGTGTTAAAGGAAGAATTAGCTAACTCATTCGTCAACTCAATTAATTTTTTAGAAATTCCAATCTCTTTCATTGAGTGTCCTGCACTATCGATTACATAAAGTTTTGAAGAGGGCAGTGATTTATTAAGATCCCATGCACTTCTCATGGGACAAACCACGTCATATCTTCCCTGAACAATCGAAACAGGAATATCTTTTAGCTTAGTAATGTTTTTTAAAATATAATTTTCCTCTAAAAAAATGTTATTAACAAAATAATGACATTCTATACGCGCAAAAGAATCTGAGAAATTATCATTTGCAGCTTTTTTTATGGATAATTCTTTTGGCATGAGAAAGCTTGTTGACATTTCCCATCTCGTCCAAGCATGAGCTGCTTGGGCTCTTTCAGACCTATTTTGACTGGTTAATTTCTTATGGAAAGCATTAATCAAATCGCCTCTCTCATTTTGCGGAATAACAGACTGATAAAGATCAAATTCTTCAGGAAAAATCTCACTAGCACCTTTTTGATAGAACCAACTTAATTCGGTTTTTCTGCACAAAAATATACCCCTAAGAGTAAGACTTAAAACTTTTTCCGTGTGTTGAATGGCATAAATCAAGCTTAATGTTGAGCCCCATGAGCCGCCAAAGACATGCCATGATTCAATTTTTAAGAGTTGTCTTAATTTTTCAATGTCTTCAATTAAATGATGAGTCGTATTTTCTTTTAACTCAGAATGAGGAGAAGATCTACCGCATCCTCTTTGATCAAATTGAACAATATTGAATTTCTTTGGGTCAAAAAATCTTCTATAAGAAGGACTACTCCCACCCCCGGGACCTCCATGAACAATCAAGACAGAGAATCCATTTGGATTTCCGCTTCTTTCCCAGTAGATTGAGTGTAGTGGGCTCACTTTCAATATCCCTTGTTCCTTAGGTTCTATTTCTGGAAATAACATTTTTAATTAAATTTCCTCTTTTGCTTTTGAGACATTTCATTCAACTCAAGCATACATAACAAAATTAGCTATAAAGGATTATTAAAAAGGGATTGATCAATGCGTAAGAAAAATTGGCTCAAAAGCTTTCGATTAAATATTGATGCCCCTGGAACAGGTTTTGCCCTAATGATCTTGGCTTTAACTCAAGTACCAGTAGGAATAAAAAATGCAGCTGAAGTTGCTTGTATTGGTCAAACTTCAAATAAGATTTGGAAATCAGAAAAGAATCATGCGGATGCAAACATGCTTGCAGTTCAAAGATGCAATGGAAGAAATTAACTGGAATCATGTGTTCGTCTTCAAGCAAAATTAGATAAAAACCTAAAGAATGTAACGTTGGCCTAGAACTTGATTTTTAACACGCTAAAAAGATGAATATTTGAAAATTCTTCTTTTTTATGACTTCAGCGCTAAAAATAATTGATCAAGAACTAGCACAGTTTGGCTGGGTTGAGTCAATAGCTACTAATTCAATAAGTGATTTTAAGTCACCCAAGATAGATGTTGAAGAGCAAACAACTAATGAAAAAGAATCTGAGCTCATAGACACATTCATATGTCATCTTATTTTCTATGTGGTTTTTTGCTATTCCCTATTTCTATATATTTTTATTGATTTGGGATTTGGTTCCTTTTTAAAGAATAAAGTAAATACATTATTTAAACTCCAAAAAAAGTTTGAACCGCCTTCCTTTATCAGTGCTCATTCCAATTAATACAGACTAGGCTTGTCCTTAAACAAATTATTTGGGTATTCCTTACTATCGCAATAACTAAAATAATGTATTTAGATAGGAAAGAAGTAATTCACTAACGGTCTGAGTCTGCACAGACCGTTTTTTTATTTAAATGCAAAATTTTTTCGCCAAACTATCAAAATATTTTTATGGAATTGAAGTTGGTCAATTCTATGAAGAGCCCATAGGAGACGATTACTTATATCCAGATTGGTAAATAGACGTCATATGCGTTTATCATCGTTCAATCCAAGATTATTCATTACTACACAACCATTTAGAAAATGAGACAATCAATTGATTTTTAACTGATAATAACCACAGACTATATTTTTTTAACTTGGTAAAGCTTTAAGCATAGCCTCTACTCCTATAATTCTTATCTTTGATTCGTTAATCGACTAATAGTTAATTCTACTTGAGTATAAGCCGAGGTGTATAAATTTAACAAGATCGATTAGAACATTTTTATACCGATACGGAGGGTTATGAAACTAAAAACTCCTTTGAACATAATCAAAAATGCATTAAGTGATATTCGAACAATGCATGACTTCTCTTACACGGTTCCCAATGAAACTAGAGATGAGTTTTGGGAAAAAGAATGTAGTAATCATCCAACAGCATCTACTTGCAAAGTTTACGGGGGCTAATAAAAATAAACTTTGTACTAGTTAATACCTGTTCAACCAAGCAAGAATTATCTAAGCAAAAAAAAAGGGCCCTGCCTAGCAGGGCCTTATAAAAAAAGTTAACAAACTAATGTTGATAGCGATGACCGCGATAAGCCAATTGGGAATTTAGCTCAGACTTAGCATCGCTTCTGCATGTGTTGTAGTGATTACGCCTGTAAGTCAGCTCAACACAATCCTTTTGAGCTTTTTGCTCTTTGTGCTGGACATAGTTTTGTCCACGATATAGAAGAGTTGTCATCATCCATACTCCGAATGTTGATTTAAGTCCCCGTTCCTTGGCTTAAATCGAGATGCGGCTCGCAATGTAACGAGTTGAACGTTTTGGTAGCGGTTGCTACAAAAACTATTATGTTATGCATGGATGGCACGTGTAGTTCATCTGGATACAAAACTATCTAGTGGTATATACTCAAATTTCAAAATCTTTTTTTCTTAAATACCAACTTAAAAGAGAATTCTGCTAATTATTTTTAAGCTTTAAGAGGTCTCCCATAAAGGTTTCTTAGAGACTTCCCATTCTGTTTCCACTGATGACCTCCATAGGTCTCTTGCTTTTTCATAAGTTAGCTTCTCACTTTCATGTAATTGAACATGAGGAGTAATGCCGTGCAGGAATCTGAACCTGCAGCTAGCGTAGTGAACCCTTATGTATGTAGTTCCGTCTTCATCAGGGTGTTTATCTTTTAAAAACCTCATTGCCCAGACTCGATCTTTTTTTACAAGCCAACTTTCGTTTTGCATTTTTAGTAGGAGCTTGGATTATCTCTTTTATGCTGCCTAGCCTTTGAATGACAACTATCTGGTGACCATCGATTTTTAACAACTTCAAGGAAATCACATATGAATTCATCTGGGCACTCAAGCTCATCCTGCAATTCAGCTAACTCATCAATAAAAAATTCGAATGTTCTACTTATTAAACCTGACTTTTGCTTTTGGGACGGAATCCATTTGGCCATAACTAGAAACAATAATTAGACTATTACTGCAGAACCTATTTGGTAAACACCTGCTATTAAAAGCAAAACAGGAAGGTTTATTAAAACTAAAAGCTTAGCGGCAGTAATTTTATTAATTGCTGACATTGCTAAAATGTTTTTAAAATTTGAATTAATAATCCGGAATATAACCAGGAATAATCTATCCCTAAAGGTCGGTTCAGGTAGGGCTAACCAGTTCGGGTACAAAAAGAGGAAATCCCTCCAAAAAAGTGAATTAATTCTGGATAGAGTTGGACATAAGGAGAAGATTAATGAAACGCAATTTATTATTTTTGTCATCGGCTATGTTATTGACAGCTATGAATGCGCAAGCCGAAAGTTTTTGGTTGATCCTTCAAAACAGTACTTACGGAATAGAAAAAATAGAAATGAAAAACATGTCTCAATGCGAGGAACAAGGCAAGCAGTACACAAAAAGTTCGGGTATTCCTCGTTACTTGTGCTTAATAGGCAAATAAAAAAGTGTCAAACAAAATACCTTATTGCTACAACTGGATAGTTAACTTGCTGACTTTTAATTAGTAGACGAATTGAAGGTGGTTTAACAACAATCACAACCTTTGTCTCCTATTACTGCATTTTCTTCAAAAGTATCAGCAATATCTCGAAGCATTAGTGCGATAAATGCAGGAGGACATTGGAGTTCACTAGCATACTTTGCGTATTGCTGAGCAGTTCCCTGCATTGCTGGAATAATGATGTTATCGATTTGATCTTCAGTGGGTGACCACTTCGTTTCACATTTTTCAGTCATAGTTTACAGTCACCTAACAACAAAAATATAAATGTGTTTTGCATGGAGTCAATATTGTAAATCCATTTACCACTTGCTTAAGCATTTGATCAAACGACACCCAATTTCATTCCACTTTTCACCTTCGCAAGAATCTTATCGTCTAAATCATTGTCTGTTTGAAGAACTAGCCACTCAATTGCACTGATAATAAAAGCTTTCATTTGCTTCTTGAAAAATTTTTTTAACATCAAAAAGAGTACTGGCTTTAGTATTAAGAAAAGGAAACTAACCATTACATTCCAATTTATTCAATATGGTTTTACCTCATATTCTCAGATATTGGTGTAACCACCCCAAAAATCTTCGCATTGCACTACAACATCGACTTAGTTAGTTGGTTAGATTCATCAAGATTTTTATTTTTTTAACATGCTTACTCCATATCACATAATTTTATTCGGAATACTTTTAGTAGTTACTTCTGCTTCAATTTTTCAAATGTCCACTGCAGAGCAAAGCTGATGACATCATTTTTTATAATTGCAATGGCTGGTTATTTCTATTTGATGGCCTGCTTATGGAGAGATTTAAGAAGAACCAAAACAAGTTGAAATTCACTTAATATTTTAATTTTTAAAATTGCTTGTTAACTTCAAAGAAGACTCAAACAAATCTTCTTTATTATCTAGCAAAAAGAATGCAAAGCCTTACAAGATTTTCAGTAATTGGTATACCCGCAACCATTGCAATGGGAATTGCCTGGGTCGGTAATCGAATTATTAAAAATGAAAAAGGTCTCAAAGATCGTGAATTAGAACTTAAGCTTCAACTAAACAATAAATTTCATTGAACATCTTTAATCACAAGAAAAACTCAATGATGAATAATATTGGCCTAATTTTATTTGATATAGATGGGGTTATTCGTGACGTAACAAACAGCTATCGATTGGCTATCCAAGAAACTGTAAATTTTTTTAGTGGGTGGAGACCCTCGATAGAAGATATTGATTCTATAAAAAGTGAAGGCTGTTGGAACAATGATTGGGATTTGAGCCTAGAAATGATTAATAGACATGTACAAACAAACAATCTTTCTTTTTCAGCTCCGTCTAGAAAAATATTAATTGAATGCTTTGAAAACTTTTATTTTGGTGGAGATCCAAACCATGACTCTAGTGAATGGTCAGGTTTTATTAAAGATGAAACTTTATTAGTCAAACAAACACTTTTTAAGGAATTAACTCAGCGAAGAATTGGTTGGGGTTTCGTAAGTGGAGCTGAATTACCATCAGCGAAATTCGTCTTAGAGCAGAGGCTTGGCTTAGCCTCTGCTCCCTTGATTGCAATGGGTGAAGCGCCTGAAAAACCTGATCCAACAGGTTTTATTTCACTATCTTCTAAACTTTCAAAAAATCCTTTAGGCCTTTCCAACCCTCCAATTGCATATATTGGAGATACTGTTGCAGATGTTAAAACAGTAATAAATGCTCGAATTAAGATCCCTGATCAGAAATTTATCAGTATCGCTATTGCCCCCCCACATTTACATGTAGATTCAAGTCGAGAGAAACGTCTAAGTTATGAGGCAGAGTTGAGAAAAGCAGGTGCAGACCTGATTATTAAATCGATGGACAATTTAAAAAATGAAATTCTAAATTTGTTTATAAACCAATAGATAGTTCGATAATCTAATTTTAATTTCTCATAATTATTCAGTTGAACAAAAAAAACACATAAGATAATTTGTTAGAGAGGTGCATAAACAATTAGTAAATTATGAGCAATTAACCATCTTTAGCACGTAACTGCAAAACGAAATCAAGCTGAAACTGCTTCAGCATTAATTACATCATCGTCAGACATGTTTACTTCATCATCATTTGATTTCTTATTTTGAAGAATGTAGTAAGCAGCTCCGCCAGCAACTGTTGATGAGACAATTAATCCAGAAATAAGTGTAAGTGCAACGAGTCCGCCTATCAGTCCACCTTTCAAACGAAGAAGGTTTGATTTAATTAAAAGAAGTAAAAGTAATGTTGAAGTTGCTTTTAATGAAGCGATTCTTAAAGCTGTTAAAGGCCAAAATGGATTAAAGAAAAACATTTTAAAATTTCTTTCTTCAAATGTAGAGGCTTTTTTGACTTATTGAGGAAAAAAAACTAGAAAATGGTGAAATTGCTTGTAGTTCCTTTAGGTGTAACAAAGTCTTGTACAACTTCTTCGCTCATACATTCAGTTGGATAGGAGATCACATTCTTTGCTGTGAATCCTGCACCAATGGCAACCACACCAATCACAAAAATCCATTTGGATCTTTCACTTGAAATAAGTCTGTTAATCATTTACGAAAAATCATTGATTTTTATTCTGTCAAATAGTCTGAGAATTGGGTCAAAAAGATATTGATCGAGAGTTTTATCAGCATTTTGAGAAGTCATTACCCAATAAATAAAAGCCCCAATACAGAGAAGAGTTAATATTTTCGGCCAAAAGTTTTCTGGATAATTCGAATCGGAGTTGAATTGATTTTCTTTTCTCATTACTTCCATCGTATACGTTCTGGATGATCTTTTTCAATTTTCCTAAGTAGCAAAACCAAACCCACAAGACTCAATGGTCCAATGACAAGTGCAACTTGCATAAAGGTTTTTATTAAAGGATCTAAAACCGCAAAAAAATTCATTACCTCAACAATAGTCGCCACCATAACAACCAATAATCTTGAAAGTGAGTCTGGAGGAATTAAGAACATATCTTCTTACTGATTTACTTATTGCTTTTATCTTAGTATTAGCTTGAATTTAGAAATACATTTTAATTATTTTTGGAATGTGCGGTCAACGTCCAAATATTCGCCAAGTCCGTCCTCGGGTTTCCTCTGTTAAACAACTAACCCGGTTTCAATCATTGGTAAGTTTCTTTAAAAAATATTAGTTCTTGTATTAGGAAGATTTCAATAAAGTTGCTAATTTCGTATTAGCTCCAAATTAACTTAATTGACCTTCAGATCATTATTGTTATTAGCACATCTACAAGCATTTCTCATCCCTATCATTATTGGAATTAAGTCCATAAACAGATTCAAGCAAATTAGATTTCCTCTGCTACCACCTTTTGCCTTTATCTCACTAGGACTTGCTTCAATGTTTGAGATGTTCGATCATACAACTACGGATTGGATATATGTAGATCACTCATCAATATATAATTGGCTGTTTTATTCATTTCTTTCTATTGGATTATCGTTCTTTACTATTTCAGTAGCTAAAAACAAATCGATCATAACTAGCAATATTTTGTTAATAATTGCCGCAGTTTTTTCTTATTGGTTACTAGACAAGTCAACAACTCTTTTGATTCAGGTATTAATAAGTATTCTACTTATATCGCAATGGTGGAGACGATTTAAAGATTGGGTCTTCTTTATTTATCCCATCACGGGAGTATTCTTTACTACATTCTTTGGGATTCTACTTTCAAGTTCAGGCGAACAAATATGGCATGTATTTATAGGTCCATCTGGAACGATAAGTGTCTTAGCTTTTTACGCAGTTTTAAAGAGATCAAGAAAAAAAGAAATCATTTCTGCTTAATAAGATATTGATCAACTTCAAGATCGCTATGATTTTTTAAAATTACATTTGCAGTTATCATCTTAGGTAAGATGATTCATCCAATTACGTTGATTAATGTTTAAAAGCCAATGAGTCTGAGTTCTCATAGACAACACAAAATTTATATTGCTGCAACGATGGGGTATGGACTTGGTTCTGAAGATCCAGAAGAATTAGCGCTTTATGAGATGATCAAAAAAGAAATAGAAAAAGACTGCAAAAACAGAAATATGGGCATTAAAAGAACTGATTAGACTCTCATTTCAGAAAGTGTCTAAAGATAGGGTAGGCATTTAACTTCGCTAACTTAAAGATCTGCGGGTGTAGTTCAGTGGTAGAACGTCAGCTTCCCAAGCTGAATGTCGCCAGTTCGAGTCTGGTCATCCGCTTGAAAAAAATCGAAACTAAATTCTAATTGTGTGGTGTAACTCACAACAACAAGTTCAGTCCACAGAAAACAATTGATATCGACATAATTTGATTTTAGAGATTTACATGGATAACCCCTCTAAGGAACAAATTCTTGCTGCATCCAGTGGATGGGTTGCTACAACATTAAATTTCCTTCCTGGCTTAGGTGCTGGATACCTTTACCAACGTCGCTGGATTCCTTACTTTGCAACTGGAGGAGCAGCTACAGCTTGGTTCGTTCTAGGATCAATCTTAAATGGTGATACAGAGCCAACAAAAGCCGAACAATTAATTGGAATAGGAGGCTTATTTTTGATATCAATCACAACAATGGTTGAATCTAAAATTGCTCATAAGAAAGCAAGATTAGTCGTAGAAGAACAGCTTCAGGCAAAGACTCCAAAGAAAAAAGGAGGTCTTTTTAGATAATCAGACATTTAGAAAATTAATAGTGATGACATTAAAAAATCATAATTGAGTTAGAAGAGGTTGAAGATATTATTAATGAGACAGAATTTCATATAAAAACATGCAATGCTCTTTTTGGCTCCTAATCATCTGATCAAATAAGTGGCTCTTGAAACAACCGTATTCAGTTTTAAGATTTCTGTTCCGTTTGAACAATGGGCAACGGTCTATGACAGTAAAGAAAACAAACAAATAATGAAAGAAGAAAAAATTATTTGTCTTTATAGAGGGATAAAGAAAAAAGAACCAAGTAGTGCTGTTTTTATAGAGCAAGCTGAAGAAGGTAAATCAATCGCAATGTTTTCCAATCCTGAAGTAAGACCTTTAATTGAGAAAGCTGGACACATTTATGATTCAACCGTCATCACTAGTTACTTACAAAGTTAATTAAAAGATGAAACACTTTATTTCTCTTGTTGTATTTGCTGTATTTATAAGTGGCTGTACCAAAACCACTTCTCGAGTCAATTCCTTAAAACCAAATGTAATCTCTGAGACTCAAAGGCAAAGAGATCTTTGCCTAGATTGGTATGCTTACAGAATTGAAACTGCTAAAGCAATTTCAGACCTAAATCTCAAAACAGAAAAAGAGTCGGATTTAATGGTTTATTGTGAGTTCTTTAAAAATGTAGCTGATACGAATTAACTTTTCATATTGAGTTGAATTGGCTCTGTAGTTTTATGTCCTGAAACTTTCTCAACGATTCAGCCAAATCAAAAATAAAATATTTTACTCTCCATTCTTTATTCTTATCGGCTAGTTCAAAACAAAATTTAAGAACATTAAAGCTTCGAATCTATGCTAGAAATATAAATGTAAGAATCATCAAATTAAAGACTTAACCAACTACAAAAAGATCTAAATGAGCAGTACTAAAGCTATGCAGACAACTAGAACTTTCTCTGAGTTTGCGAAACAAGCTGACTACTCATTCATGGATTCTCTCGAATCTGATCCTCAGGCAACAGATGATGGTGACGACCACCTAACAAGAGAGGTCTTTTCTGGTCACTATGTACCTGTCACTCCAACAGCAATTCCAAAGCCAGAATATGTCGCTCACAGTAAAATATTATTTAACGAGTTAGGCTTGAGTCAGGAACTTGCTCTGGATGAGCTTTTTCGTCGTCTATTCTCCGGCGACATAAGTGTTGCAACAACTCCGATGCGACCAGTTGGTTGGGCTACCGGTTACGCACTATCTATCTATGGAACTGAATATATTCAGCAATGTCCATTTGGGACAGGTAACGGCTATGGAGATGGGAGAGCTATTTCAGTATTTGAAGGTCTCTTTAATGGCAAAAGATGGGAGATGCAACTTAAAGGAGGAGGACCAACACCATACTGCAGAGGAGCTGATGGACGAGCAGTGCTTCGTTCAAGTGTTCGTGAGTTTTTAGCACAGGAATATATGCAGTCACTCGGAGTACCAACATCACGATCTCTCACACTATATGTCTCTAAATCTGAAACAGTCCGCAGGCCTTGGTATACAAAAGGCTCCAGTTCAATCGATCCAGACATATTGGTAGAAACACCAGCTGCAATCTCAACACGAGTCGCACCATCATTTTTACGGGTGGGTCAGATAGAACTCTTTGCACGACGAGTACGCAACAATGAGCATCAAGATGCCATGAAAGAGCTCGAGATGATTGTGATGCACTTAATCGTAAGAAATTACAAGGAGGAAATTGATCCGACCCTGAGCTTTAGCGATCAAGTCGTTGAGCTCGCAAATTCGTTCAGAGAACGACTCACATCATTAGTAGCTAATTGGATGCGGATTGGCTACTGCCAAGGTAATTTCAACAGTGACAATTGCGCTGCAGGAGGTTTCACCCTCGATTACGGTCCATTTGGTTTTTGTGAACTTTTCGATCCAAGATTCCAACCTTGGACAGGAGGTGGTGAACATTTTGCGTTCTTTAACCAACAAGTTGCTGCCGAAGCAAATTATCAAATGTTTTGGGGGGCGATTCGACCTCTGCTTAACGGAAACGCTAAGGCACTGGACAGGCTAGATAACATCCGCGATGGATTCACTACAGTAATGAATCAGAAAATGGAGAACATGTGGACAAAGAAACTAGGCTTAGTCACCTATGACGCACCTCTAGTAAATGAAATGCTACAGCTCATGGTTCACACAAAGGTCGATTACACAATCTTTTTCCGAAAACTTTCAAGTATACCAAAAAAACCTAAGGACTTAAAAGATAGTTTCTATCTACCAATTTCAAAGGAGATTGAGACAAAATGGATCAGTTGGCTACAAAGATGGCGGGAGCAGGTAGTTAACACAGGTGATCAAAATGAAATATCAGCAAAAATGAAACGCATTAATCCAAAATACACATGGCGGGAATGGCTCATCACACCAGCATACGAAATGGCAGAGAAGGGTGACTATGGTCTCATAATGGAACTACAAGCTGTTTTAGACAAACCTTACGAAGAACAATCATTAGAGGTACAGAAAAAATACGACAGACTCAAGCCCAAGAAATTCTTTAGAGCCGGTGGGATTTCCCATTACAGCTGTTCCTCATGAATCAACACCAGAATTTAAAACCTACGAAGTTAGGGCTATAGAATTCAAAAACAAAGTTTAGTTATCTTTAATTGGAACAACAAACATAAAAAGATTCTTTGGATGACTTTTTTATATAGGTAACCGAACCAATCCATTCTCTCGATAAAGAAATATTTAACGCATGATTGATTTTTCAACTCTGAACCATGTCCGAGGATACAAAATCTAAAATCAGAATTTTTCTTCCATTTAGTTGGTTCATTCCCGCTCTCATTTCTTTTGGAGTGATTAATTTCCACCAACTTTCTGCGGGCATCTCACCCATATCCATTTAGAACCATGTCATCACATATTCCTGAATTTTACGAATCAATAGTTGAAGCTTCCAATAGAGGAGAGTTGTGGGGACTTGATCAATTTTCAAATAACATTAATCAACTTGAAATCAACTTTGATCCATCTATTTATAAATAATGCATAACTTCGATAAAATAAATCCTTTAAACCAAGAAGATAGGGAATTACTTTCTGATTTAAAATCTACCTTTGACCTTGGGACTCAAACTATCATTGGACAAGATGAAGATAAGATAGTTGATGATCTCAATAATTTAATGACTGAAAATAATGAAAATCTATAAATAGATTTAAAACTTTCAATATAAATTTGTTGGATTTGGCAATTTCATTATTTCACTACGATCGAATTGGAGAATTTATTGAATTCCCAAAATTAAAAAAGCAAAATATCAACTATTAATTTTTTGCCAAATAATTTCAGCATCTCTAAGAAGGTAAATAGCTTCTTTCCTGCCAACGGCTCTTTCAGCATCATTCATCAACTCAATATACCTCTCTCTCAAAGCCTGCTTTTCCATGACAACTTTTGTAAACATATGAAGCTTTTCATGTCGATCATCAAATTGGCATTTGGCTACATTCTTTATGAAGCCATGAGGGTATTTAGCTTTTACACGAACGTTGTGCCTACTCATTTAACAAAATCTTGGTTACTGATTTATCACTTAGACATTCTGAAAAGGTAATTTATCAACCGCGTGTAGGGTTAACCACCAATTTGTTATTGAACGAGGAAGCTTTAAACATATCGATTCCATAGTCTTTCGCAAGTTCAATTAACTCTGGAATTAACAAGTCAACTAGATAACATCGGATACATTGATAAGCATTAAGGCTCTCAATACTTTTTCTCTCATTGAACATTGCACGAGAGATTCTTATAGCTAAGGCTTCTCTAGTGAAGAGTGCAATAAAAACTACTGAAATCATATTCAACTTCTGGATATGTGTGTGTAAAAATCATCTTAAAAAAATAAGATCAATATTGTTTCCCTAAAGTCACGCTCTGCAAATTGACCTTTTAATATTTTATTTAAATGAAATAACCATGGCGGAAGCAAAGAAAAACAAAAAACTTGGATTTGTCCCAAAGACATCAAAGACTTCAGATAAAAAAGAGGTAATTAAAGAGCCCAAAGGAAGACTTATCTCGTGGTCTCCGTGGCCTCCTGCTAATTTCAAAACTCGTTACCCAGCATTCCCTTTAGTTTTGACTGTTTTGATTTTAATAATTTTACGCTGGCTAACTTTGGCGAATTAGCTTAGTTAAGTACTAGTAAATAGTGAAAAGTTACATAAGGAAAGTTGTTTTTCAAAAATGAAAATAAGGTATTTCCCTTGGAGGGGCAGGACGCGTAGAACAGATACCAAATTGCAAGCACTCAATCACATCATCATCATATTTTGGCTTGTAATTAGAAAACAACTCAGACATTTCATTCCCTTGAATGGAAACCCCAGAAAAATTGTCAAATAATTGCTTTGAGAATGGCATGGTTAGAAATCTAAACAACCTGCTTAATTTCTACTCATATTGGTTTAAGAAATCTATGGAGAGGAACACTTAAGTATTTATACAGTCACGGAAAACCAATTCAAAATATAGAGGCAATTGTAGGAGGATCAACTAGGGCTTTACTTGAAAGACATTGTTTTTTTGATACGAGAATTTTTTATCCACACTTTCCTTAGATTCTTTCGATAATATAAGTCTCATTATTTTGATTTGTCTCTTTGACTAAAGCCATCCGGAGACTGAAGATATGAAGTTTGGCCTAAATAGGGATCTTCACCAAAAAGATCGTTCATTTGCTTTTCTGTCATTTGGCTAGGAGCTTGAACGATTTCAATAGAGTCTGATTCTATAGGCGATGAATCTATTTCATCTGCATTAAGAGACGCAGGACATACAATCAAAAGAAGACCAAGAGAGAAAGAAACAATTCGAATTAGCAATGAGACATTCATTTTCTTGCAATTACCTTTTGGAAGAATCGGAACTATCTACTTGCTCAAGAGTCTCATCTTGACTTGGATTATTCTTATTAGATAAAGAACATCCACCTTCACCCCATGCCAAGACAGGCACTGTCATAACAGAAAGGGTAAATACTAAAGATAGAACTTTATTCATAAGAAAAATTGGAAGCAAGTCAATATTAAAGCCTTATCAAAAAGTTCGTTTAATTGACTTAATTCATGTCCATTCCTAATTCCATTTCATCCATAGAGACCTCTCTCTGATCATTATCTAATGGTCCGACACTTGTTTCAGGCAAATTTTCTGCGCTTACTTCAGGTAAAGATGGTTCAATAACTATCCCGAGAGGATTATTACCATTATCATCTAGAATTGTCGGCTCATCAAAAAGAGACTTGTCTTCTTGATTCAGCAATTCTGATTCTGTTAAAAGATTATTATCTTCACTAGCAATTCTTTCACTTGAATCCTTTATTAGTAATTTCGAAAGATCAACAACGTCTATGATTACTGACTTCTGACTTTCATACATATCTTGTATCACATTAATTAATTCACCAGATTTTCTGGGTTGTGAAATAAAAGCAAAACAAGTCCAGCCAGCTAGAATAATTGAGATTAAGACAATAGAAATAAAAGCAGAATACATTGCTCTGATTATTGTTTTGATCATTCGGTATCTTTAGATATTGTTAAATCTAGTCACATCATTTAATGCTTAAAACGTCCTCTTCACACCCTGTAAAGGCGTATAAATACTTTGGGGTTTACTCTCTAGTTTTTTGCTACCAATTAGAGTAGAGATTATAGATGGTAATTAAGGAGGTTATTATGTCTATTAATCCATTCAGGCCTTTAATTAACAATATCCAAGCATTATTCCTAAGTCAAAGTCAAACGGAAAAACTACGAAAAGATGAGGAACAGGAATGCTTACAATTTGGAATTTGTACTGTGCAAGTACAATCACCTAGACCAGAAGAGTTGTATTTTGGATAAAAATAAATTCAGGACTATGCCACTTCAGGAATATTTTCAATAAACTCATCTAATTCTTGAAATTTTCGTTCTAGATAAATGATCTTTTTGGTTTCCGTCATTTCATCAGAGTAGAATTTTACTGGCAAATGAGAAAGCAGGTTATCACCACTCATCAATCAGGTTCACTTAATTTTCAATCTATTAAACCTAATAATCTAAAAAAACCAATCTCTACAACAATTAAAATGTTGTATGCCTCACGTAAAATCTTCAAAGAATTTCCATAAAAATAAGTTTATTAAAATGTAAAATTTCGAGAGGCTAACCATTGATTACTGAGACAGCCTAAATACTTAAGTGTTTATTCTCTAGGGATCATTCACCCCATGGGAGTAGAAATAAATTGTGGATCTTCGACCTCCTATGTCCTACGGAAATCGCTTTGCTCAATTAACTACAGAGGCTGCAGAAAATGCTGCTCGACTAGTTCTTAGTCAACTATCTGAAAGGCTTAGCTTTTCAAAGCGTCCATCAAACATCGATGAAGAAATGGAGTGTTTACAATTTGGTATCTGTTCTTATCAAGCTCAACCACAAAGAGTGCATTTCTAGAGTGTCTCAAATGAAATACACTGAACTAATTTTAATATTTTCGTCATTATCATTGACGTTTTTAGGTTTCTCTTTTCTCTCTATTTAAGAGAGAGAAAACCTTAAATAATATTAAATGAATTTATGATTACTGATTAGCATTATAAGTCATTGATTATCAGAGTCCTCCAGAAGATCAGAATATTCTGGTGACTTTGCTATAGGCAACTCAGAAGCGCTGTTAGTTGACCTCACTAACAAAGCAGTTAATTCTGCAGTTCTTTTATTATTAACAACATTGCTACCATGAGCTGAAACCGCTGCTCCGGCGACAAGAGCAGTGATTGGCTTCCACCAAGGGAAAGATTTTAAGTCGTTCTTTTGAACCTCCGTCAAGAAAAAACCTATCCCGAACAAAATACCAAATAAAGCTCCTGACCATTGACAAAATTCGGCAGAAATAGATGTGCTTTTTTCGGCGGCATTAATTTGGTCTTCCATTTTGTAAAAATCGAAAATTAAAATTTAAATTTCTTAATTAACATAAAAGCACTTTTTAAATCTAATGCATATAAGTAATTAATCCAATATAGGTCATCCGTATAAAAAAATGTCGTATAATGTCTAATAAAAAACAAGTAAAGATATTCCTAAAAAAGAAAATGACAATGAGAAAAACATCAAAAGTAATTCAGTAGTTTTCATAACCATTCAGAATCTTCTAGAAGATTTGAGTATTGTTCATAATTGAAAAAAATATCTTCTTCTAAAACTTCTTCAAAAGAAACTCCTCTAAATTAGGTCATTTTCATTTAACATTATTCCTAATTATCTTGTATTAATAATAAAAGCGTGAGTAAGTATTATTCGGTTCACATGGTTCGGTTTGATTTACTTATTTCTCAATCACTCTCGCCTTCAGCTCAAATCAAAAAATAGCTTTGATGAAACTAATTTGCTTAAAAAATCATTATGATCGGAAAAATTTTGATTATTAAAAGTGTGTCGTAATAATATTTTCATATTAATGGATCCAAACTTATTTAATTCATTGGCAGTTTCCTGATCAAGATGCACAAATGAAAGGGCCAACGATTTTACACACCTTGTTGAAAGTGGTTGCGCATCAGAAAAGCATGAGGATTTCGAGGTCATCAACAGAGTCGTGAATCATTAAGGAGCAAATGGCTGGGCGATTGTAAAAGAATCCAATCACAAGGCAGTTTGGGAATGACATCAGCCTTGGTGTAAAGGGTTTGGTAATAATGTTGAGGTCATTACTGTTCTTACTGTCAGGGAATATCTTGCTGTTCATAAAGAGTTGGATTAGTAATCAAAGTTATAAGTCAGAGGGTTTGTTTAAATAAACCTTCTCAAAAATTTGTACTCGATGGAAAATTAAAAATATTTCTCGTAGATGTAGTTTTTTATAGACACTGAAATTCTTAATTCAAATGAAATATCTTATCGCTAAGTACAAAAATCAAAAGTCCGATCGAACTCATTGCAAGTAGAATTCCGCCAAAAATAAGAGTATTACTTTTTTCAGGTTGTTGTTGTTCAACAACTTTGTGAATATTTTTGGGATTATTTATTTTTGTCTTCTTTTTCTTACTCATGAGCTTCAGAGTTATTTATTTTATGGACTGAAACTATATATACATACAACTTTCTATGACTCCAACCTTTTCTTTTAAAACCAATATTATTCAACAATTAATGGTTTTATAAAAATATACTTCTTTTCCCAATAATTTTGACTTACCCCATTCTTAAACCACTAATTTCGGCTAATTCCCTTTTCAGTTTTTTGAAAGTTGTCCTTTTAAGCGTTCTAAAATTATGAGCAATAGTGCTTCCTTCGGAATTCTGACCAATGACTGGAAATAAGAAATTTTCTCCTTTCCCTACTTGAGATCCCAAACGGTCTCCTCCATACACGCCTCCAAGTAGTGCTATTACACAGTATCTCTGCACTAGCAGGCATACTGCAATGCCGACAACTGCTCTTGTATAAGTACCACCAGCCACACCTGAGACATAGAGGAGAAGATTATCCTCTTGTAGAACTGAAACCCACTACGAAATACTATCTTTGTGAATGAAATCATTTAGTCCTAAAAACCCCTCCTTTGAAGAGTTATTTGCAATTAAAAACCTCAATATTTGAGTCGCCATTACTTGAAGTAGTTTGACTAACATCACATAGGGCATTGTATACTTCAGCCTTTGTAGAGTGACTGGAGACAATAATCCTACAATTAGCAAAGGAGAGATTAACCGTTTTGGTATTTATTACGTGAGTCGCAGTTAAAAATTATTTTTTACTTGTTGATATTTTCCAACGTATTTAATTGGATCACCTAAACCACATAAAACTGTCAAAGTAGTCTTTTCCGTCTCCCACTCATCCATCAGAGGTTTTGTGACTGTATATGTCGAATACACCTGTGAAGTTATTTACACCTTTACTCATCCAAAGGAGAAAGAAGTGCAGCCACAATAGCTTTCGAAAAACATTACAAAAAGTCTGCTATCCAACATAAACACAAATATCAATGTTTAATATCTTTCGTACAAAGTGGTTTAGATCCGAACCTGTTCTTACAAAACTATGGCTTTCAAGCTATGCAATCATCCTTAATGGAGTTAATAGCTATTAACCTGAATATTTATTTATCCCCATGAGTTGACGTAGAGTTGAATCTAAAACTAATGATTACTCAATTAAATCAACTTAGAACTCACAAGAGTATGCATGTCAAAATTTCTTAAAAATATTGAAATAACATTGGGAATGTATCCAAATTACGGTCGATAATTCTTCGAAAAAGTGAAATTTTTTCATAAACGGTGGTGCATAGTTACTATCGATTTCTAAACCTCCAACATCTCTCAATAACTTTTGCTAAGCCAATATTCCAAATTTTATAATTTCATATAAATTTTGACTGACAACAAAAAATCAAGATGCAACTCACACCTTTAGCATTAGCTTTCTCAGAGTGGGGAATTGGAAGGTTCCCTTTGGATTTAATTGTTTTCATGTCTGTAGTACTAATTTTTGCTTTACCAGCGGGTATTAATCGAAAAAAGATTTTTGTTGAGGGTGATGCATTCACTACTAGGTTGAAAAGCTAGTAGGGGAAAGATGAATGACCTATTAAATACATAAATAAATAAATTTAAATAGTGGTAATGTATGCAAGAAAACCAACAGGGAAAAAAGTAAGACAGCAATCGTAGAGCGTAAGAATTTCAATGTGCTTGAATCTCTAGAATAATCAGTAAAAAGATTGATATTGTTCCTCTTTACCAGTTTATGGAGCGCTTAGATGAGGTCATTATTTTTTGATTAAAGTGAGAGAGGATCTGAGGTTAAGAAAAAAGCTTTATAAAGATCTATTTTCTTACTTTAAAAACAACATTCCTAACAGCGTAGTTCGGTCGAGGTATTGCTAACACAAGAGATAAATTAATTTTTTAAGACTTTGACTTTACTGAAAATAGCTATCGACTCACTATAGAGGCCATTTATGACTGTTTTTATTGACCATGACAAATACATTTACCACCCTTCCAGGCAGAGCATTTTTTCTTTTTGCACTTCTTCTTTTTCTTCTTATCTCCCATAAGAATTAAAATTTAATTTTTGATTTTAGTAGAAAGAAATGTGCTTGATGGAGTAGCAAATTTAAAGTTTTTTTATAAAGTCATTGGTTAATTTTATCAGTAATAAGCAAAAACCTTTAATAAATAAGTTGAATTCGATTTTTATTGGTTGGAATACTGGACCAAGAAACAATCACAAAAGGGACAAAATCAAAACAAAGAGTCTAATAAATATTCTTCCTTTATTAGACATGCAGACAGAAAGTATGATCTGATGAAAAGATACTAGACAATCAAACAGCTGCTATGACTAGCTTTTCAATAGAGAAAAATCAGAATGTTACATTCAATACAATCAATTTCGAGCCTTTGATACATCCTTCTATCCATAGGCATGAAGATTATGACTAAAAAACTCACCTATCGGTATGCATTCACATTATTGAAGATGAAGAATGCTGAAGGCAGAAATGAATATATGGATTTAGCAAAAGAAGCTAATCTCATATGGCATCAAATAATTAGCCAAAAATCTAAAAACACTCCTCGAATCAACTGCAGAGCATAGTTAATTTCTAAATATTCTTTAATCAAGCGAAAGCAGGAGTTTTTACAACAAAAATATTTTTTACAATTTCAATCAACTGAAGAAATTGATTTTTAACTAGCGAACCAAGGCCGAGATCAATAAGGATGTGCAAGACAAGGGAAATGCAAAAAACCGCATAAAAAACAAGGTGACATATAAAAGTATTTATAAAATCATTTACATCCTTTTCTTTATTTTTTTCCGTTTCATTCAAATTTGGTGAAACGAAATCTGTTGATGAATTTACACTTACTGATTCAATCAATCCATGTGAAATTAATTCCTGATCTTTTACTGTAGGAGCAGCAATAGCAGTCATAACATAAACCTTAACTAGATCTACCCTACTTTCATATTCATAAGTTTGGCTTACGCATTAACTATTTCGTTTTAAATCTTGTTCAAATAAGCCGTAGTTTCAAGATCTTTCTGCATCATGATTGGAACTTTTTGAACATCAAACCTGTTTTTTATTTTAGAAATCTTTTTTTTCAAGAAAGCTGCAATGGTCATAAAATCATATAATTTGTTTCTATTAAATCGATAGGTCAAAAAATTTCAATCCGTAAGAATAACCAATAAAAAGGGGGGATAAGGCCCCCAAAAAGATATCGGCTATCAACTTTAAATTCTACTTTGAAAAAAGAGAGCTCTTAACTCCAGCTTGTTCCCACTTTTTAATTGTTGGCCTTAGGAATGACATGGGTAGCGCTGTCACAATTGCAAACGAAACAACAAGTATTAAGTCAGTGGTGAAATGATTTATTCCAAGATCTGATCCAGCAAGCCAGAGCCAAGGAAATGCAGAAGCAAATAAATTAGTTAGCATAAATTCTCTTCAATTAATCGAGAGCATATAAGATAATTGTGTTCATTTTATTCATTGCTTAGTAAAAATTATCACTAGCTTCTCTCATTATTCGGAATGTATTAACAGCTATACAAAAGTACAGCCTTCATTTATCAACAATTCTTACCTTTCAGTAATCCATAGGTACACAAAAAAGGATTAGCAATTACAACAATCCAAAAAGGTGGGGTTGGACCAGGATCAACAAGAATGCCTGTATTTATTGTTTTGAAGACAGCACCTATTAATAAGAAAGACATTAAGACCAACTAACCAAACAATACTTTTCTAGAAGAATGGAAATCTCTTATGGAACTCGAAATAACTAATACAAAGCCAATACCTACATTACATGCGGCAACAACATCAGCGAAGCCTCTAATATACAGCAATATTTCTGATGAGACAGTTTGAACAATCTTTTCCACTGAGAAAACTAACTTGCATATAAGATGTACACCAAATAGCAAGTGAAGAGATCCAAAGGTTTTCAGAATCGTTTTATATTCAAAATCTAGGATTTACACTATGGTCTAGTTTGTTTGATCAATGAGATTGTTTCTTCCAGATCTAAACAAGGTTGAATAGATATATCCATCAATTTCCTCCAAGGATGCCAGAGTTTCCATATCGTATCTAAAGAATCTGCCCTAACGACGCAATGACCAGTACCATTCTGAATCATGAAAACCCATGAATGGACCTGATAGGTTTCTGGTCTATTCTCTACTCCTCCTGTTTCATACCATTTAACCAACATATCGCCACCTGTTTCTTGATCTTCTCCATCATTAAATTCATAAGAGATCAGATAACGCTGCATAACTCAAGGGAAAACATTCCACACAACTACTTTGCTTAGAGTTATCAAGAATTCAACTAAATATGATCTTTCTATAACTTTTTAATATCGAATTTTCACCTACAAATTTAATACAGTAATTATGTCTGTTCATACTAATCAATCAGTAAGAACAACTGCTAATAATAGTTTTTTTAATTAACTTATTATTAATCGGTTTTTCCCATTTTTTTACTTGCCTAAGATCAACATTTGCTGGAAATTTACTAAATAATCTATTTTCACAATCTATAGCCATTAAAAAGGGTTCTTTATTTATGACAGTTTGATCACCTGAATCGATCTCAGAGTATTTAGCAATAACCGAAAGAAAACCTTTGTTATTATATTTGATTGAATTAGGGTTTATAGATAGTGATTCATTATTTGACTTAGATACTTCTAACCATTTGATCTCATCAGCAAATATCTTAAAAGAAGAAGAAAAAAATATTAGAAAAAAGATGGAACAAATGAGCAATCCCTGGTGTAGTAAATTTCGTAAAGCAATCATTATTTATAGCTATTTTTATAATTATGCCTACTGGAGTAAACTAAAAAAATACATTCATCTATAACTTATAGTAAATATACATAAATTATCTTTTCTTAAAAAGTTGAAGTCTTAGGTCTTGACTCAATCTTGAATAATCAAATAGAAATTCAAACAAATAAAAATTTAATTTTGTTAAATACTAAACATTCTATAAGCGCTTTTCTTATAAGCAAAATCTCAAGACGTTATGGTTACTTATAAAACTGATCATATGAAAAATGTTGCTCCATTTCTCTACCCAAAGAAAAAAGAACTTCATTAACTATTTTTAACTGCTTCTCCAATTCACTTCTCTTAAATTGAAGATCCACAAATCTTCTTTGCATCTCTGCTTGTGACCTTTGTACATAATCATC
This sequence comes from Prochlorococcus sp. AG-402-A21, assembly GCA_003279655.1. Taxonomy (GTDB): domain Bacteria; phylum Cyanobacteriota; class Cyanobacteriia; order PCC-6307; family Cyanobiaceae; genus Prochlorococcus_B. Next base: position 3,808 of record QCHI01000015.1, on the reverse strand, counting down.
ATTTTGATTGGATTGGTTTGATAAAGCTTTGTTATTCATAGTTGTCACATAAATTTTGAGATAAGAAAAATTCACATACTCTCGTAAGCTTTCAGTGTTTCTTAGTATTAATCGTGAATGTATATATGATTAAATAGAAATAAAGACCAAGAGTAAATCCGTCTTAATGCGGGAGTATTATGACCTCCGCTTTCTTACCTCAGTATTTACTAGCACTAGAAAAACCCAGGAAAAGTATTTCAGCAATTGAAAATGCACCTAAGACAGAAGTAATTCCGATCAGAGTAGTAGACCATTAGATTTTTAGATTTTCATGCATAAAATTCGTAGAAAACCGATTAATTATAGTTATTATCATTAATGAGTAAGCATTTAACTCAAAATCAATAAAAAGATATAAATAGTTAGTTTTAACAGCTACATTTATTAGTCATTATCATTTGTTCCAGCTATAAATAAAACAGCAAATCTCTACCAGTATAAGCGTATACCAGTAGAGCGTAGACAACTGGCCCTATCACTTAGATTAAATATGTAGACATTGAAGAGTCATAAATTAATGATTTACGCCTCGCGGTGATTTTATTAATAGAGATCAAGGCTAAGTCATAAGAAGATAAACCAACCTCTTCTTCAAAAGAAAGTGGACTGCCTATGTTTTTTTGATTAGTAGTAATTACTTTTGAAGTATCCATTTTGATTACCTATATTTTTTAATAAAATCAATATATTTATATTTGCAAGGGAAATAAAGACACTTCAAAAAGTGTTCATTAAGAATAGTACGATAAAATTGTAATCCATCTAGTAGGATCTTCCTCAAACGAAATAGTAGTTAATCTCCAGTTTATTCATTACTAATTGCTTGAGTCCTTATTTTTTTTCTCCTAGGTTTTTGAAGTTTATAACCAAACTCTATAAGTTGATGATATGTCATTTTAGCTTGTAAAGCACTTATAGATAAACGTTTCTCATCATCTTTTTGAAGGTAGAAATTTCCTTTATTATGTCTATCTGTTTCAATAGTAATAAATTCTTTTCCTTTCTTAAGAATCCAAGGCTCTTTTAGATAATTATCATCACCCACATTTATATCCCAAGGCACTGGTGCTGGCTTTTTCTTTAATGGCATTTTGAAAAATCACATACCATATTTTTTATTTTACATCAAGTCTTGCAATAATCCAGTTCAAGCTAAAAATGCTCAAAGTTTTTGTGATACTGAAGAGAGTATAGACCTATAAAAGTTAGAAACTTTATAGGCATTTTATGTTGTCTTACTTTGACCGATCTTTTGCTTGGACGCTATTAGTTGAGAGGCAATTGGGTTAACCCTATTCTCATATTTTCTTGATCTATAGATTTGAAATTTGCAAATTTCATCACCACTGAGAAAACAATCATCAATAAAATCATCAAGAGCTCGTAATGGCATAAAAAAAAAAGAATTAAACAATTAATGCGTCATTAGCGACAGTAAACAAGTCCGTCTTAACACCTAATTTTCTACTTTGTGATTCAATCTCCTACTACGCTGTGAATAAGATGAACGTTCTTCTAACATAAAAAATTTTCAAACACTGCATTCTGTCCTTAAACAGTCAGAGGGTGAACATTTATATGTCCCCATAAAGTAGAAACTATCCTGAATTAGATAAAAAGATAATTAAAATTGCCAGTAGCTAATCAGATCGCATTTAAATTATCAACCCTTTTTCAGAATGACCAAATGAATTTGATGAAGATAGAGCGAATCAGGAAGCAGCAGGAATAAAGCCTATTTTTAGCAGTGTGTGAAGATAATTCAGTTACACCAATTATAGTAATAGGGGCTGAACCATGGGTTTCAGGGAAATACTTAAATGTCGAAGCTTCAGCTCATATTCTATGGAGTGAAGTGTTTTCAAATTGGTTGCCATAAAAAGCACAAATGAAACTGAACTGAAAATAGTTAAATCCTGGTTCTTCATGATCAAGGAGAGGTAAACCAACTCAAGCACCAAACTTTGGAGTACTAGATAGATTTAAGAATAAGGATGACTATCAAAATGTGATCATATTTACGAGCAATAAAAACAAACTTCGATTATAAAAGTCAAAATCACACAAATGATTCATGCTTTACATTCAGCATTGGAAATTCAAACCTGGTTACCACCAAAAAGGTGCAGAAAAATTTTTAGCCACTGGAGCTCCATACTTAGGAGCAGAAATGTTGGGTAGATATCATGCTCCAGGTTCACTCGAAGGCTGGATTCTTGTTAAAGCAGAAGATCCAAAAGCACTTTACGAGCACGCAGCTGAATGGGCTGAATATCTAGATTGGGAAACTACTCCAGTATTTACGGACGAAGAAGCTGGGCCCATTTGCGCAAAAATCTACACTTAATAAAGACCAATTCATTACCCTGAGCTTATGAGAAAAAGGCTGCAAAATGTCAGTCATTTTCTCAATAAGCATAAGGCAAATCAGCTTTAGTATCTTTTGTTGGATCAAAATTAAAAATCGTCACCAAATAAATATCTAATACGTCAAAAAAAAATAGCTATCAAAAAAATTTAATTGGGGTAAAATTTGATTCGGATTCATTTATTTTTGCTGAAGTCGTTCCTAAACTATTACTGATGAACTAACTTGAATGATTATCTCTAAGATAAGTAGTGCTTGCAAGTTCAAAAGAAGTATAACTTCATTAATGTGATATATAGGTAAGATGATTATTTTATAGATAGATAGAAAGGCTTTGTAAAACAAAAGTCTAATTCACCAGTGATAACATTCGAAATAAAACTTTGTTCAATTGCCTATTAAGTTAGAACCAACGATTGAATGAGTAAGCTTAACAAGCAAAGTAGATCTTTAGAAACTCTTCAAATGCGAACTTTTCAACCATTGCGTATTAATCGATTGCCAATAGAAATTACTTAGTTCCTAAAACCGAACAAACATCTAACACACTTATAAAACCTAAAAGTCAGAATATGTAAATGTTGGATTTGGCACCAACTAGAGATAAGACGGATGTGATGTATTCACCAGCGTTCCTCGTCTCGCTAAATATTTACTTAAATTACTTAAATGAGTAGTCATCACAACACCAAACTCAATTTTTCACATCCTCCTTATCATTACAACGATTGTATGAGTAATGTAGATCGTGAAATAAAAATGGGCGAGCTTAGACTCAGATACGTACAACTTATGAGAGATGCTCATTCGTCCCTTGGTAATAAAGACGCAAATATATTAATTAAAGAGTCTGAAGCTTTATGGGATAAACTTTGTAGTCCAAAGAATACAGAAAAATTTAACAATGCCTAATTTAGATCCAAATTCAAGATCATTCATATCCCCGAAAAACAAAGGCATTCGAATTAGAGATTCTACTAATCGTCAACGTATATACATCTACTTGGGCTAATACCTATGGATATGAGCAATGAAAACTACTAACCTTGACTACATACATAAATTATTTAACAGATTTTAGGTAACTTAAAAAAGTTGGCATTATGAGCAGATGAACCAAAAATTAAATGATCTAAAAATTTTTCTTAATAGTTTTTTCAATAGAAGACAATATAAAGGAAGAAAGATGAAAAGAGTCTTCCAATGGAGAAGATATCTTGAATGGAGAGATTTAACACCTGAAGAAAAGCTATCAGCCAAAAGATTCTTATTAATTCCAGTATTTGCTTATCTAATAATTGGATTTTTTAATCAAAACTTTTCTTTGATTATTCTACTCATGATTGGTTATTTACTTTATAAGAAATTTGAGAAAGGAGGCATTGTAAAAAAATAACA
>QCHI01000014.1 GCA_003279655.1 Prochlorococcus sp. AG-402-A21 | reverse complement strand
ATAGCTTGTCTGTATGAGATTTCTGCTTGTTTTAAATTTTCAAGATCGTTCAATATGTTCCCCAGGTTTGAATGAGCCTCAGCGTAAGCAGGTTTTATTTTAATTGCTTTTCTCGTGGATATTTCTGCTTCTTTTGATTTACCAAGATCATTCAATATGGTTCCCAGATTTAAATGAGCCTCTGCGAAATTAGGATTGATTTTAATTGCTTTTCTTGTGGATAATTCTGCTTCTTCTAATTCCCCAAGATTTATAAATACATTTGCAAGATTATAATGAGCAATTATATAATCAGGATTGATTTTAATTGCTTTTCGATAGAATGATTCTGCTTCTTTTAATTTACCAAGATCGCTCAATATGTTTCCATAATTCGTAAAAACTCTATGATCATTAAATCCTTGATTAATAAAAAGTTGATAATATTTTGTTGCTTCTACAATGTTGCCTTCTGAATGGAATTTAAATGCTTGCTTAATTATTTGCTCTTTGGAAGTTTTAGAAGGATCTAAAGTGTTGATAGTAATATTTTCTACTATTTCATTGAAAGCAAATGGAACTGAGAATGTTTTCACTTCAGAGCCCGATTGCGTTTAATTTCTTTTTCTGCATTTTTTAAAATTGTGCTCAGATTTTCATACCACTTAGCTTTCATTTTGTGCCAGCAATGGTTTCAGCGTGCGTACGTGTGCGCATATTAGCAATATTTAGTCATGTCTAGCCATAGCCAGCTATGCATTAACTCTTCGTGTATTTACTGTAATCGCTTGGTATCAATTGAGTTTGAGTACGCTCCCTGCTGGATTCGAACTAGCGACCCACTGGTTAGAAGACAGTTGAAAATCTCTTGCTAATCATTGGTATAACTGGGTTTAAGGCTAAGTATTAAAAAGTCATGCGCACCAATGTGCGCACTTTATCCATAGCAAGATTAATTAAGACTATTCATTTTATAGCTATATTTTACCATTTTATTTCTTATTTCTTTATACAAAAAAAGAGCCCTCAAGGGCAGCCCAAATCATAAATACCAAAAAAGGTAAGAGGTCATTATAAATTGAAATCACTATCGTTTTAAGCTACTTTTGTTATTCCTCTGTATGCCAATATGGTTGATCAGATTTATACCTTCACGCCAACTAGCAGCTCCTAGAAAATCTCAAATGACTAAAGGCATTCACTCTGATTTTTTAACTGTCGCAGAAGCAATGACTTCCGCTTTTTCGACAATAGAAATTAATTTAAAATCAGTTCCTTAATTTTGCTTCTTGCATAATTCCAAATTATTTGGGTATGAATTACATGTCCAGTCATTTCTATTAGCCTGATCCAAAATTGATTGCTGAATATTACTCGTAGAGCCCCATCCTGGATCCTTAGGATTTAACAATAAGAAATCATTCTCTTTCAAATAATTTTTTACATTAAGCGTTTTAGGAAAATCAATTTTTTTTCGATGACTTAAATGTGGAGCAATATAACTCGTTGTCAACACTTTCGCATCTGAAGGTATCAATAATAAGGCTTGATTTATAGACTTTATCAATGATAGTCTTGATAAATAGGGACCTGTATAAAAATATGGTTTAGCTAGACTAAACCAACAAATTGAAATCCAAGTTATATATTTCCAAGATATTTTCAAAGAAAAGTTGATCGAAAAAGAATCAATAACAGCAACAACTCCAATAGCAGCTAGAGGTAAACTATATTGATGTATAAGCATTCTCATGGATTGATTCTCAGCAATAAAGTTAAGAAAAACCAAGGGGAATCCTGCTGTTAGAGTTACTAATGAATTTATCCTCCAAAACGGAAGGAAGGCAATACTTATTAAAATCAGATATTCAAATCCGCTAATGTAATTAACATTAGAAAACAATTGAAGAGGATCAAATAATGAGTCTACATATTTTGAAATCACTCCAGATGAAGGAGTTTTAAGGACATCATAATTATTTATGCTTGCTAAATAGGGAAATAATATAGTCTTTATAAAGAACAACCAACCTAGACTAATTGTAAGAGAAGAGAAAGCATATTTCCATTTTTTTCTTATCATGTTTTCTATAAAAATACCAAAGGCTATTAATACCATTCCATCTCTGCAGCCAATCATAAATATTAAACATAATAACCAAAGAAGGAATTTATTATGTCTACTAAATAAATATGATCCAATTAAAGCTGGCATGGCCCAAACTTCAGGATGAAAGTCATTTATATTTACATTGAAGACTACCGGTTGCATCCACCATATTAAACAGATTATCCATGTATTTCTATAATTAATACCTGAATTAATTGATAAAATCCAAATAGGAATTGAAGTGAAGGATAAACAAATTGCCTGAGAAAAAAACAACCAATTTATACTGGCGTATATCTTATAAAGAGGAGCAAAAAGATATAAAGCCCAAGCAGCATGGTCAGAAAGTACATGCCAATTAGTTATCGATGAAATTGGATCAAAATCTCTACTTATCAACCACAACCACTGATCAAAAAGGGTTAGATCATAACTACTTTGAAAAAGTTTATGTCTAGTAGTTGAAAAAAGGAAAAAAATTATAGATATAGATAGGCTTATGAATAGTAATAAGAAAGGTATTTGAACTTTGATTTCACGATCTGCAGATTGTCTAAAAAACGTTCTCAAAACCAACTAGTTATTCTATTGATTCTATATAGTCTTTGTAGCATAAAACAAATATTTATTTGCTTATATGATTGATAAATTTATAAGTTCACGCCAAATAGCAACGCCTAGAAAATCTCAAATGACTAAAGTCATTCACTCTGATTTTTTAACTGTCGCAGAAGCAATGACTTCCGCCTTCTCAACAATAGAAAATAATCAAGATTGGGATCTAATGCTTTCTTTGGTTCCTGAGTTGGCATTGTGTTTGCACATGCTTCAGAGGGAATTAAATCTACATTGCTTAGAGCTGGAATATGAAAAAAACTAATAAACAAGAGATGGAACTAAGAGCAGGTTTTGCTGCTGACTTACTTGCTCAAGGTCATAGTTGCACGGTATTAACGACCTGAGTGACCGAAGAATATGAAATAAGCAGAAGGTAAGCTCGAAGAATGAAAGCCAATGCAATGGACTTAATTGTTCAAGATTTTGAAGAGATCAATATTTAGCGGCCGCAAATGGTTGCAAAACTACTCGTGAATCTCGAACAAGGTATGCAACAAGGACTTATTAATAATCAAACAAGTGGTGTTGCTGCATGTGCAAGACAAATAATTTCACTGACTAGATTATTTGCTGATTCCTCGTATAACCATTGAGTTAGAAAAATCTAGTAATTTAATCTGGCTTCAAGTCAAAAGCGATGACTATACGATCTGTATCTGTCGAAAAAGGGATGGTTCTGTGGTAAAGAGAAGAAGGGAAGAAAACGATATCTCCTACTTCTGGTTGATGAATTAATTGAGGAGAATCAACACTGGAATAATGCTCTCCATTCAAACTAAATTCAATTGCACCTTCATTCTGATTCAGAGGGGGAACAACTTTTAAATAAATCACTCCACTTAACCAACCAGCAGGATGTATGTGAGCACTTTGATATCCTTGCTTTTTAAGAATTACATGCCACGCTGTCAAATTCCTTTTTGAGGGCCATTTTTGAATATAAGAGCAAGATTCTTTTTTATATTTTGAATAATATTCATCTAGTTCCTCTAAAATAATTGACTTTAGCTGTGAGATATATTTTGGAGATTTAGAAAACAGATTTATATAACTTGGTGTTTGAAATCCATTCCGAGTAGCTTTATTAAGAGGTTGCCAAACGGTTTTTGTATTATAAAGTTCTTTAATTATTTCATTTATAAATTGGACATAATCATTGCGATATGATTTTAAATTTGAAACCTTTAAAAATGAAAGTGGGCTTTGGCAAAAATTATGTAAATTATCTCTTTTTTCCTTATAAGAAATAAATGAAGCAAATGCCGCCAAGTATATATTTTCGTCTTCCATCTGAGACATTTCAGCAATTCGATCATAAATTTCATCAATTCTTCCCAATGCAAATAGAGTTTCCAAAGCAAGAACTTTTGATTCTTTCGTGTTGCATAAATCTGCAGTTTTTAAAGCTTTGTTAAATTCTTTTTTATTAAACAATAATTGCCATCTATTTTTTAATGCATCTTTAAAGTCTGATCTTAGATGTATTGCCTTATTATAATAAATTTCAGCCTTTTCTAAATTATCAAGATCCTCCATTAAATTGCCCAAATTATTATAGGCTTCTGCGAATTCAGGTCTAATTTCAATAGCTTTTAGAAGATGTTTTTCTGCTTCTTTTAAGTTATTTAGATCTTTTAGAATAGCTCCCAAATTATTATGAGCTTCTACAAAATTAGGATTTAATTCTAAAGCTTTACGAGTGGAGGATTCTGCTTCTTGCAAGTTTCCAAGGTCTTTCAATATAAGTCCTAAATTTGAATATGCATTTGCAAAATCAGGTCTTAACTCTATAGCCTTACGAGTGGAGGATTCTGCTTCTTGCAAGTTTTCAAGGTCTTTCAATATGAGTCCAAGATTATTATAAGACTCTGCTAAAGTAGGATTTAATTTAATTGCTTTGCGAGTTGTTAATTCTGCCTCTTCTAATTTGCCTATCTGTTTTAAAATTGCTCCATAATTACTAAAAACCCTATAATCATTGAAACCTTGATTTATTATCTGTTGATAATATTTTGTGGCTTCTGAAATGTTTCCTTGTGAATGAAATTTAAATGCTTGATTAATTATTTGTTCTTTAGAAAGTTTAGAAGGAGCATTGGTGTTAACAGTAATATTTTCTTTGATTTCTCCTAAAGTAAATGGCACTGAGAATGTTGTTACTTCAGTTTCTGTCTGTTTCTGATTTCTTTTCCCCTTAGTCACTTTTATTTGTTTCGCAAAGGATCTATTAATGAGAATTATACCTTTCACTATAGTTTTGACTCTCAAAATAAATTGATCCTATTCAACGTAATCAGTAGTCGATCTCCATGAAAAAAGAAGTAATTAGTTCAGATACATTATGCCTTAAGCGTTTTACGGCAATATGCGCACATTTATGCGCTTTTTTCCTACTTTTTAATATCTGAATCCAATACTCACAACCGCTTAAAAGGAATTGCACCACTGCATATTTAGTAGTGGGACAGGAAAGTGTCTTAGGTGGCCCCCCACTTTTTGAAGACTTACTACCTAATTTTTATAAGTGTTCGCAGATTTGCTTCCCAATAAGTCGCCATCTTAAGTTTGCGTTCGCAGAACTGTTCGCATAATAGCAATATTTAGCCATATAGAGCCATGGCGTGCCATGCAGTAGTTCTTAGTGGAATTACTTCCTCTCCGTTTTTCTTGAGATGAAGACGGATTCAGACGAGTTCATACTCGCTTAAAGCTACTGATATGAATAAATAGAGTGGTTAAATTGGATTCATATTAATTAACTCGTGTGTTGTTGGGAGAAATGGATTTCATTTTTTGACTATTAATTGTCTTTTGGTATGTAATTCTTATAGAGAGATTTATTAGATTGAATAATTATAATAAGAAAATTGAATATTAATTTTTTTGTACTAAGTCAAAAACAAAGCATATCCGCTCTTCTGTACTTTCAAACGGGATAGTATGGTGGAATAAAGAAGAAGGGAATATACAAATATCTCTGGTTTCTATTTTCTTAATAGTTAAATTAAAATCCTTATTTTTAAACGGATATCTAGGGCCTTGATAGCTAAAGGCTATGTTACCTGAATCATTATGATTATCATTATATTTTGGAATTTGGAGGTAAAAACTACCAGTAATCCATCCATATTCATGATTATGTGGAGCGACAAAACCTCCACTATTCATGCTAATGATCCATGAATTAAGTTCATATTTTTCAGGCCAATTATCAATGAAACCTTGCCCACTATCTTTAAATTTATTTTTGTAAATTTCGATCTTCTCCTCTAAAGCCTTTTTCATTGCTTTAATAAATGGATAGTCTAATGAAAATAAATTACCTGAAGTTTGTATTCCATTCATGACAAAACCTTCTCTAGGTTCTTTTTTACTTGTTCTATTGTAAGAAATTAGTTCATTTAAGTGATTTTCTGAGAACGATTTTTCATTAATTTTCTCTATTAATATATACTTAATCGCTTCATCACAGAAAGGTGATTTGTATTTCTTTTCGTAAATAATATTGGCATGCTCCACGATACCTCCAATATCGGCATTACATGGCTTGTTCTCAGAAAGTTCTTTGTACTTCTCATTGAAATCTTTTTCTCTATTAAGAGAAAATAAACAGCCTAGGAGTAAGCTTTGACTAGTATTAGAGTTATTTTTTCTTAGATATTTTAATGCTAACTCATATTTTTGTAGATGAAATAAATATCGGGTTAACTCCATAACAAATTTATCCTCATGAGGTTTTAATTCAACTGCCTTTGTCCAATGGATGATTGCTTCTTTACCATTGCTAATACTAAGATCTTTTAATATGATTCCCAGATTGTAATGAGCCTCTGCGTAATCAGGTCTAATTTCAATTGCTTTGCGAGTGGATAATTCTGCTTTTTTTAATTTGCCAAAACCTTTCAATATATTTCCCAGACTTAGATGTGCTTCAGCGAAATTAGGTTTAATTGCAATTGCTTTGCGAGTGGATAATTCTGCGTCTTGCGATTTACCAAAACCTATCAATATATTTCCCAGATTTAGATGTGCTTCAGCGAAATTAGGTTTAATTGCAATTGCTTTGCGAGTGAATAATTCTGCTTCTTTTAATTTGCCAAAACCGCTCAATATGATTCCCAGGTTGTAATGCGCCTCTGCTAAATCAGGATTAATTTCAATCGCTTTGCGAAAAGATTGTTCTGCCTCTTGAGGTTTTTTTTGCTCAAGGAGGATTATTCCGAGAAGGAAATGAGAGTTGAGGAAATTGGGATTGAGCGCTATTGATTTGCGAACAGATACTTCTGCTTCTTTTAGTTGTCCAAGATCTTTTAAAACTGCCCCAAGATTGAGATGAGCCTGAAAGAAGTCAGGATTAAGTTCAATGGTTTTGAGAAAAGGTAGTTCTGCTTCTTGTGGTTTCTTTTGCCTAAGAAGGATTTTTCCAAGAAGGAAATGAAAGTTAAAAAGATTGGGGTTAAGTTCTATTGCTTTGCGGCAAGCAATTTCAGCACCGTTTATATTTCCTAGTTGAAAATAACAATTAGCAAGGTTCCCCCAAGCAGGAGCGTATCGAGGGGCACATTCCGTCGCTTTGATGAGCAATGATAATCCTTCTTGTTTATTACCTGTTGCCAATTCAATGCTTCCAAGGTTCGTTAATGCGGGAGCATAAGAATTGTTGATTTCTAGAGCTTTTTGGTAATATTTTTTTGTATTATTAATATCCCCTTCAGCTTGAAAGGTATTTCCTAGATCTTTAATTGATTCCAAATCATCAGGTTTAAGAGTTAGTGCTTTATTCAAATATAAATGAGCATCTTCTATCTTTCTTGTTGCTAAAAAAGATTTGGCGATTAATTTTATAGCTTCTATTGAATTTCTATCAGTAGCTAATATTTGATTACAGGTATCGATTGTTTCTTGATATTTATTTTGCTTGAAGAGCGTTTTAGCTATTTCTAACTTGGCTTCCAAGTCTAAAATCCGAATCTGAGGTTAATATATCAGATTTGTATTTAAGTTTTCAGAGCTTGCTTTCCAAACGAACTGTCTGGTTCAGTGATACTTCTGCTTCTTTTAATTTGCCAAAGTCTCTCAATGTGTTTCCCAGATTGCAATGAGCATTAGCGAAATCAGGATTAAGTTCAATCCTATCGGCCATTTCCTTGGTATGACTAAATGCTTATGGTGCATATTTTGGTGCAGAATTGCTATATCAGCAAGTATTACGACATATCAAGATGGCTCAGAGAATTTCACCGATCTCTGAGGTCTATTGGTATCACTATGTTTTGAGTACGCTCCCTGCAAGATTCGAACTTGCGGCCCACTGCTTAGAAGGCAGTTGCTCTATCCAGCTGAGCTAAGGGAGCTAGAGTGGTTTTTTAAGATAAAGATGAGAAGCAAAGACCCAATCTGAAAAACCATATATTTAAGACTACATACTTACGTAGCTCGCCACAAGCAGAATTAAGGAGACCAACAACAGTGCGAATAGATCACTCTAGTGATCGAGCTTTTCAGCAGAACGAAAAAGGAAACTGTTTACGAGTTCTATTAGCATTAATAGATTTAAAGTGATATTTCGATTTTTTTAGCTTTCTCATTTTATTAGAGTTTTTTATAGGTTGACAATTAATTTTACTAATTAAGATGATTAGGCCTTATCTTGGTTAAATAGAAATGATAGAGATGATCTCAAGAAGATTGACCAAGACGCAAAAAGATGAAATTTTAGAAGCATATAGTGCTGGAGAAAATAGTAATCTACTAGCAGAAAAATATAATTGCACTCCTAATACTATAAATAGAACAGTTAAAACTTTATTGTCTGAGACTGAATATACACTTTTAAAGAAAAATAGAGCAAAGACTAGCAATAAAAAAGAAAAATTTGTTAAAAATAAAATTGTAAAAGAACAGAAGGAAGATCTAGAACAATTAAATTCATTCATTCCATTTAAAGAAAAAAATTCTTCTGTAGAGGTAAACGAAGAATCATTTAGTTCTGATGTTGATCAAGTTGCTTCTTTAACTCTTTTGGATAATGAAGATTTAGGTGAGGATTTAAGCTCTGATGATAAAAAAAATATAAATCATCATATGGATGAGACCAGTCAGAATTTTGATAATAACTTTGAGGAAATAGCACCCCTTATATCTAGTTTTGATTTTGATCAAAAGAATCAAGAATCAGATTTTGAGATTCTTAATTATGAAAGCCTCCCTGAGAGCGTTTATATGATTGTTGATAAGAAAGTTGAGCTAGATTTCCAACCTATTTCTGATTTGCCTGAATGGAGTTTTTTGCCCGAAAACGAATTAAAAAGAAATGCAATTCTATTATTTTCTAATCAACGTTCTGCAAAAAGAATTTGTTCAAGAAATCAAAGAGTTATCAAGATTCCAAATACAGGAGTTTTTCAACTTTCAAAATCATATTTAATATCAAATGGTATTACTAGATTAATTCTTGAAGATTCAATAATAGGCTTGGATGATTAGTTATTCTAAAAGTTAATTTTTATCATTATTGTTAATCATTAATACTGAAGTTAGACCTCCAGACATTAATCCTAAAGTGAATGATGTACCAATTATGAAACCAATTGGAAGAGCGACAGTTTTATTAATTTGAAAATCTAAACTATACTTCTCCCCTAGATTTTGAGATCCCAGGCAAAGAAAAATAATCAGTAATAATGCGCTAGTAATATTTAGAGTTAAAAGCTGGAATCTAAGAAACATTTTAGAATTTTTCTAATTTAAATTAATCTTTTAATTAGCTTTGATTGAAAAAGTTTATTTGTCAAGCCTCTTATGTAATTTGGAATAAAGCCATTTTTTTTCATAACCTGTTTCTTCAGAGACTTTTTTAGCTGCAATATTAGATTTTTCTCCTTGATTGATTAATCTATTGAGTTTATTTAATGCTTCTGATTCACTTATTTTTTTCTTTTGCTTATTATTGTTTCCTCCAAGAACTATTGTAAATTCGCCTTTTGGCTTGTTAGTAATAAAATAATTTAGTACCTCCCCAATCGTTCTTCCTATCGACTCTTCATATCTTTTTGTAAGTTCTCTTGCTATTTGAATAGGGCGTTCTTTTCCGCAAGAAACAGATAGATCTTCTAAGAGTTTTATTAATTGATGCGGTGATTCATATATTACTGTCGTTCTTTGTTCTTGAGAAATATCTTCCAAACGTTTCTTCCTAATACTTTGTTTTTTTGGCAGAAATCCTTCAAAGCAAAATCTTTCTGAGGGTAAGCCACTGATTACTAATGCTGTAGTTGCAGCGCAAGGGCCAGGTATGCAAATTACTTCATAAGTATTGGATCTAGCAGCATGAACTAGTTCTTGGCCTGGATCATTTATCCCTGGTAAACCAGCATCACTTATTAAAGCAAGACTTCCATTACTTTCTAGAATTTCCAATAATTGAGATTGACGGCTTTTGAAATTGTGTTTGTGATAGCTAAGGAGTGGTACTTTGGATTTTATTATTTTCAATAATTGTCCACTTCTACGAGTATCCTCACAGGCAATAAGTGATACATTCTTGAGAATGGATATTGCTCTTGGAGATAAATCACCTAAGTTCCCTATTGGCGTCCCCACGATGTAGAGAGTTCCTGGACAAGGTTCTGATCTTTCTTGTTGAGGCTGATGATCATCAATTAATTCCATTATGTCAATTGATCTTGTTGTTCCAGAGAAAGTCGAATTATCGACTTTATTGGATGAGCTTAGAAAGCTTAGCTGGGCTTCCGCTGATGTTTTGATGGCTTATGCGAGAGGTGAAGAGCCTCCTTATGGCTTCTCAAAATCTTTAACTGTAGAAGAAGGAGGAGATGGTCCAGTTTCAGCAGCTGACATAGCAGTAAATGAATTATTGATCTCTGGATTGAAGAATAATCTCACTTTTAAAGAATGGGATATCTTAAGTGAAGAAACTTCGAAGGAAAAAACTTTTCAGAGAGAGAACCATAAAAAAGATTGGTGCTGGATTCTGGATCCACTTGATGGTACAAAGGATTTTCTTAATGGATCTGAAAACTACGCAGTTCATATTGCATTGGCGTACAAACAAAAGCCTAAAATTGGGATAGTTTTGATTCCTGAAAAAAATGAATTATGGTTTGGAATTATTGGAATTGGCGCATGGTTTGAAAATCGTGATGGTTCTAAAAACCACTTTTCTTTTAGCGAGAGAAAAGATATCTCGAAATTGGTTCTAGTTTCAAGTAAAAATCATCAACAAGCAAAACTTCAAAAACTTTTATCAACTTTGTCCTTTGCAGAGACAAAAAAAATTGGCAGTGTCGGTTGCAAAGTTGCTTCAATTTTGAGAGGAGAAGCAGATGTTTATATCTCTCTATCTGGAAAAACTTCTCCAAAGGATTGGGATATGGCTGCTCCACATGCACTTATTGAGGCGGCTGGTGGAATGTTTACTCATGCAGATGGAACAAATTTGATTTATCAACAAATGAACTATGCTCAGTCTGGTTGTTTAATAGCAAGCCATGGGATATCTCATCACGAGATTTGCCTAAAAGCTATGGAGTTTTTCTCTATGGAGGAACCTAAATATTTAGTCTAATCATTAAGTAAGAGGGGCGACAGGAGTAGGAGTTGGTTCAGGGTAGTTATTCATTCCACCATTTTGAGATACTCCTCTCAAAGTTAGATTAATACGTCCACGATTATCTATTTCTCTTACCCTCACAGTGACTTGGTCTCCAACTTTTACAACATCTTCAACTTTTTCAACTCTTGCTTCAGATAATTGTGAAATATGTATCATACCTTCTTTGCCAGGAAGGATTTCAACAAAAGCACCAATTGGAATGATTCTAGTGATGGAACCAGAGAAGATTTCTCCCTCATGTACTTTTCTTGTTAAACCTTCAATGATTCTCTGAGCTTCTTCTGCAGCTGCACCATCATGGGATGCGATAGTGACGATCCCTCCATCTTCTATATCGATTTTTGTGTTAGTTCTTTCTGTGATTCCTTTTATTGTTCTTCCTCCAGGACCAATTACAGTTCCTATTAGCTCTGGATCTATTCTAAAACTTAATAGCCTTGGAGCATGCGGAGATAGATTTTCTTTTGGTGTTTCAATTGCCTCTAGCATTTTTCCTAATATGTGGGTTCTTGCAGGAAGTGCTTGATTGATAGCTTCTCCAATAGTTTCAATAGGAAGTCCAGTTATCTTCATATCCATTTGCAAGGCTGTAATTCCTTTCTCTGTCCCTGCAACTTTGAAATCCATATCTCCAAGAAAATCTTCTATTCCTTGAATATCAGTTAATATCCTTACTTCTTTACCTTCTTTAATTAGTCCCATAGCTGCTCCACCGACAGGAGCTTTTAACGGGACTCCAGCGTCCATTAGTGCAAGGGTACTTCCACAGACTGAAGCCATCGAAGTAGAGCCGTTTGAACTCAAGACTTCACTTACTACTCTTAAAACATAAGGGAAAGTATCTTTTGCTGGGAGCACAGGAATTAAAGCCCTTTCTGCTAAAGCTCCATGCCCAACTTCTCTTCTGCCAGGAGTTCTCATTGGCCGAGTTTCTCCTACTGAATAAGGTGGGAAGTTGTAATGATGAATATAGGTCTTGTCGGTATTTGGATTTAAATCATCCATTTCTTGTGCATCGCTTGGGGTTCCCAATGTTGCAGTAGAAAGTACTTGAGTTAAACCTCTTTGAAATAAAGCTGATCCATGGACTCTATTAGGTAAAACTGCAGCATCTGCATCAATGGCTCTTACTTCATTTAATTCTCTTCCGTCGACCCTTTTCCCTTCTTTAATTATTTGATCTCTCATTAACTTTTTGGTTAAAGCTTTATAACTATTTTCCAATAGTTTATTATTTAACGTGAGAGATTTTTTTACAGCATTATCATCTTTTAGACCATCTATTTTTGAAGAAATATTTATTTTTATTTCTTCAATCTTATTGTCTCTCTCTTCTTTTGTTTGATCAAATTTCTTAAGGACTTCACTAATTGATTTTGTACAATTTTTATCTAAATAATTTGATATTGTGTCATCAATTTGAGGGGCTTCAGGGATCTCTTGCTTGATGCCTGATTCTTTTAAAACTTCTTTTTGAGCATTGATTAATTCAGTTATGGCTTCGTAACCAAAATCAATAGCTTCAATAACGTCTTGTTCTGAAAGTTGATTGGCTCCTGCTTCAACCATTACTACTCCATCTGGAGTCCCAGCAACTACAAGGTCAAGATCACCTCTTTCGATTTCTCGATAACTTGGATTAAGTACAAAGTCATCTCCTAAGAGTCCAACGCGAACAGCAGCCATAGGTCCTTGGAAAGGAATACCTGCCATTAATGTTGCCATTGAGGCTCCAGTTACTGCTAAAACGTCTGCTGGAACTCTTTCATCTAAAGAGAGACATGTTGCAACTATCTGTATATCGTCTCTCATCCAACCAGGGAAAAGAGGTCTCATCGGACGATCAATAAGTCTTGAGATCAAAGTCGCTCTTTCAGGAGGGCGACCTTCCCGACGCATAAAACTTCCTGGAATTCTTCCTGCTGCATATAACCTTTCTTCGTAATCACACATTAAAGGTAGGAAATCAACCCCCTCTCGTCCTGTTGATCTTGTTGCTGTTACGAGAACGGAGGTATCTCCACACTCAATCATTACTGAACCACCAGCCTGTGGAGCAAATCTCCCTGTAGTGAGCTTTATCTCTCTACCATCGAAGGAAACGGATTTTGTCTGACCTTGCACGTGACTTTATAGCTTTTTGTCTTTAGACATTCTTACACTTAATGGGACTAATTGAGTAAAAATCTCGATAGATTTGTTTCCTAGAGGAAACATTTACCACAATTACTGAAACTATAAAACTAAAAAAAAGTGAGAGATAAACTTTCCCACTTTTTGGTATAAATGAATTTACTGTTAGTTTTTACCAACTTGATTTTACTACTCCAGGCAATTCTCCGTTGTGAGCTCTTGATCTAAGTTGATTTCTGCATAGACCAAAATCTCTGTACACTCCTCTTGGTTTACCCGTCGCCCAACAACGGTTTCTAATTCTATTTGGAGCACAATTTCTAGGCAAAGCTTGAATCTTTCGATGGATTTCTAGCCTCTCCATAGGATCTTTTGCAGACTTGAAAGCATCAATAAGAGTTTTACGCTTCGCTGCGTATCTTTCTACAAGTTTTTTGCGCTTTACATCACGCGCTATCATTGACTTTTTGGCCATTAAGGGGCTTAATCATCTCATTTGAGTATCATATTAACTCCTTATCTGATTGTTTTAAGAAATTGCAGGAAATTTATTTTCAAAATATTTTTTTTAACTTTAAATAATCCATAATATAATGGTTATTACCTGTGAACAAACTGTTGAACTAAAGAAAGCTGAGTTGTATCACGAATTATCAAAACAACACTTAGCCCTACAAGTAAAACAAATCCAGATTGCATAAAAGCTAATTGAATTTTTTCAGGAACTGGCTTCCCACGAATACTTTCTAGGATTAGAAGAACAAGTTGACCTCCATCTAGGAGCGGCAACGGTAACGAGTTAAGAACTGCAAGATTAATAGAAACCAAAGCAGAAAATAGTACAAGACCTGAGCCGCCTTGCTCTGAAAGCTGAGCACCAATTTCAACAATTTTTACTGGTCCACTTAACTGCTGAGCGGTTGAAGAAAAATTAGTAATCAAACTTTTATAACCAATAACTGTACGACTTAGTAATTCATAAAATTGTGAATTAGAACTATTAACTATTTCTGCAATGTTCTTTGCTTTAGATACTTCATTTGGAAGATTTGGTTGCAATTGAGCTCCTATCCTTCCATTTCCCTCGTTTTCAGCAGGGATTATAGAAACCGTCTCGCTTCCTTCTTCATTAATTCTCTCAAAAAGTAATTCTTCGCCAGATGATTTTTGAATGATATTGACTAAATTTAAAATCCCTTCTTTACCGCTGCCTAATTTTTGACCGTTTACGCTCATTATTCGATCTCCAGTAACTAATCCCGAATTAAATGCAGGCTCATCTGGCTGGATTCCCATTATTATCACTCCTGGCTCAGGTTGATTAGGAATTCCAACAAAGCTTGCTTGACCAATAAGTACGATCCAAGCAAGTAATAAATTTGCTATTACGCCCGCTGAAATAACTATTGCTCTTTGGTGGATTGGTCTATTCTTTAAAAGGTCTGGGTCATTGGGTTGAACTAGTGAATCAGTCTCTTCATCAGGGAAGGAAACGAAGCCCCCTAAAGGAAGAGATCTAAGTGAATAAGTAATTCCATTTATTTCCTTTTTTAAAAGAGCTGGTCCAAAACCAATTGAAAAACCACTAACTTTAATTTTTTGAAGCACCGCTGCTAAAAAATGACCAGACTCATGAAAAAAAATCAGAAGGCCAAGTACAGCTATAGATAAAAGAACGTTCATTAATTAGATTTTGATTGAGTTATTCTGGCTGTAATTTGTTCGAACCGAAGTAAGGTATTAAGGCTTTTGGCAAATTGATACTTCCATCAGATTGTTGACCATTTTCCAAAATCGCAGCCATAGTGCGACCTATAGCCAATCCACTTCCATTTAAGGTATGCAAAAGTATATTTTTTCTATTGTTATCTTTTGTTCGTATTGAAGAACGTCTAGCTTGAAAGTCTCCACAATTACTGCAACTAGATATTTCTCTAAAAGTATTTGCACCTGGAAGCCAAACCTCCAAATCATAAGTTTTTTTCGCTGAGAAGCCTAAGTCTCCAGTGCAAAGTTGAATTACACGATAAGGGAGTTCAAGTGCTTGCAACACTGATTCTGCATCAGATGTGATTTCTTCTAGTGCTTCTTTAGACTTTTCTGGAGTAGAGAACCAATATAGTTCAACTTTATTGAATTGATGAAGTCTGATTAGACCTCTAGTATCCCTACCGTAACTACCCGCTTCTCTTCTGAAACAGGGGCTATAAGCTACATATTTTAATGGCAGTAAATCTTTGGGTATGATCTCGCCACGATGGAGCGAAGTTATTGGAACTTCAGCAGTCGGAGTAAGCCATAAATCATCATCAGCACATCGAAAACTTTCTTCTGCAAATTTTGGTAGCTGTCCAGAACCAGTAAGACTAGCTGTGTTTATAAGGGCTGGAGGAAGAACTTCTAGATATCCTTTATTAACATGTAAATCAAGCATGAAATTAATAAGTGATCTCTCAAGTTTTGCAGCTTGTTTGAAAAGGGTTACAAATCGACTTTTTGCTATTACAGAAGATCTCTCACTATCCCAGAGGTTTAATTGATTAGCAATTTCCCAATGCTCTTTTAAACTATTTTTTGAAATAGGTTCGCCCCATCTTCTTATTTCCTTGTTATCTTTTTCATTGTTACCTTTAATACAATCCTTTTCTGGAAGGTTAGGTAAGCAAAGGATTTGATCATTTAATTTATTTGAAATCGATTTTTCTTCCTCTTCAATAATCCCTACTTGTTTTTTGATTTGATTGCCCTTAATGCGAAGATTTGAAATCTCCTCAGAGTCTTGAGAAAGTCCTTGTTTTATCTTTTGCCCAACCTCTTTGCCAATTGAATTCCCCTGAGCTTGTAGAGAATTTCTTTTTTCTTCAAGCTCTTTAAGATCTTTGCAGAATTTTTGAAGAGGTCCTAAATCAACATCCATTCCTCTTGATTTAAGCCCTTCCGAAATTAAATTAGGATTTTCTCTTAGCAGTCTCTGGTCTATCACTATCTAAATATGGAATTCCTTTCAGCCTAATCGTTAATTGTTCCTAAAATAATCACGCTTGTTAATTTCTTTTAAATCAAGGACTTTTTTGATTAATAAAAATAAATGGAAAATTCTAAAAAAGTTTTGGAGACGAAGCTCTTGCTCTTCCGCTAGAAGCCCATTCTCTTAGAGATTCAAGTTGCTCTCTTGCAGTTCTAGAAAGAGGAACTAGTTGACTTGTAGCGAGAATCAAATCACCCTCAAGAAGCTCTCTTTTCTCTGCAAATGCAAAGTACATTGCCTCGATAACGGATTGTTCTAATTCTGCGCCAGAGAATCCCTCAGTTCTATCTACAGCAGCATTTAAATCAATTTTTAAATTGGGTCTTCGTTTCTGAAGATGAAGTTCAAGAATGCTATGCCTTTCATTTCTAGAGGGTAATTCCAGCATGAAAATTTCATCAAATCTTCCCTTCCGCAGTAGCTCAGCAGGAAGCTTATCTATTCCATTTGCAGTGGCTACAAGAAAAACAGAGGAAGTTTTCTCTGACATCCACGTAAGAATATTTGCAAGCACTCTTTGACTCGTGCCTCCATCACTCCTTCCATCTCCGCCAAAAGCTTTGTCAATTTCGTCAATCCATAAAATGCAAGGTGCCATAGCTTCAGCACGCTGAATGGTTTCTCTTGTTCGTGCTTCACTGGCTCCAACTAAGCCAGCAAATAGTCTCCCTACATCAAGTCTTAACAGAGGCATAGACCAGCTATTTGCTATCGCTTTCGCTACTAAAGTTTTTCCTGTCCCTTGAGGGCCAACTAGCAAAACCCCTTTAGGTAAGGGCAATCCAAAATCTTTTGCTTCTTCGGAGAAGGCTTGTTTCCTTTGCTTCAACCAATCTTTCAGTATTTGTAAACCACCAACATCATTTGGCGACTTATTTGTTTTGCAATATTCCAGTACTTCGCTACGAGCAATAGATTGGCGTTTCTCTTCCAGCACTTCTATTAAATCTTCTTTACCAATTTGACCTCTTTGAGCAAGAGCTCTAGCAGCTACTTTACGGATCCTTGATTCACTTAGTCCCCCACATGCATTTGTAAGTTCCTTTAGAACGTTTTCGTCAAGTTGAGAATTACTAGCTTCAGCAATATTTGATAAAAGAGTCTTGATTTCTTTTTCCTTGGGTAAGGGAAGATCAAGAATCGTTAGGTCTTCCTCTAAATCATTTGAGGGGCTCCATAATCCAGAACTGATAATTATTGAATGAGGCTTTGAGCGAAGATTAACAGTTAAATTTTTTAGCATTCTTAGAATGCCTGGATCTTCACAGAAATGGTGAAAATCTTTTAACAATAGGATAGTCGGAGAACTTTCATCTAGTTTTTTAAGCCATTCAAGTACGGCCATTGGCTGCCTTGAACCAACATTATTGGAATTAAGAACATTGCTAATTCCATCGATGTAATCCCAAGTGGCAAGTCTTCTTGGAGAAAGCCTTTTAGTAGAATTTTTTAAAAGAGTTTCAACTCTTTCTTCTTCATTACTCCTTATCCAAATAATAGGAGTTCTAGATCGAATTAGTAGATCAAGTTGTTCTTCCCAATTAGACATCAGTTATAGATTTGATTCTAGATGAGGCTGAATTTATATAATATGTTGTTCTTAGAATTATTTATTACTTTTTGGTTCAAAGGGTAATCTATCGGAATCAGATATTACTTCTGAAGCAACATTAATAGCGGGCTTATCTTGCTGTTTAAGTTGATCGTCAAGAATTTTTTGTAAATTATCTGGTAAGGATTCTCTACTAAGCAGAAATGTTTGTAATCCTTGAAAAATATTTGCAATGACCATATAAAGCAAAACACCAGCAGGTAAAGGGAAAAATAAAAACATTCCAGTAATCATTACAGGTGTGATTTTATTAGCAGTTGATTGTTGTTTGTTTACTGGCATTCCTCTTCCAGAGAGCACCTGCGAAATGACAAGTGTCAATCCGAAACTTGCCACTAGAATTGCAATATCCCAATGAATTGCTCCGTCTACATAAAAGCCAACATTGCCTAATGCTTTTATAAACAAGAAACCGCTTTTAGCTGCTAAACCTGGGATCTTCGCTTCTACAGTTGCATCTCCTGGATTAAGTGCATTTACAGTGCCATCAGATGAAACTTTTAAAATATCTTCTCCTTTCGTGACCTTCCAAGAAGGAGAAAATTTCGACCCGTTTTCGTATTTCTGTAATTCGTTGACGTATGAATCTCCACTCAAAGTTTGCAAATTGATTTTAACAGAATCACCTGAGCCGATTTTTGTTCCGCCTGGAAGGCTTGCAATAACAGGAAAGTGATTTTTTTCAGTTATAAAAATGGAATGCTTGGCTGTTTTGAAGGGTTTTGGCTCTACAGCTGCTATTTGATCAGATGGCAGTACTTTGATATTGACAAGATAAGGTACATCAGCAAAAGGTGAGCCTCTCAAAGTTGCGAATAGAGCAAATAATATTGGCATTTGGACAAGTAGAGGGAGGCAACCAGCTAGAGGGCTGCCGAATTCACCCATTAATTTCCCCAATTCTTCCTGTTGTTTTTGAGGATTGCTTGCGTAGCGGCTTTTGATCTCAGCTTGTCTTTTTTGCATAACAGGTTGAGCTATCTTCATTCTTCTTGCGCTTCTAATGGATCCAGCGCTAAGAGGAAAAAGTGCTAAGCGGATAACAATGGTTAGTGCGACAATCGCTAATCCATAGCTTGGAACTAATCCGTAGAAAAAATCTAGGATCGGGATAAGTAGATTGTCGGAGATGTACCCGATCACGGTTTTAAAGTAGAAAGTTTGGGTTTGTTAGGCCAGTTTGCCTTAGAAGATGTGTTCTTGTCTCACATATTTGTAAGGGCTCATTAGTTTGAAAAACCCTGAACATCTTTATCGAGCTTATTGGAGGGCGATTTTTCTATTTTTTTAAGAATGTATGATTCTGTTTCTCTAAAATTGGGAAGTGATCTCATCTCTAAGCGAGCTCCGTCTTTTAAAACTACAACCATATCGCCATAGGAACCTAAGCCTCTTGGAATAGCCCTGATTTCAGCTATTTGACTATACACAATTTGGGTTTTATCTCTTCCTAGCCAGCCACCAGTAACAGATATTCGACGAGTAGTTATTTTGTATCTTACCCACAATGCTCTAACCACTGCTCCGAAAGTAAAAGGGAGGCCTATCAGTGTTATGCCAGCAATCAAATTTATTATTAAATCTCCACTGGCAGGCCCCCCTTCGTAAAAAATGTCTTCCTTGGGACTAATTGTCATTTTGTTATTCCAGCCTTGATGAGTAGTTTGTCACATTCTTGAAGCAAAGCGCTGTTGGAATTTTTAATAGAAGAGGGTTTCAAGGAAATAAAAGCCCAGATTTCTTTTTCAAAAGATATTTTAGAAAGTCTGTAGGACAAATGATGGTGGAATAACCGTCGAAGCTTATTTCTTGTAACTGATTTTTTGCTTACTTTATTACTTATTGATATGGCACATTTTATCGGGGACCTGATCTTTGAGTTAATTGCTTTGACTTGAAGTTTTGTATTTGCGTCCGTAACCCTAAGAACCATTGAAGGTCCATAGAACCTTGAGCCCTCCTTATAGATGAAGTCAAAACATCTATGACCTTTAAGCCTCATATGTTTTGGCAAAACCATCAGTAGAAACTTTTGTTGTAAGTATCTTTATTTGAAAGCCTTTTTTAGACAGTTAAACGAGCTCTTCCGCGCTTCCTACGAGTTCTTACAACTCTTCTTCCAGTATGAGATCTCATCCTCACCCTGAAGCCAGAAACTCTTTTCCTTTTTCTACTAGTTCCTCCAAAAGTTCTTTTTGTCATTTCTATTTATTCTCGTATTGGATTAGATATAAAGGTTAATTTATCAGTTCATTGTACGTCTATGTTCCAAGTCCCTAAATATGTTGAGATAGGAATTTCATCAGTATTTTGGGATAGCGCTCGAAATTGAAACATGCCTCTTTTCCTAGGATTGAAGATTTTCATTACTACTGCGTAATTATCCTTGTTGTATGGAATTGGTTCCTCTGGAAGGATTTCAATAATAGTCTGTTTATCGTTAATTGTAATTAGAGAAGGGATGTTCTCTAGGCAACGAGTCCTTTCTGTATATCCACCAACTTTCACTTTACAGAGGTTTAATTTCTTTGTCTTGATTTTTGCTTCAAAGTAATCAGGCACTGAAATCGTCAGTTTTTCAATATCCTCTTTTCTTTCCTTACTTCTAAGGAATAAGTAATAAGTTGATCTTTCAAGCCTTTCAGAGGAGGATTGATAATATTTTAGTCTTTTGTATCCAGGTTCAGGATCCCATTGGTATTCAAAGAATCCTGGGGATGCCAAAGATTGTGGAGCTAAAACAGAAGCCCCTGTTCCAAATAAAAAAGCTGAAAATCCAATAAAAAAACTTTTCTTGAAGGTTGAAAATAATTTCTTCTTGAACATAACTTGGAGTTTTTCAGAAACAATTAATCACTTGAATATTTTCAAGTGCATTTGGATGATCATCAATGAATATAAGTGGTTGTTGGAAAAAAATCTGTATTTATCTGTCAGGACGTAAATTTCTTGCTTTACCTAGATATGGATTTTGGGGTTTTTGCTCGTTTGGTAAATAAACGTAAGCAAGTAGACGAATACATTTTGATAAGTCGTCTTTAACAAACATTTGTTGGCAGTCTAAAAGTGCGATGTTTTCCCAGCCTGTTTTTTTTCTAGCGATAGAAGCAGGGAAACAAGCATCTAAGTCTGCAGTTACTGAAAAAGTAACAGAAATAATTTGATCTGGGATCAAATTATTTCTAGAAACTAGTTCAATTAGCAATTCCTCTACCGCCGAAGTAATTGACTCAACAGAATTGTTTTCACAAGTCGTTGCTCCCCTTAACGCACACAAAAAAGGGAATTCATTTTGAAAATTCATGGCTTGTAGAGCCAAAGGATCTGCCCATTTCCCTCCAACTCTAGATTTAATGCATTTAAAAGATTGTGAATTAATTTCCCTCCAGGTATGAAACCTAATAATTTCTTTTTGGTTTTGCCAAAGGTAATAGGTTTTGTTTTTTCATCTAGGTTCGCAATTTTAATAGCAAGTAATTTTGCATCATTTTCATCACCAATTTCATCCACCAGTCCAAATTCTTTGGCTTGCTCTCCAGTGAAAACTCTTCCATCGGCAAAACTCTTCACAACTTCTGGAGTTAAATTTCTTCCTTTTGAAACTGCTAAAACAAATTGTTCGTAACTGCTATCAATCAAAGATTGTAAGAGTGCTCTCTCCTCTGGTGATAAAGCGCGATCTGGGGAAAGAATGTCTTTATAAATTCCACTTTTTACAGTCTCGAATTTAATACCAACCTTTTCTAATAACTTAGATAAGTTGTTTCCTCTTAAAATCACACCAATAGATCCTGTTATTGTCCCTGGATTGGCAACAATTTTTTCAGCACCTACTCCTATATAGACCCCTCCTGATGCTGAGATGTTGCCAAAACTAGCTACAACATGACAACCTTTCTCTCTTAGCCTCAAGAGAGCGCTGTGAATTTCTTGGCTGTCACCAACTGTTCCCCCAGGACTATCAATGCGAAGTAATAGTGCTGGAAACTCTCTTTCCTCAATTTGCTTTAATGCTTTTAGAACATTTTTTCGAGTTTCTGAATTGATAGGACCTTCAATACAGATTCGTGCCATTCTTTTTTTTGATTTTCGTCTCAAGGGCCAAATCATTCAAATTATGCATAACTTTATTGATCTTAAAAAGGAGATTGCTTTCTGACCTTATGTTTGTCATTTGGAATTGGTTTTTGATGATTTTGCCGTTCGCTCTTTGGGGAACTTCAATGGCGGCTATGGCACCTTTGGTTAATGCAGCAGGCCCTGAGATTGTTGCCTCTCTAAGGCTTTTGCCTGCAGGTCTAATAGTTTTAGCTTCATTACCTTTCTTGAAAAGGAGTTGGAATATTTCAAAAAATGATTTGGTGTGGTTTTTCGTATTTACTTTGATTGATGCAACTCTTTTTCAGATTTTTCTTGCTAAAGGGTTAATGGAAACTGGAGCAGGATTGGGTTCTGTTCTTATCGATTCCCAACCTTTGATGGTTGCTTTATTAGCAAGAATTTTGTTTGGAGATGCAATAAATCCAATTGGATGGCTTGGATTGGTGCTTGGCTTGGTCGGCATAGTTTGTCTTGGAGTCCCTACTGAACTGCTAGGAAATTGGTTTTTGCTTGGCAAATTTGAATCAGGAAGTAATTTTTTAAGCCATGGAGAAGTATGGATGATTTGCGCAGCAACCTCCATGGCTTTAGGAACGGTGCTTATTAGATTTGCTTGCAGAAACAGTGATCCTGTTGCCGTGACAGGTTGGCACATGGTTTTAGGAAGTGTTCCTCTTCTCGCCTGGCATGTGTTCAATAAAACTTGGCCGTTAGTTCCAGATTGGTCTGCTTTTGAATGGATTTTAATGTCTTATTCAAGTTTGTTTGGTAGTGCACTGGCCTATGGATTATTTTTTTGGTTTGCAAGCCGCAAAGAATTAACAAGCTTTAGTACACTTGCATTCTTAACACCTGTCTTCGCTTTGATAACTGGCGGAATATGGTTGGGCGAGAGACTCTTCCTCCTACAGTGGATTGGAGTGGTTTTAGTTTTAATTTCAGTCCTATTTGTAAGTCAGAGGAGAAGATTTTGGGGAGATAAAAGCAATAATGAATTAATAAAAGAGGCTTGATTTAAGTGATTAATAAGCAATTAAAACTTATTCTTGTAAGCACACCCATAGGTTATCTAGGCAGTGGCAAAGGAGGAGGAGTTGAACTTACTATTGTTTCTCTCATAAATGGTTTGATTTCATTAGGTCATAAAATTATTTTAATTGCACCAAAAGGGTCAAAATTACCTTTTGAAAGTGAATTACTTGAAATAAGATTAATAGATGGAATTGATCAACCTAGTTGGCAACATCAGAAGAAAACAGATCCAGTTTTAATTCCCTCTAATAGTGTTTTACCAAAATTATGGGAAGATGTAATTGATATAGCAAATGAATCCGATGCAGTTATTAATTTTGCATATGATTGGCTTCCATTATGGTTAACAAAAACTCAAGAAATTAAAATATTTCACTTAATTAGTATGGGAGTTGAATCAATAATAATGAAAGAAACTATTAGTGAAATAAATCAATTATTTCCATACCAGTTGGCTTTTCATACTAAAAGACAATCTAAAGATTATTGCTTAAAACATGATCCAATTATTGTAGGTAATGGTTTTGATATCGAAAATTATTTATTCAATGAAAATGAGAATGGACCATTAGGTTGGGCTGGAAGAATCGCGCCAGAGAAAGGTTTAGAAGATGCAGTAAAAGTTGCGAATGATTTAGGTGAAAAATTATTAGTTTGGGGACTTATAGAAGATAAAGAATATGCATCAAAAATTGAAAATGCTTTTACAAAGAAAATTGTTGAGTGGAGAGGATTTCTTCCAACGAATAAATTTCAGGAACAATTAGGAAGATGTAGAGCTTTGATCAACACCCCTAAATGGAATGAAGCTTACGGAAACGTTATCGTTGAGGCAATGGCTTGTGGTGTTCCTGTGGTTGCATACGATCTTGGAGGACCTGGAGAGTTGATCGAAGATGGGTTCAATGGATTTTTGGTTAAGCCGAATGATATTGAAGGATTGATAAAAGCAACAAAATCAATATCCGAAATTAAAAGGAAAAATTGTAGGGATTGGTTTGAAAAAAAAGCCACTGACAAAGTCTTTGCTCAAAGAGTGGAGAATTGGCTTAATAAAGGCTTAAATAAAAAAATCTCTGAAGACTTTCAAGATTAATTGAAAAGTTTAACGAACTCTTTTTCTCCAACTTTTAAACAAAGAAGACGTGGGCTTTTTTGTATCTTATTTATTGGGTTAATATTATTTGTTTGGCAATTAGGGGCAACAGGTTTAGTTGATGAAACACCACCTTTGTTTGCGGCAGCCAGTAGAGCAATGGCAGAAACAGGTAATTGGTTGACTCCACAAGTAAATGGATTACCTCGTTTTGATAAGCCCCCTTTGGTTTATTGGTTAATGGGACTGGGATTTTCAATCCCAGGGAATATTTCTTGGGATCCTTTAGGAACCTGGGCTGCCAGACTTCCTTCTGCATTATCGATAATTTTTTTAATGCTTGTTTTAGGGGACACAATGATGAAATATCCCCAAGAAGAAAATAATTTCAATAGAAGAACAGCAGTTCTTACTGCACTGGTATTTGCGTTGTCGCCTTTGGTAATAATTTGGGGAAGAATTGCTGTAAGTGATGCACTCCTATGCAGCACTCTAGGAATTTGCTTACTTCTTAAATGGAGAAGATTCGCTAATCCTGAAGGAGAAGTTTGGTGGTTGTCTTGGATTTTTTTGTCATTAGCAGTTTTAACTAAAGGTCCTGTTGCCTTGGTTTTATCAGCATTAACAATTTTATTTTTTGCCTTTTTTCAAAATAATCTTCTTGGAATTTTACAAACATTTAGGGTGATACCAGGACTTTTTATTGTTTTTATTATTAGTTTCCCTTGGTACTTAATTGAACTATTAATAGAGGGAAAACCATTCTTAGATAGTTTTTTTGGATATCATAATCTTCAAAGGTTCACCTCAGTCGTAAATTCCCATGGAGAGCCTTGGTGGTTTTTTTTAATAGTATTATGTATAGCTTCTTTACCTTTTACGCCATTTTTATTTATAAGTATTTGGACGAATCTTTGCAATATTTCTAAATTGTCTAGAAGGGTTATTAAAAAACCAGAAAAGTCGTTATTTGAGTTTTCATTTTTCTGGTTTATCGCTGTATTTGTCTTCTTTACTATTTCAGCTACAAAGCTTCCAAGCTATTGGCTTCCTGCTACTCCTGCGGCATCAGTTTTAATAGCACTTTCTTTAACCAGTAATGTTAAAGATGAATTTTTAAAATCTTTAGCTTGGAAATTTACAATATTTTTGTCAATACTCTTTGCTTTATTTCTCTTCTATTCGAAGTTATGGATTCAGTTTCTTAATGATCCTGAGATTCCTAATTTCTCAGAAGAATTAACCAATAGCTTTTTAATTGAAAAAGCTGGCTTTATTTTTCTTTTAATTGCTGTTCTAGGAATCATATTTTCCTCTAGAAAAATATATGGAAAACTATTGATTTTACAAATCCCTATATTTTTATCCCATTTTCTGATTGTGTTACCAACTTTTGATTTGGCAGATAGGTTAAGACAGCTTCCCTTAAGACTAGCCTCAGAATTACTTTTAGATTCTCAAAAAAGAAACGAGCCTTTAGTAATGGTAGGAGCTATGAAACCCTCAATTCATTTTTATACTAATGAGGTCATAGTTTTTGAAGGCAGATCCAAAAATGCGTTTGTAAATGTTTCAGATCGACTTAAAAATGAGCAGCGAAGAGGCTGGAAAGGAAGGCCAATATATGGATCCAATGGCTCAGAAACTACTCTTTTACTTATTGATAAAATTTCAGTTAAAAAATCTTATTGGCAAGGACTTAATCCACAAGTCTTAGGTGATTTTGGGGTATATAGCGTTTGGAGACTTGATAGAGAAACTCTTGAAAGACGAGCCAGATTTTTGAAAAGAGAGGGTGTTATTTCTACGTGGAAAGATCCTAGACCTGAAAGATTTTAAAAAATTCCTATATCTATTTAATCGAATTTATTAAATCTTGTTTGCTACATTTCTCTGGGATGATAACAATTCCTAGATCATCCTGAAGCCTCTCTAAATCAATCACTGAGTCTTCAGTTATTGAGGTTATTACATCCTCTAGGCTTGCGCCCATATCATTTGCCATCTCAATCAAAATTCGCAAAGTCTCATCTTTTAAAGAGAGATTTACGTTTATGGAAACGTTTTGATTTGAGCAATTATTTGAGTTCATAAAGAAAACCTTAAGATATTGTCGGTCTGTTTGGGGTTGTTTCTTAAATAGCTTCAGAAAATGTATTTATTATGGATGTTTTAATTTATTTCTCTTTTGGAATTTGTAATCTCATAAAAAATGAACAAAAAAAATCTTCCTAAGTGACTACTTAGGAAGATCTGAAATTTTTGTTTAAGGCTTAAAACATTTCGCCTTTTAGTTTCTCAGCCCATCCTGCAAGCCTTTCATCAGTCATGTCTGATTCACTATCTTCATCAAGTGGTAATCCACAGAATTCTTCCCCTACCACACTTTTTGACTCGTCAAAAGTGTAATCAGTCTTTGCTGTGTATCCAACCATTGAAGCACCTGCTTTTTGGAAGTATCTATGAAGTTCTTCCATTGCGTCGCAATAGTTTTCGGTGTAAGTAGAAGAATCACCTAAACCAAAGATTGCAACTTTCTTACCGCTAAGGTTTAGCTCTCCAATGTCTTCAAGGATTGAGTCCCAAGCAGTTCCTGATCTCTCAGAGTCAGCTCCGGTATTCCATGTAGGGATGCCACAAATAACCCCATCATGTCCAGCTAATTCACTAAGGTCATCGACGTCTGAAATATCCTTTGGACCTTCAGCAGAGTCAAGTAAGCCGTGCAGCCTTTCCGCTATATCTTCGGTTTTACCTGTCGTTGTAGCGAAGTAGATTCCTACAGTCATGGAGCAATTTAAAATCAAGAATATTTTAAAGCAGCTTTGCACATTTAGAGTGAATTTGGGTTTTTTTAAATTTTCTTGTCTATTCAATATTGATTTTTGATACATAAATAAGTCAATATTTGTTGCTCTTATCTCAAGGGAAATTATTTCTATGTTTGTTGTTCGTGTTCATCACGATTCTTAAATCCAGTTGAGTAAAGGGTTTTCAAGGAAAACTATTCGAAAATATAAGAGCAAAAAATTAATTGCTATAGTTTTTTAATTAACTAGGGATAAAAAAATTAAAATTTAGTGAAAAAGTTTCTTATAAAAGATCTTTATCTGAAAACATTTGTATTAGTTGTATTAAAGCCTATATGGGGACTTAGAAAATTCAAATTACTTTCTAATTCTGTCTTTTATCTTTTGAATTTAAATGCTTTACAAGCTTGGTCCCATCATTCCAAATCCACTTTGAAGTCCATAGGAAATTATTACAAAAGTACTTATTGCTAAACCAATTAGAACCGATGAGTAAAGCCTATTAACTCCATAATCAGCTTCAACAGGATTGAAATCTGCAACTACAAAAGATTTTTTGCTGTATTTACCTCTATCGCTAAGACCTATTGCTCCCAAGGCTGTCTGAGGTGTAAGAGTGCCTCCTTCATCATCAAGGAACCAAGGTTTATTGGAACTATTGCTCACAGGGGCTGACTGAGATTCAGAGATACCAGAAGTTGCTGTGGAAGCACTATTAATTCGACTTGAATCTTCTCTGAAAAATCTTGGAAACATATAGGTATGCCAAAGGCCGATTACTCCTGCCCAAGCAATCATGCTTACTCCAGCTAATCCGAAGAGAATTTCTTTAAAACCGAATTCCATAAATTAAACCAATTAATTTACGCCTTTTTAAGGCAATGAGTCCACCCTATCAGAAGTAAAGCGAGTCAACTTAGAGAGTTATCAAAGCTTCTAAAATCGGCCCAATTTGTTACAGAATCCTTAGGGTCTTCTTCTTGATCAGCCTTTTTGGCTCTCATATGCCAGGATTTGTGACATAAATATCCTAGATGGATGAACACACTTAAATTATTACTGGTTCTATCACCAGTTATTTTTACTCTTGCCTTTGCTGATTATTGGTTACGTAGGTGGGGAGTATTTGTTTGGGATAATGGCCCGACTATTAAGAACGAGCAAGTTTGGGAAGATACTGCAATCGTTGCTGATAAAGGAAGACCTGCTGGTGGCTACCCAGTTTTTACTGTTAGAACCTTGGCGGTAAATGCATTGGGAATACCAACAGTGTTTTTCCTTGGAGCAATATTTGCAATGCAATTTATTCGCCGCGGTGTAATAAACGCATAACTAAAAAACATAAAAATAAAAAAAAAAGGCTTATCTACTGATAAGCCTTTTTTTATTGAGTAAAAATATATAATTAAATTTTCTATTGAATATTTTTAAATTATATATTTCTTTAATCAAAAAGAAGCAAGAAGGCTTATAATCTTGCTAGAAAAAAGTTTGTTATGGAAAGTCAAGAATCAAATCAGATTGAAAATAATAGCTCTACGGCTGTTTTAGAAAATACTGAAACAGAAATTGTTTCTTCGGTCAGTCAAGCAAATGACATTAATAAAAAAGAGATATTCCCTACAGATCAAAATCTAATTTCAGAGATTATTGAGGATGCTTTCCCAAAAGATAAAGCAAATAAGCAGTTAGGAATTCCACAATCAGATACTTTTGCATTTGCTAGCCGTATATTTTTCTTATGGGTTTGGCCAATAGTTCTCCATAACAAAGTCAGAAATTTAATTAATAATTTGGATTTTGCGCAGCCTTACTCTAGCCCTGGTGAAAATTCATACACAGTAAGTGATACTGAAACCGTCTATACAATGACTAAAGACGCATTTGCAGGGAAAGGTGGAATGAAATTTATGGGAATTAGATTTATGTCTATCTGGGTTTTCCCTGTTGCAATAACAGGAGCTGTTATGGAATTTTTATTTGTAGGTCCTCTTAAAGGAACTAATCCTTTTGGTTGAGCTCTAAATATAAAAAAACTAACTCTATTTAATATTATTAAATAGAGTTAGTTTTTTTATATCTTTTATTTTTAAACGTTTCTAAAAGGGAAAAAAGGAGTAACTTTTTTTGTTGGGTTGCTGCTCGCAATAGCTTTACCTCTAATATACATAAATAATCCAAGAGTAATTATCATTACAGGAGGGTGCAAAGCTAAAGAATTTCCAATCAGTTGAAGTTCTTCTACAGGCATTTAATTTGTTCAATTCTTTACTAACTATAGCTTCTATGTGAGCACAAGAAAAATAATTTAATATATATAAAAGAATCTCTTTCTTATTTATTTTTTCTATATGAAATTTTTAAAACTAAGATTGAAAAATTAAAAATAAAGGTGATTATATTGGCAACTAAAATAGGAATGGAATTGATCTTTAAGCCGTAAATAATCCAACAAAGAAGACCTATTATAAAAAGAATTAACATAACTAACGAAACATCATCTGCTGATTTCGTTTGCCATGTTTTATATAACTGAGGCAAAAAAGCAATGGTAGTAAGTAAAGCAGCTAAAAATCCAAAAAAATCTATATAATTTAAATGATTCATTTTTTCTTTAGTAATGGATCAAATATTTTTGATAACAAATAAATCATCATGTATATTTATTTTACATGAGTAGGTATAGAACCAGAAAATTATGAATGATCAGTCTAATTTTAATGATGAGGTTTTAAAGGATAAATTGGAAACTTTATTAGATGAAAATAATGTGATTAAAAAATGGAATGAAGGCCTATTGATAAAATCACTTATCCTTTTGCCAATAATAATTTTTATAGTAGGTTTATTTATTGTGAATAGACCAGAAAAATTAACAGATATATTATTTGTATTACTTTATCCTGTAGCCCTAATATTGATAGGGTTGATACTTCTATTTTTTATGAGAAGCAAATTAAAGTAGAAGATATTAATAGAATCTTTTTACTTTAAATCTTGGTTTTTATGTAGCCAATAAGGAAGTCCCAATGTAAGCTATTAGTAATTAAACATTAATATCCAATGGCAGGCGGTCCATTATTACAACTTTGGGAAAACCTATTACCATTTGCTAAGGATCTTAGAATTCGCTTTGCAATAGCAATGCTAGGTAATGTTCTAGCAATATTATTTATTTTCACCTTATGTAAAATGTTTATTCCAGGATTGGAAGAACAACTATTTAATTGATTTCCTAGACCAGAATTGATACATTTCTCTAAATGAATTAGGATTTGATTTCTCAAATTTATCCCATAAATCTAAATCTTTTAAAGAGTCTATATCTTTGTGAGCTATCTGATATTTATCTTTTATATCTTTTGAAAGAGTAAAACCTAGGAATTCCAGATTAAATACTTTTAACATCTCTTTAATTTCAATTAACGAGTAACATTTTTCGTGACTATGAAAGCATAGATCTCTACACATTGATGTTGAGTAGAAATCTGACCAATTAGTTATTTCATTTAACTGTTTTATCTCTCCATTAAGAACGTTATTTCGGAAGCTTCTGATTCCATCAACATCTGGTTTAAAATCTTTTTCTTTGATTAGATCTCTAGCTTTTCGTATTTTTTCTCGTGCATACTTACTGTACAAACCTAACTTTAAAAAACCTTTTGGTTCTAATACATCAAATAGATTTGATAACCCTTTAGTTGGATCATTCATATGGTGGAGAACACCAGAACATTCTATTAAATCAAATCTTTGATTTAGTGAGCTCAATTCAAGTAAATCCATTTCTATAAAATTAATATTTTTCAATCCATACTCATCAGCCTTTCTCTTTGCATATGATATACTTGAATTACTTAAATCTATTGCTGTTATTTCACAATTACTATATCGAGATGCTTCAATTATTTGAATCCCTGTTCCACAACCAGCTATAAGTATATTTATTTTTCCGCTTTTTAATTGAGCTGAATTAGATGTAATTTCACTTGGATATATTTCTGAATTAATAACTGAAAAAAAGTTTAATTTGTTTTCTTTAGTATATGAATTATATCTCCATCTAGGGTATGGGTTTGATTCATATTGATTTTTTACCTCCTTAGATATAGAATCTTTTATATCTCCTATCTTTTTAATTTCTTTTGAAATCTTTTTTTCATCATTTAACTCTTTGAGTTGTAGATTAATTAGATTATTTAATTCTTTGTTATTTGATACATAAGTATTTAAATTAATTATTTCGTTGTTTATTGAAGATAGAGATTGGTAACATGATATTAAAGCTAATTTATAGTCCTTATTTTTATTATCATTTATTGTTTTCAAGAGTTCTTGTAGTTTAATTTTTTCTTCTTTGGATATGTAATAGACATACTCATTTAAGAAACATTGTGATCCAAGACCTATTGTAAAATTAAAAATACTATTACTTACCTTCTCATTATACGAAAAGCTCATGAGAATATTTTTCCGTAAATTTCCTAAAACTTTTTCCCATAAAGGAGAGCAGAATATTAGTAGTGAAAGAGCTTTTACTAATTCCTTATCCTTAATAAGAATCTTAAATTCATTACTCTCATGCAACTCTGATTTTATAATAGATAATTTTTCTAATATTTCTTTGGAGATCAGGCTATTTATATTCCAAAATAGTTCTCTATGAGAAATATCTTTTCTATTTAATATACTTTTAAGTAATTCTCTATTATCTTTCTCTGATGTGTTTAATAATTCTCCTTTTTTAATTAATTCACTTATAAGTTGATAACTTAACTCGCTATTTCTATTAAACAAAAGTTCTTTTTTTGTAAGCATTAGTGATTTCTTGTAATCACCAATTTGGTTGTATAATGAAGCTAGATTTAAATAGCAGCTTTCTAATTTATTATCTAGCTCTATTGCTATTTCTGTATGTAATATTGATTTTTCTATCTCTTGTTTCTCTTTATAGCATGCACCTAGATTTAAATGAGCAATAGCAGATTTATTATTTATTTCTAAAGCTTTTAAGTAATATTTCTCTGCTTCATTATATTTATTAAAATCTTTATTTAATAACCCTAGATTGATATACGCATCAAAGTAATTTTTATCTAGTTCGATTGCTTTTTCTAGTGATAATTTTGACTCATCATATTTGTTTAGACTTTTTAAAATTAATCCTCTAATACAATATCCATTAGGTAAACTTGGTTTTAACTTAATTGCTTCTTCAATTATTGTTTCTGCTTTTATGAAATTATTTAATTTATAATATAAAAAAGATAAATTTAATTTTGAGTAAATATGATTTGGGAAACTTTTAGAACATTTTTGATATAGTTTTATCGCTTTATCATTTTCTTCTTTTTCTTCACATATTAGTGCATAATTCGAAATTATATCTGCATCAGAATACCCATTCTTTAAAAAAGCTATATATCCTTTTTCTGCTTCATCTAAATTACCTTTTATATGATTACTGATTGATATTGCTTTCAGATCCTTTTCTGAAAGCTTTTGGAGTTTTTTAGAAGAGCCTTTATTCTCTTTTCCCTTTTTCCCGAAACCACTCAATGATTTTTATTGAACTAGTTTCATTATACTAAAACTAAAAAATCTTATTATTTTAGCTTAATAAATCTATAGTTTTCAAGAGTTAGTTACTAGCGTTTGATTTATAAATAATAGGTTAAATACTATTTTGTTAACTCTTTTTACCTCCAATATGACCTAATTTTTTATATAATGTATAAATATAGTTTTAGGATTCAAATGCCTTTAAAGTTGGGCGATCTTATACCTGATTTCTCACTCTCTGATCAGCTTGGAGTTTCTAGGACCAATAAGCAAGCTAAAGGTCGACCATTAGTTTTATTTTTTTATCCAAAAGATGATACCCCAGGTTGTACAGCTGAAAATTGCGGCTTCAGAGACAAATATGATCTTTTTAAACTATTTGGTGCAGAAGTTTGGGGGGTAAGTGGAGATGATGAAGCAAGTCACAGATCTTTTGCAGATAAAAATAAACTTCCATTCCCATTGTTGTGTGACACGGATAATTCTTTGAGAAAAGCTTTTGGTGTTCCTAAAGTTCTAGGCTTACTTGATGGTCGCGTGACTTACATTGTTGATGCAAAAGGTGTTATTAGGCATATTTTTAATGACCTTTTAAATGGTCCCGCTCATGTAAATGAGGCACTAAGAGTTTTAGGTGAAATAAGAAATTAAAAATTTCTTATTAAAAACTTAATTATTTTATTTTTTAAAGTGGTTTTAAGAAAACTCAAGTTATTAATTCTCTACTAACTTCTTTTACTTGTAGTTTTTCTATAACTGTTTCAGATGAAATTTTTGCAATATCATTCAAGCCATTTGCATCAAACCAAGGAGCTGTAGCCCAATCAAATCCTTTACCGAAAGTGTTATCCGGAGAAACTATATACCAATGACAAGCAGTGTCGGGTACATCCACTGCACATTTTGACCAATTATCACTCCACTGAGGCACCTGAACCCAAAGTAAAGTTGAGAAAAACAGAGAAAATAAAGAAGTGATCATTCCTTCGGATTTACTTTATATTAGCGATTTTTTCTCTTGATTGCGGATTTGAAAACTCATTTCTGCAAGATAGTCTAATAACAATTTTAAGATTATTTAATTCATTTTCCTATCATTTTTTAAGTACCTCAGGCATAAAATTTCTTGGTTCTGTTCATTTTTACCAGAATTTACAATCCATTCTTTAAATTCTTGATAAAGAACGGATCTATCTATTCTATTTAATTCAGTCATCCTAATTAAGGTACAACTAAGTGTGACTGAAATTATTTCTTCAACAGAAGGGTTATTCTTCAATTGTTGTTTTGGATATGATTTAGATAATTTAATTAAAAATCCTCTCTGACAAGTCTTTTGGACCATAATTTCATATTCAATTTATCAATCGAATATAATTACCGATAGATAGGGTATTGTTCTAAAAATTATTTCAAACTTTTTATTATTGTTTTATAATATTTTCCTAAATCTATTTTTCAATGAAAAGAGAAAGTAAAAATGAAACTTTCCTTATTTGGGTGGAGGAAGTTTGTGAAGAAATAGAGGTTCAAATTTATGGAATAATATGTG
Organism: Prochlorococcus sp. AG-402-A21; assembly: GCA_003279655.1. GTDB lineage: Bacteria > Cyanobacteriota > Cyanobacteriia > PCC-6307 > Cyanobiaceae > Prochlorococcus_B. The sequence continues at coordinate 1,499 of QCHI01000014.1, read as the reverse complement.
CAATACTATTCTTTGGTGTATTTTATTTTATTTTTCAACCTCATTGGATGAGTACTGTATTTGATCTTTTTTCAAAAATTAAATTACCTGTAGGGTAAATAAATGTTCAAGTACTAGAGAATTTATTGCCAATTAATTTCAAAGATGGAGTATCAGTGTTCTAAGCTTTTCTCCTTGGCGACTAATTCTATGAATTTCCATACAAGGGCATGTTGATAGTCGTCCTTATTTGGACAAGCCGATACTACTTCTTGCCATGAGGAAGCATCTTTATCGTTATTCTCTTTTAGTGGGGATCCAAAATCTCTTGCAAGATTAGAAAGAAAAGAGTATCCGAGTTTTTCTGAAGTGTATTTTATGATCTCATCTGAGTAACTCATATAAAGCAAAAGAGTGTCAGCTTGATAGTTATGCCGTGTGCATGCCCCGTCAGAACAACCACTACTGGCAATCTCTAGGCATGCTTTATGGTCGTAGGTCTCCCTGATTAATTCAACTAATGTTCCCATTTGATTCTTTCATGACCATTTGAGTTATAGCTAAGAAAAGTTTTAATTACGTAATCAAACAAAGTTTAGAAATTAGCTAAATAATATTTTTCATTGGATTGCGAAAAAGTTAAGTTCACTAGCTTTTTTATAATTTTATAAGTTCTTAAACGAAAGTGCAAAATTGAAAATACTTAGTTTCTTGTTATTGAAAAAAAGAAACTATTATTAAAGATAATCAAGGCTATATAAATGATTTGAGATTTCTTAAATTATTTTTAGAAATAATAAGTTTTTTAGTCTACAAATCTTGAGTATAACCATCTAAAAAATGCTCCTATAACTGGAATATTATTAAATGTTCCAGAACAAAAATCAAAATAATCTCTATGTTCTTTAACCTTCCCTTCTTCATCAAATATTAATCGTGTTGTCCCTTCGTATAAGAATTCTAGACCTTGTATTTTTAATCCCATTGTCCATTCAACAAAAGCAATATTCTTATTGATGGCAATTGAGTGTGATTTTAGATAAATATCATCACATCTTTTGATTAATCCATCTTGGGCTTTGATATATGCATCAATTCCATTTTTTTCTTGGGTAGGATCGATGAATTTAACTTGTTGATTGTACAAAGATTCCCATTCTTCTCTTGATGGAGCTTTCTCTCCATAGGATAAATTGAAGAATTTTTTTAATCCTTTCTCTTCAATGAGCATGGAATTTAACGTTAAAAGTTACAATTTAGATTATTTAAATAAACATCGCGTTAAAGCCATGTGATGTAGATAACTTGGAAATAGATTAGATTTAGCATCTATTCAATTAGCGCATATGAACAGAAAAAACATTCTTATTTCTTTTGGTGTCCTAGGAATAGGAATAATTCTCTATAAATTACTTATAGGACTAGTCCTCCCAATAGCTTTGTTTGTCTCTCTTGGATATGTTCTGAAATTTTTACTTAAGGACTCTGAGTCTGATTCTGTTAAGGATGCTTCTCAGCTT
>QCHI01000013.1 GCA_003279655.1 Prochlorococcus sp. AG-402-A21 | reverse complement strand
TCTTTATTAGTTCTTGATTCTAGTCAAGGTCAAAATGGGCTTAGGCAGGCTTTAGCATTTGCTGATTCAGCAGAATTAACAGGAGTGATACTTACAAAACTTGATGGATCTTCCAGAGGAGGTGTTGCGATGGCTGTCGCATCTGAAGCTAAACTTCCTGTTAGATTTATTGGGGCTGGGGAGAAAATTAGAGACTTACGACCATTTAATAGCTTTGAATTTATTGAGGCATTATTAACTGTTCGATGATGTTTAGAAATTTTCTGTATATGTTTCTAAGTATTAATTTCTTTATTACTGCGGAATTGTGAAAGAAAATTCTTTAATTTCAGAACAACAAAATCTAAATCAACTTAACTCCTTACCAAGTTCTGCCTCAAAGTCTCTAAAAGATTTAATTCATAGTCTCTCTCAAGAGCAAATTATTAATCAAGATTTGTTGCTCTCGTTGAGCTTTACTTTACGAAGCTTTACTAATTTACAGCGTTTTCTAGAACTTATTCCACTTCTTGTCACTCAATTAGTTGGTGTTAAAGGATCATTATTGATTCCTTTTCAAGATAACGGCAGTCTATGGCGGGAGCAATTACAAATGAGCTCTGGTGATGAAGATAAGGAATTATTTAGAAAATTATTTCTTTTTGATGAAGGAAAGAAAATTGGTTTTGGAATGGAAGAAAAGAATATTGTAAGTTTAGATCGTTTAGTTCAAAGACATTTTGAATCTTCTAACGTAATTGCTACATCAATAGTTTCTCGAGGAAGACATCGAGGACGATTGTATGCGTTTGATAAAAAAGAGATTGTTTTTGGAAGCAATATTCACCGAAAACATCTTCAAATAGTTGCTGACTTGACTGGAGTAGCTATAGAAAATGATGTCATATTTCAGGTAATTCGTAATCATGAAAAAGTCGATAGACAAATAAGTATTGGTGCTGAAATTCAATCACAATTATTACCTGACAAATGTCCAATAATTGATGGAGTTGAATTAGCTGCCTGCTGTCGACCTGCTTTTCAAGTAGGTGGTGATTATTACGATTTTATGCCTACTCGCCCTGAGTTGTCTGAAACAGCAAAATCAAGTGGTCGTTGGGCTTTTGTCATTGGTGATGTTATGGGTAAAGGTGTCCCTGCTGGATTATTGATGACTATGTTGCGAGGGATGCTCAGAGCTGAAGTTTTAACAGGATTAGCTCCTGATTCTATTTTGCATGACTTGAATCAATTAGCTCTTGAAGATTTAACTCAATCACATCGGTTTGTCACTTTGTTTTATTCGGACTTTGATGCGAAATCAAGAAAATTACGCTTTGCTAATGCAGCACATAACCCTCCCATACTTTGGAGCGCTAAGTCAAAATCAATAATTAGATTAGATGCTCCTGGATTATTGATAGGACTTCAATCTGAAGCTGAATATGGATGTGGAGAGATATTTCTTCAGCCTGGTGATGTGCTTCTTTACTACACTGATGGGGTTACTGAGGCACCTGGTATGTCAGGTGAACGTTTCGATGAAAATCGTTTAATAACTTTTTTAGATAAATTTGCCAGGGAAGGTTTAGGAGCTCAACAAATATTAAATAAACTTTTTGAGAGATTAGATGGTTTCGTTGGTGTGAGTGATCATCATCTTGAAGATGATGCATCAATGGTAGTTTTAAAAGTCAATGAATAATCAACGCTTTCTGAATTAACTTAGTAAATCTCCTGACAATTGCTAAGACTCTTGCTTTATTTGTATTAGTAATATTGGTAAATGCATTGAGTAAAACTTGGAGCGATAGATTTGATAAAGGACTTAATCCTTTTATAGAAAAATTTAATGCTTCAATTGAGTTTGATATTTGTCTATTAGAAGAAGATTTGGATGGTTCAATAGCCCATGCTCGTATGCTTGGATTTCAAGGGATTATTACGAAGGAAGAGGCTCTTAACTTAGAAAATGGTCTTCAACAAATTAGGAAAGAGGCCTCTGAGGGTTTATTTAATCCTGTGATTTCAGATGAAGATGTACATTTTGCAGTAGAAAAAAAATTAATAGATTTGATAGGTCCGGTTGGGAAAAAACTTCATACTGGTCGTAGTCGTAATGATCAAGTTGGAACTGATCTCAGATTATGGCTAAGAAAGCGTATTGATGAAATTGATATGGACTTGGAGCGTCTTCAAAAATCTCTTTTTTTATTAGCAGAGAAAAATCTTCATACGCTTATTCCTGGTTATACGCATTTACAAAGAGCACAACCTTTGTCCTTAGCGCATCACTTATTGGCATATGTTGAGATGGCACAAAGAGATAGGGATAGATTAAAGGATGTAAGAAAACGAGTGAATATTTCGCCACTAGGAGCTGCTGCTTTAGCTGGAACTTCTATTTCAATAGATAGAAAGATTACTTCTTCAGAATTGCACTTTCAAGATATTTATTCTAATAGTCTAGATGCTGTAAGTGATAGAGATTTTGTCGTAGAATTTTTAGGAGCCTCAGCATTAATCATGGCTCATTTAAGTAGATTATCTGAAGAAGTTATTTTATGGGCATCTGAAGAATTTGGATTTATTCATTTAACAGATAGATGTGCTACTGGAAGTAGTCTTATGCCTCAAAAAAAGAATCCTGATGTTCCAGAACTAGTTCGAGGTAAGTCAGGGAGGGTTTTTGGACATTTACAAGCTATGCTTACTATGATCAAAGGGCTACCTTTAGCTTACAATAAAGATTTTCAAGAAGATAAAGAAGCAATTTTTGATAGTGTGAAAACAGTTAAAAATTCGTTAGTTGCAATATCAATTTTGTTTGAAGAAGGTTTGATTTTTATCAAAGATAGACTCAATCATACTGTTTCTTCGGACTTTTCAAATGCAACTGATGTTGCTGATTATTTAGTTGCTAAGGACATCCCATTCAGAGAGGCCTATCAATTAGTTGGGCGAATTGTTAAGTCTTCTTTGGAGGAAGGGATTTTGTTAAAAGATATTCCTTTGGAAAGATGGAAAACATTTCATAAATCTTTTGAAAAAGATATTTATGAAAAGCTTTTGCCTTCAAGTGTTGTTAAGTCGCGTTTGAGTTCTGGTGGAACTGGATTTGAGAGGGTTCAAGAACAACTTATTTTGTGGCGCACGAAATTATTTAAGTAAAAATTTTTTTTAAATCTATTTGAGGGCTTTCGGTATTAAAGTGTTTAAAGATAACTCATTTAGAGTTATTAATTCAGGCTATTCATAGCCTATTAGTTACATTTTATTTTCAGTCCAATTTTCAAGTGAGTATTTTTGTCGGCAACTTACCCTTCCGCGCTGAGCAGGAAGATGTCATTGAATTGTTTTCTCCCTTTGGGGAGGTGGCAAATTGTTCTTTACCATTAGAACGAGATACAGGACGCAAAAGAGGTTTTGCTTTTGTTGAGATGGCTGATGAAGCAGTTGAAGCTTCAGCAATTGAATCTCTACAAGGTGCTGAGCTTATGGGCCGTCCTTTAAGAATCAACAAAGCTGAACCTAGAGGTAGTGCTCCCAGAAGAGGCGGCGGCGGTTACGGCGGCGGCGGTTACGGCGGTGGCGGCCAAGGTGGCGGTTACGGCGGTGGCGGCCAAGGCGGTGGTTACGGCGATCAATCCGCTCAAGATAGACCCTCTGGAGCTAAAGGTTGGGAAGACCGTAGTCATGGCAATTCAGCTCAAGATGCCAATGGCTTTGATCAAGGACGTAGTAGAAGAAGAAGAGGTGCTTCGCCTGAAGGGGGAGACGACACTACTGCAGATTATGGTGGCGCAGAATCTTAAGGATTTTGTTGCTTGTTATTAATGCCCAGCATCTTCAAGTTGTTGGGCAATTTTTTTTAAAATTGCAACGTCAGCTTTCTGGTTTTGACATTTTTCACTTAATTCTTGTCTCAAGATTTTTGCATTAGGTATATTTTCTATCAGATTTATAATGTGTTTAGAAACTTGCCAAAGACGTCCATCTTTTTCTATATGTTTTTGAGCAAAAGGAATTACTTTTTTAATTATTTTTGATCTAGATAAATTTTTTTCTTGTTCTCCGTAAATCATTGAATCAATTTTTCTCCAAACGAAGGGGCGCGAGTATGCGGCTCTACCTACCATTACTCCATCAAATACTTTTAGATTTTTCATGCAATCATTGATTGTATTTATTCCGCCATTAAGTTCAATAATTAATTCAGGTCTATTGTTTTTTAAATTTTCAACTCTTTCATATTGGAGAGGTGGAATTGTTCTATTTTCTTTTGGATTTAATCCATTTAGCCAAGCTTTTCTTGCATGAATTATAAATCTGTCTGCTCCTGCAAGTGAACAATTATCAACGAATTGCATAAGGTAATCATCACTATCAAGATTATCAATACCAAGTCGGTGTTTTACTGTTATTGGGATATTGCATGATTTTTTCATTTTCTCAATACAACTGGCCACTATTTTTGGTTTAGCCATCAGACAAGCTCCAAAGTTGCCAGATTTTACTTTCGTACTTGGGCATCCAATATTCAAATTTATTTCGTCATAGCCCCAATCTTGAGCCATTTGAGCTGCTTCAGCTAAAAGATTCGGATTGTCTCCTCCAAGTTGTATGGAAATTGGGTGTTCAATTTCATCAAAATCCAATAATTTATTTCTATTTTTGCTGAAATGAAGTGCTTGGGCCACAATCATTTCTGTATAAAGAAGCGATTTTTTTGTGATTTGGCGCATAAGGACACGAAAATGTCTATCTGTGCAATCCATCATTGGAGCAATACTTAATCTGTAATTAGCTAATTCATCTGTTTTGAAAGATTTGGAAATCATTTTTATCAATTAATTTTTTTCAACTTTTTAAGCAGTAAGTTTATTAATATTGATCTAATTGAATAATTTCTTTGAATCGTAGATTTTTAATGATTGGATTTTTGAATACCTTGTTTGGTTTTACTATTAAACCAAAAAGGCTCTTTGCTGAATCTAAACCTATGGATAACTATAAAACTTTAACGGATGCAGAATGGGAAAATCGCTTACCTAAAGATGCTTTTTATGTTTTACGCAATGAAGGAACAGAGAGGCCGTTTTCAAGTGCCTTGAATGATGAAAAAAGGACAGGGATTTTTAAATGTGCAGGGTGCGGGCTTGCTTTATTTTCCTCAAAAACAAAGTTTGATAGTGGAACAGGTTGGCCAAGTTTTTTTGATCATTTACCTGATGCGATTGAGACAAAAACAGACTTCAAATTAATTGTCCCCAGAACTGAATATCATTGCCGGCGTTGTGGAGGGCATCAAGGGCATGTTTTTAATGATGGTCCAAGGCCAACTGGTAAACGGTATTGCAATAATGGAGTTGCTCTTATATTTGAAGCTGATGCGTAAATAATTTTTATTACTTAATAGGTGTGGGCTTCCGTAGCTTGTATAAACAACCCTTTGCTATCAACATGGACTAATAGCTGATCTAATTATATGAATTCAGACGTTCCCTCCTCAGAAAATGAATTATCTCAGGATGGTTCATCAAAATATGATTCTGATGAAAACTCTGTAAGCTCTAATACAAGCAATGAATCTTCCAATCAAGTTAAGCTCTCTGATAATTCAGAAGTAGAACCGCAATTGATTAATGATTCCGTAGATAAAGCTGATAAAGCTGATAAAGCTTACGAACAATCTGCAACTAGCTCTGATTCAAATATTAAAGTTCCAGATACTGAAGCAAGATTGCAGCAATTAGAAAAAGAGCATGAAACTCTAAACAGTCAATATATGAGAATCGCAGCTGACTTTGATAATTTCCGAAAGCGCCAGACTCGTGATCAAGATGATCTAAAAATTCAACTCACTTGCACTACGCTTAGTGAAATACTTCCTGTTGTAGATAATTTTGAAAGAGCAAGACAGCAATTAAATCCAGAGGGCGAAGAAGCACAAGCCTTACATCGAAGTTATCAAGGACTGTATAAGCAACTAGTTGAAGTTCTTAAGCAATTAGGTGTTTCTCCAATGCGTGTAATTGGTCAGGCTTTTGATCCCTCTTTGCATGAAGCGGTTATGAGAGAACCTAGTGATGAGAAGGCCGAAGATATTGTGACTGAAGAATTACAAAGGGGCTATCACTTGAATGGTCGTGTTTTAAGGCATGCTTTGGTCAAAGTTTCTATGGGACCAGGACCGAAAGCTCCCATTGAAGAGATTTCTGATCAGAGTGTTGATAATCAAGAACAAAGTGAATCTGCAGAGGTTTCAACTAAAGATGAGAATTAACTACATGACGATCGAAAGGGGAGTGAATTTGTTTAAATGGACTAATGGCTGATTTTTACGAACTATTGGGTGTCAGCAGAGATGCTGATTCGGACACTTTAAAAAGAGCTTATAGGCAGCAAGCTCGGAAATATCACCCTGACGTGAATAAGGAAGCAGGTGCAGAGGACAAATTTAAAGAAATAGGTAAAGCATATGAAGTTTTAAGTGACTCTCAAAAGCGAGCTCGCTATGACCAATTTGGAGAAGCTGGATTAGGTGGGGCTGCTGGCATGCCAGATATGGGAGATATGGGCGGCTTTGCAGATTTGTTTGAGACCTTTTTTAATGGCTTTGGTGGTTCTGGTTCACCTGGAGGTTCTCGTCCTCAAAGACGTGGGCCTCAACAGGGAGATGATTTACGCTACGACCTTACGATTGATTTTAATAAAGCTATTTTTGGACAAGAAAAAGAGATCACTGTTCCTCATTTAGAAACTTGTGATGTTTGCAGAGGGTCTGGGGCTAAGAAAGGTACTGGTCCTGTTACTTGCCCAACATGTGGTGGTGCTGGTCAAGTAAGAAGAGCTACTCGTACACCTTTTGGAAGTTTTACCCAGGTCGCTGAATGCCCAAATTGTGGTGGTACTGGACAAATAATTAAGGATCCTTGTAATGCTTGTGGTGGGAAAGGGGTTAAACAAGTCAGAAAAAAATTAAAAATCAATATACCTGCTGGAGTTGATAGCGGAACACGATTAAGAGTTTCAGGAGAAGGAAATGCTGGATTAAAAGGTGGTCCATCTGGAGATCTATATGTCTTCTTAAAAGTTAAAAACCATTCAAATTTAAAGAGAGATGGCTTGACAATTTTATCTGAGGTTAATATCAGTTATCTGCAGGCAATATTAGGAGATACTATTGAAATAGATACTGTAGATGGTCCTACTAAGTTACAAATTCCAGTAGGAACTCAACCTAATTCTATTTTGAATTTAGAAAATAAAGGAGTTCCGAAATTAGGAAATCCAGTGGCAAGAGGAAATCATCAAGTTTCAGTAAAGATTAAATTGCCTACTAAATTGTCAGATTCTGAAAGGAATTTATTGGAAGAACTAGCTGGACATTACTCTGCCCGTGGACCTCAGTATCATTATCATAAAAGTGGTTTATTTAATAAACTTTTTGGCAAAAAATAGTGGAGAAAAATATATTAATTGATCAATATTTAGACTTGTGTGGTCTTATTTGCCCAGTCAATTTTGTTAAATGTTGCTTAGCTTTGGAAAACTTATCTTTAAATCAAGTGTTAAAAGTAGATTTGGATATAGGAGAGTCTGAAACTAGTGTTATTGACGGATTAGAAGAGAAAGGTTATAAAGTAAAAATACTATATAGAGACTCTAAAAAAGTAAGTTTAATAATATCGAGTGAACAAAAATAAATCTAGCAATTTAAAAGGTATCGTTGTTGCACTCAAGGCAAATTTTCTAATTGTAGAGATTGATTATACAGAATTTAAAGAAGAGTCAGTGCATCAATTCTCTCAAAAAATTAGATTACTTTGCACACGAAGAAGAAAACTAGATTATCAAGGTTTATTCATAGATGTAGGTGATTTGGTTTTTGTTGAGTCTATCGATTATGTAAATCAACGAGCTGTAATTTCAGCAGTAGAGCCGCGAACAAGCTTTTTAAAACGTCCAGCAGTTGCAAACGTTACATTAGTTTCTATTTGTATTTCAGTTGACGAGCCTTTATTTGATATGGCGCAAGCAAGTCGTTTTTTATTAACAGCTGAATGTGCGAATATACAACCTTTGATAATTTTAACCAAAATAGATTTAATTACAAAGGATGATTTAATCTTATATGTAAATAAATTCAAATGTTGGGGTTATGATTGCATACCAGTATCTACAAAGAATTCCCAGGGTATTGATTTATTAATTGAGCGATTTAGAAAAACAAAATTAACTGTACTTGCTGGTCCCTCTGGAGTAGGAAAGACAAGTTTAATTAATCATTTAATCCCAACTGTATCTCGACCCACATCATCTGTTTCAACAAAATTAAAGAGAGGGACTCATACGACCAGACATGTCGAACTTTTTGCAATTGGAGCAGAATCACTTCTTGCTGATACTCCAGGGTTTAATCGTCCACAAATAGTATGTGAGCCATCTGGTTTTGCTTCTTTGTTTCCAGAGTTTCGAATGCAATTAACTAAGTCAAAATGCAAGTTCCGTAATTGTTTGCATAGAGATGAGCCTGGTTGTGTAATTGATAAAGATCTAGAACGATATCCTTTTTATCGTGAGAACCTCGAGGAAATGATTAATTCTCCTCTCCCATACCAGGAAGGTTAAGCTTGAATCCACCGGTTAAATCTTCCATTCGTTCTTTCATCGTTGAAGTTGAAACTTCGTGAGCAGATTTCATAGCATCTAGGATTGCATCTTCGATTATTTCTTTTTCCTCAGATAGTAGAGATTGATCAATTTCTATTCGTAAAGGCTTTTGATTACCTGACAGCCATATTTTTGCTCGATTGTCATTATTTGACCCTTCGATTTCCATAACCTCAAGTTCTTCCTGAAGTTTTTGAGCATTCTGCTGAATTTGTTGTGCTTTTTTAAAAGCTTCAGTGAGTTGTCCAAAATTTGGTAGTCCGAATCCAGCCATGAGAATTTCCTATTGTCATTAATCTTAGGGTTTAAATTTAAAAGCCACATTGTTTGACTTCTGTTTCTAACAAGATTCCATAGGTATCCAATACTTTTTTTTGAATAAATTTAATTAATTCTCTGACGTCGCAAGATGAAGCTTTATTTGCATTAATTATAAAATTTGAATGTATTTTGGATATTTCGGCTCCACCAAAACGAAATCCTTTTAAACCAAGTTCTTCAATTAATTTTGCAGCTTTCAAAGGTTCTGGATTGCGAAAAACACTACCGCAGGTTTGGGCTGTATAAGGTTGAGTTTTTAAGCGATGATTCAAGTTTTCATTTGTGATCTGTCGAATTTTTTCTGCATGACCTAATGTCAGCTTCAGTCGAGCAGATAGGACAATTAATTTTTCATTTTGAAGAAGACTGTATCGGTAACCAAAATTGAGATCTTGCCTTTGAAGAATTTTGTATTCACCTGTCAAAGATAGTGTTGTAATACTTTCGAGATAGCTAGATATGCAATGTTCTTGTGCACCTGCATTCATGACTATTGCTCCACCTATCGTGCCTGGTATTCCTACAGCCCACTCGAGTCCATGAAGTCCATTTGCAGCGGCTTTTCTGGCTAGAGTTGGAAGCATTTCACCACCCAAAACATCAATAATTCCGCTACTTTTATCAATTTTAATTCCTTTGAGATTACGCATACATAGGGTTAAGCCTTTAAGTCCTCGGTCATTGATTAAAAGATTTGAGCCAGCACCAATGATATTGCAGCTAATTTTTTTCTTAATTATCCAATTAATTAAATATTGAATTTCTTCAATATTTTTTGGTTGAGCAATCCATTCTGCGGGACCTCCTATTCTCCAAGTAGTAAAATTTGCTAGCGAAATATTTTGTTCTAATAGAATGGAATTCATTAATTAAGCAGCTAAATCACTTTTGATTGATTGATTATTGATTAATTCTAAAAATAGATTCGAACATATTATATTGATATCTCCTGCACCCAAAATTAAAATCAAGTCTTTTTCAATTGTTTTTTCTTTTATTAGCTTTATTAAATTTTGATTATTATCTGGAGTATATAATTCTAGACTAGGTTTTAACTTTTTCAATTCATATCCAATAGTTTCATTATTTATTCCTGCAATTTCATCTTCTCCAGCAGAGTAAATTGGAGATATGAATACTAAATCAGATTTACTTAGACTTTTTGCAAATTCTTTTTGAAATTTTTTAGTTCTACTAAACCTATGAGGTTGAAATACTATAACTAATCTCTTAGGTGATATTTGTGAAAGGTTATTTTTTGTCTTAATAATCGTAGAAGCAATTGATACTGCAGAATCGATCTCACTAGGATGATGAGCATAATCTTCAATTATTAATCTATTTTTCCATAATCCTTTATAGTCGAATCTCCGTGAAGGTAGCTGTAAATAATTAATTCCTTTTTTTATATCTTTAAAAGGAATTCCTGCTATTCTACATGCAGCTATAGCAGCTACTGTATTACTTAAATTGTGTATTCCAGGAATAGGTATCTTTATAATATCAATAAATTTTTCTTTTTCATAATACTCAGAAATAATTTCACATCCATTAGATTCTTTTGGAATTAGTGCAAAATCTATATTATTTATTTTCTTTATCGAAAATAATTTAGAATTTTTTATGTTATTTTTAAGATTTTTACAGTCATAATTGGTAATTAAGCATTTACATTTTTGAGCAAATTGCTTCATTGTGTTTGTTAAATCTTCGAGATCTAGATAATGATCAACATGTTCGAGCTCTAAATTGGTGATCACTCCAATATTTGGATTAAATCTTACTAAAGATCCATCTGATTCATCTGCTTCTGCGATTAATAATTCATCATCACTAAAATTATAGTTTTTTTTGTAATGAGGTACAATTCCGCCAATAATCGCGTTTGGACTTCTTTGTGCATAACAAAGTAATGTTGCAATGAAAGTACTTGTTGTTGTTTTACCATGAGTCCCTGCGACTAATATTGATTTTTTTTTCTCAATTAAAAAGGCTAATATCTCAGAACGATGATTGATAGTTAAATTATATTTTTTTGCCTTACTTAATTCTAAATTTTCTTCACGTATTGCTGAACTTCTCACCACTAATATATTCCTTCCATGGACTTTAAAGATTTTGTCAATATTTGATTCTTCTTGAGTTTGGAAAATATCGATTTGATTTTTAGCTAATTCATGTAAAGTCTGGCTTTTTTTTTGGTCAGAACCAGATATGGAATATCCATTTTTAGCAAGAATCATTGCTAGAGCAGACATACCAATACCTCCAATTCCAATAAAGTGAATATGAGGTGGTAATTCGTGTGTCTTCTTCAATTTTGCTTCAGTGTCCAGTGAAACATAACTCTTCATCAACATAAAGGCACATTTTTTAAAGAATTAGAGAGTTTTTGTACTTTTTATGTCCTTAACGCTTCAATTATTTTTCAAAATGCACAGAAAATGATCATCGTTCTGTATGATCAGCGGCCAGTAGCTTGTGCGGTATTACCGTTTTTGAAATGACTTTGCGTGTAGCGATTAATGGATTCGGAAGAATTGGACGCAATTTTATGCGTTGTTGGCTCAGTAGAGGTGCAAATACAAATATTGAGGTGGTCGGTATTAACGTCACTTCTGACCCAAAAACTTGTGCCCATTTGCTCAAATATGACTCTATTCTAGGTGCTATAAACAATGCCGAAATTTCACATACAGACGATACATTTCAAATTAATGGCAAAACTATAAAATGTTATTCCGATAGAAATCCATTAAATCTTCCTTGGAAAGAGTGGGGAATTGATTTAGTAATTGAGTCTACAGGGGTATTTAATACAGATGTTGGTGCTAGTAAACATTTACAAGTTGGAGCCAAGAAAGTCATCCTTACTGCACCTGGTAAGGGTGATGGTGTAGGTACTTATGTGGTTGGTGTTAATGCGGATTCTTACTCTCATGAAGATTTTGATATCCTTAGCAATGCAAGTTGCACTACAAATTGCTTAGCACCAATAGTAAAAGTTCTAGATCAAAAGTTGGGGATTAATAAAGGTCTAATGACCACTATTCATAGTTATACAGGAGATCAAAGAATCCTAGATAATGCTCATCGTGATTTACGTCGAGCAAGAGCCGCCGCAATGAATTTGGTCCCTACATCAACAGGAGCGGCAAAAGCTGTTGCTCTTGTGTATCCAGAAATGAAAGGAAAACTAACTGGTATTGCTATGAGAGTGCCTACTCCTAATGTTTCTGCAGTTGATTTGGTCTTCGAATCAAGTCGTAAAACTAGTGCTGAAGAGGTGAACTCATTATTGAAAACTGCTTCACAAGGTGAAATGAAAGGAATCATCAAATATGGTGACCTGCCTTTGGTTTCTACTGATTATGCAGGAACTAATGAATCAACCATTGTTGATGAAGCTTTAACAATGTGTATAGATGACAATATGGTGAAAGTTTTAGCTTGGTATGACAATGAGTGGGGTTATAGCCAAAGGGTTGTTGACTTGGCTGAAATTGTTGCTCAAAAATGGAAATAAAATTTAAGTTATTTAATTAAAAATGTTTATACAGCTTTGAATCTTCAAGATTAATTGGTTCTAGGTTGTCCCAGACAATATTTGGTTTACCTTCTTTGATAAACCCAATAATTTGCGCGGTTTTCAATTTTTTTGATAATGCTTCTGCCCACTCTTTAGGCAGAGTAAGTATCAATTCATAGTCCTCTCCGCCATTAAGGACCCATTCATCCCAAATTGAATCTTTAGGCCAATCAGGGTCTTTCAGAATTGAAGTTTTTGACAAAATTGCTTGGCAATTACTGCTTTGGCAAATTCCTCTAATTGATTCAATAAGTCCATCGCTGCTATCAGTCCCAGCGGCCCTCCAACTTGTTGATTCGGGCTTGCATCCTATTAATGCTTTCAGTGCCTTTACTGCTGGATGAGGACGTTTATGTGCGTTGATAGCTCTGTTAGTAAGTTCAGGACTTATTTGGACTTCAGTTGGTAGTTGCTCAGATGTTAAAAGTGCTAAACCTAATCTGCTTAATCCATGAAAACCCGTGCTAACAATATAATCTCCTGGCAAAGCATTTCCTCTATGCAGCCTGGGAGGGCTCATCTCTCCAATTGCAGTAATTGAAATCATTTTTGTTTCTCCACAAGAGCAATCACCACCAATTATTTCTCCTCCAAATTCTTGCATCGCTTCCATCATCCCTTCATATAGGTTTTCTACCCATTCCCAATATGTGTTTGGCGGTAAAACAAGCCCAACAGTAAAAGAAATTATATTTTCTGAGCCGCTGCAAATTAGATCAGAAATATTTGTGGTGATACATTTCCAACCAATATCTTTAGCATTAGATATTTCTTCTGAAAAATGAATTTTCTCTACAAGTAAATCTGTATTAATCAATAAGCTTTTAGTGTTTATACTTATTTCTGCTAGATCATCATCTATCTGGCCATATGGCATAAATCTTTTTAAACGATTTAGTAATTCTATTTCACCTAAATCTTTAATTGTGGTTGTCACTTTATTTAAAAATTAAGCTTTGAGCTTTAGGTTTTCTGAACCATTTAATACTTTAATTGATATAATTTTATCATCTACTCCAAGTTTATTTAATATTTCAGAACCTTCTATGACATAGCCAAAAGCTGCGTTTCTTCCATCAATCAGATTACGTCCAGCTGGATTTAATTCAGCTTCATATAAGAAGAAGAAAAACTGAGATGAACCATCATTTAAATCTGTATCAGAATGAGCCCAGCCTAGTGTTCCTAAAGTTGCAAATGGAAGGACTGGGGTTTCAGTGTAAAGACCAACGTCCTCAAAAGTTTCGCCATAAAGTGTATCTTCAAAATTAGGTGTTCTTATTTCTAATGGTACTTTTCGCAACTCATTATTATCAGGGTCTATATATCCAATCGCATCTCCTTTAGGATCTCCAGTTTGAAGAATAAAAAATTCTTCAGCTCTATTAATTGGTAAACCATCATAAAAACCTTTCAATGAAAGATCTATAAATGCGCCAGCTGTTAAAGGAGCATTATACCCATCAATAACTGCGCTCATATTTCCTTTTGATGTTTTTATTTCTACATTTGCTCGCCCTAAAAGTCTTGGTAAATTGTCATATTCACTAGGTATTGTAAATGGAAAATTATTTGTGATTAGAAGAGATTCTATCTCATCAATTGTTTTTAAACTTTGACGCCTGACCTTCACAAATGAGGCCTTATTCTTTTCGTTTGCTATTTGCCCTAATTCATCAAGCTCTTCTTTCAAATTAGAAATCAGATGAGCTGCTTTTTCTTTATTTTCTTCTGGTATTGAGTCAAGAATTTGATTTTTTCTGTTACTCACTAAAAATTGACTTCTTGAGGTGGCTTTACTGATGGCTGACCATCTACTTCCTCGAAGGTCATCGCTAGTATCTTCAAGTTTGTTTTGTAATTCACGTAATTCTTTTTGGTCAATCGGTAAAGAATTTCTTAATATTGCATAAGGATCTTTTAGGCGATTACCATTTGGAAGGCTTGCAACAGCAGGGTCGATCCATGGAGAGCTCAAAGAAAATAGGATTGTTGCCAGGGCAAGAATGCAAATCTTTTTTGCCATCTTAATTCTATGTTTTGCATGACTTTGGCACAGACTTATGATCGTTTGGTATCTTTTGTGTGAATGATTTCAAGTAACGACTTTCGCACTGGCACGTCTATCGAGTTAGACGGTGCAGTTTGGCGTGTTATTGAGTTTCTACATGTAAAACCTGGTAAAGGTTCTGCGTTTGTTAGGACCAAATTAAAAGCTGTTGTTAGCGGTAGTGTTGTTGAAAAGACTTTTAGAGCTGGGGAAATGGTTCCGCAAGCTCTTTTGGAGAAATCAAAGTTGCAGCACACATACATGGATGGAGAGGATTTTGTATTTATGGATATGACTTCTTATGAAGAAACTCGATTAACAGCTAAACAAATTGGTGAAAGTAGGAAATATCTAAAGGAAGGGATGGAGGTTAATGTAGTGTCTTGGAATGAAAAACCACTTGAAGTTGAATTGCCCAACTCAGTTGTTTTAGAAATAAAAGAAACTGATCCTGGCGTCAAAGGTGACACTGCTTCAGGAGGGACCAAGCCTGCAATCTTGGAAACAGGAGCTCAAGTAATGGTCCCATTATTTATTTCAATTGGTGAGAAAATCCGAGTAGACACTCGAAATGACAGTTATCTAGGCCGAGAAACACAATGACTATGAATCTTGATCACGAAGAGCTTCATCGCTTGTTGGCAACTTTAGCTGAGAGCGATATTCAGGAGTTTCGGCTCGAAGGAGAAGACTTTTGTTTGGAAGTTAAACGTAATCTTGGTACTTCTTCGGATTCAATAACTTCTCAAAAGAAAACGTCATCAGATGAGATTGATCTACTGCCACCTCAACGTAAAATTGAGGCTTCTACAGCACCAAGTACACCTCCTCCTTCAGTCCCTGGATCACGCTCTGATTTGGTTGAAGTAACAGCTCCTATGGTTGGGACTTTTTATCGCGCTCCAGGGCCTGAGGAGCCTCCTTTCGTGGAAATTGGATCGAAAATAAGTATTGGCCAAGCAGTTTGTATCCTTGAGGCAATGAAATTGATGAACGAATTAGAGTCAGAGGTGAGTGGTGAAGTAATTGAAATACTTGTTGAAAATGGAACACCAGTTGAATTTGGTCAGGTCTTAATGAGATTAAAACCTGTATAAAAGTTTCAATTTATCGAGAAAGAAGCCATGCGTTATTAATTGCAGCAACCATACTAGTTTCTCTAGCCTTGAACTTTCCTGCGATATCAAGAGCAGTTCCATGATCAGGAGAGGTTCTTACAAAAGGTAGTCCCAGAGTTGTATTAACAGCGTGATCAAAGGCAATTAGCTTTACTGGTATGAGACCTTGATCATGATACAAAGCAAGAATTCCATCAGGTGCAGTATTTTTATTTGAGATGCCATTCCATGCATCTGCTGATGGAATCCAGCAGGTATCTGGAGGTATGGGCCCACAAATTTTGATAGCAGGATTATTTAATTTCCATTCATTTAAAATGGGAGAAATTAAGTTTTTTTCTTCTATTCCTATTTGTCCTTCTTCTCCTGCATGTGGATTTAAACCGGCTACATATATTAATGGCTTTTCTTTAAATTGTCGACAGAAACTTAATAAAGTATCTAATTTATAACTAATTAATTCTTTTGTTAAATTATCATTTATCTTATTAAGAGGGATATGTGTTGTAGCTAATAAAGTATTAAATCTCCACCCGTTTTTTGGTGATATTGCTGTGAAAAGCATAGATGTTTTTTTATTAGTTAATTGACCTAATAGTTCAGTTTGCCCTGCAAATTTATGGCCTGCTTTGTGCCATGCGATTTTTGAAATCGGTGCTGTAACTAGAGCTTTAGCCTTTCCTTCTAAAAGTAAATTTGTCGCATTGAAAAGCCATTGAAAGCTTGCTGAGCCAGTATGTTCGTCAACTATTCCTGGCATAAAATTGTTTTTTAAAGGTATATCAATAATATTTAGTTTTTTTGGATCAGGTATATTATTTATTCCATGATCAATTAACCTTGAATAAGTGTTATAAATATTATTTTTACATCCTACAAGTAAAGGTTCTATATTCTCGTTTAAGTATTTAGAACCAAGAGCTTTTAGTGTTATTTCAGTTCCTATTCCTGCAGGGTCACCTAATGAAATAATAAGAGTATTTTTATTATTTTTTGATGTTTGAAATTGATTCATGTTTAGATGTTATTTTGATTTTTAGTTTAACTAAAGACTTGGTTAATTGTTTAATAGTTAATTAGATTAAGCTTTTTTAAATGATATTGAATTTAACTCATTAAACTCTAATTATCAATTAAAATTAAGTTAGTATGGAATCGAGCAATGATTAGAGATAATTTGGGAATAAAAACCATTATTTTATATTTAATTTTGAAAAACAATTTTTTAATCCAGATTTAAAATCAGGATAAATTAAAGAATATCCTAGTTTATTACATAATAATTTATTATCAACTTTTCTATTTTCTTGCCAAAAAGATAGTGCCATTGGGCTCATAGTTTTTTTTGCAATTTCAAAAGGTACTGTTGATGGTAGAGATGTTTTGGCTATTTTTGCGGCGAAAGCTATTACATCAAGATTATTTGTGGGCAAATTATCGGCTATATTCACTACCATTGGATTCTTCCCTTGAGAATAGAGATTTATTAAAAACAAGACAGATCCAGCAATATCATCGACATGAATTCTTGAAAAAACTTGACCAGGCTTATCAATCATTTTTGTTGTTCCATTTAACAGACTGTCAAATGCAGATCTTCCAGGCCCATAAATACCTGGCAATCTAAGTATTTGAACAGGAAGTTTTGTTTCTAACCATTGTTTTTCACAGGAGAGTCTACGAATGCTTCTTTTTTGTTGAGGATTAGGAGATGTATTTTCATTGACCCATTCTCCTTTTGTATCTCCATATACACCAGTAGTAGATAAGTAACCCACCCACTTTAAAGTTTTTGAATTTAGTAATTGATTTTTAAGTTGTAGTAATACAGGATCTTCTCCACTGAATAGCGGTGGTATACAACTTAAGACATGCGTTGCTCCTTCGAAAATTTCATTCGATAATTCTGTGTCAGAGTTAAATGTGAAATCAGCTCCTTTGCTATCCTTTTGTCTTCTGCTGCATAAAACTTTTACGCCTAAACTTCTTCCTACACTTGCGATTCTTTGCCCACTAAATCCTCCTCCAAATATGATTAATTTTGATTGAGGTGGCAGAGGATCTAATCGCTTGACAATATCCTGATTCATTAGTACAAATGTATTAAGTAGATTATTTAGCAATGATTGCTTCTTATTTAAAGCCTAGTCTTAATTCCATGAATGGTGCCAGCAAATTAAGGAACGATAAAAGAATATCTGTACAAAAGAACAATCAAAATTTGATAAAACCTTTACTTGCATCTATTTGCTTTCTTTGTTGCATCCTTGCTGTCCCTGAAAAGTCCTCTAATCTAGCTTCTATATGTGAAAAATATAATTCTTCCGTTGCTTGTCAGGTTTGGTAGTACTTTAAGCTGTTTGCCAAGAATAATCTTTATTCAATTTAGTGTTTGAGCTTTCAATAAGTTCATTTTGTTTAGGTTGTGCCCATTTTAGAAGTCTTAAAGCTAAGCGGATATCTCCTTCGGTCCATGCTCTTATTGCCATTGAGCGCCTTGGGTCGTAAAAACGTTGTTTTCTGTACCATTCAAAAGCATCACTGTCGGTTTTGCTTCCATTACATGAGAGACAAGCCGGTACACAATTTTCCGTGATGCTTAATCCACCTTTACTTCTGGGTACAACATGGTCAATTGAGTCTGAACTTTTTCCACAATATATGCAGCTTTTACCGGTGAAGTCATGCAATGATTTTCGCCATCTTCTGTCGCGTAGCTTTGGGCAGAGATCTTCCAAGAAAACCGCGTCCCTATTGTGCATACGTTTTATATTAACTATTTGAATTTTGCCTTGATAGCGCAGTAAGTCAATGTATCGAAAATTGCATTTTTATATTATTTTAGTTTTTTAATTCATTTCGCATTATCGCTAAGTATTTTTGTATTGATCTCAATTTAATTAATAATTATAACGATCTATATATGTTCCTTTAGGACTTTTCTCTTTGCTATCAATTGATTTAATTACTTTATTGTTTGATTCTTTATCACCACTAACCCCTATTGAGCTTGATTCACCTGTATATAGATCACCTAAGTAATTAATACAATCTTCATATTTTATGGGATCTTGAACTACTTCTTCGACAATGAAAGAAGCAGCTTGTTTTGGAGAAGTTTTAAATAAACCTTGTTTTTTATTTTTTATAAATTGATAGGCTGCTTGCCAGCTTGGTTCATGAGTGTTGCCTCCATTGCGCATAAAGCAATATATATCTGCTCCGTTGGTCACTGCAGCGTTAACTTTTAATCCTAGAGAGGCACTGAAGACTAAATAAATCATTGAAATTGGTAAGAATTTTCGCTTTATCCCAAATGACATGATTTTAAGAGAATTTTCAATTTTAAATTATCTATTTTTTTTTCTTCTGTCTAGCTTTAGTGAGCATTATTGTTTCCGTTTTATTATCCAATTTTCATGATTTTTGACTTGAACAAAAATCTTTCAATTAAATATTTTACTTTTTATCTCGCTTATTTTTTATTAATAAAAAAATATCTTTCTTTTGATATAGTGATTTGACAAAAATTTTGTATTTACCAATTTAATAATGAATTCAGTACAAGTAAAAAAACAAGCATTTTTAAAAGAGGCTGGTTATTTCTTTAAGAATGCATCAGTGCATGCTGATGAAGGAGATTTGCAATTATCTGCTGGTTTTATTTTGAAAGCACTTGATAAAGAGAGAAGGGCTTGTGGTGTTGGTCCACAAGTTCTTCATCTAATTAAAAACTAAATATTTATTCTATCAATATCAAAAAATATTATTATTTGTTTAGGACTGAAATTGTTTTTGCAATACCTTTGCCAATTGGGAAGTTTAGTTTGCCCATTTTGTCAAGAGTACTTTCTAATGCTGATATCACACTAATAATGTCTCGATCGTTTACAAATCCTAAATGACCAATTCTAAAGATTTTGCCTTTTAAATGATCTTGTCCTCCTGCAAGAAGTATGTCGAAGTCATTCTTTATTGCTTTTCTTATTTCTTCTGCGTCTATATTCTTTGGCTCAACAGCTGTTATTGCTGGACTTCCAAAATTTTCTTTTGTAAATAAGTTTAAACCCATCGCTTTTATGCCTTCTTGAGTTGCTTTTTGATGACGAGCATGACGAGCGAATATATTATTTAAGCCTTCTTTTTGCATCATTGTCAGTGATGCCTCTAAAGCAAAGTATAAATTTATTGCAGGCGTAAACGGATTGCTATTTTTGTTTACTGCCTTTAAGTATTGCTTTAAATCTAAATAAAATTTAGGTAAATTTGATTGATTATTTGCTTCCCATGCTCTTTTGTTCATAGCAATAAAACTAAGACCGGGTGGAATCATATAACCTTTTTGAGAGCCTGAAGCTATTACATCAATTCCCCATTCATCCATTGGAATATTGCATGCACCTAGACTTGTTACACAATCAGCAATAGTAATAGCTTTACCATGATTTTTTACTTCGTTGGTAATCGATTTAAGATCATTAATTACTCCTGTTGATGTTTCTGAGTGAGTTAAAATTACTGCTTTAATTCTTTTATCAGTGTCCTCTTCAAGAATCTTCTTGAATTGATTTGGATCAAGAGGCTGTCCCCAGTCAGATTTTACGATTTTTACATCCAACCCATATGCGTTTGCAACTTTTACCCATCTTTCGCCAAATTTTCCATTTTCACCACAGATCACTTGATCACCTTTGCTTAATGTATTAATTATTCCTGCCTCCATTGCGGCTGTTCCACTGCCCGTAATTGTTAAGACGTCTGAAGTTGTTTGGTGCAGCCATTTGAGTTGTTCAGTGGTTTTTTGAACAATTTGTTGAAAGTCTCCACTCCTATGACCGATGGGGTGTTTACTCATAGAACTCAAAACATTTTCTGGTACCGGTGTTGGTCCAGGAATCATTAGATTGAGTTTGTCCTGCATTTACTTATTTAAATCTAGATTATTATTATTTTAAAAAATTATTTAGGTAATTTACTTTATCGTCAGCTCTTCCAATGATTTGAATAAATATACTCTTCCAGTTTGGATAGTTGCTGCTGCAAAGTCTGCAACAAACATTCTGATTGGAAATCAATTTAAAGATGCTGAGACAATTGATTTGCCAAATCAAGAAGCCCCAATTACTGTTCCTATTTGCTCTTCTGCATTAGTTGATAATGGGGAGAGATCTTTAGCAGTCACTCATTGTCAGTCTGGGTTGCCTCTTGACATAACAAGAGGTATAGAAATCTGGGCATATATTCAATTAATTAAATCAAGTTTTCAGTCTGAAAAAATTGTTGATAATGGCTTTCCAGATTGGCTTGATTTCCATGCCGGTTTTGGAGTAGGTAAATTTGAATCATCTGGTCAGCCATGCATATCTAAGTTTGCTCGTGATTTGTTATGTATGAATCTCTACCCCCTTTTACCCAAAGGCAGTTCAATCAAAGTAGAGATTGTTTTACCTGAAGGGAAAGATCGTGCTTTAAAAACAAGCAATGAAGCATTTGGAGTTGTAGATGGGTTGTCTCTTATTGGAACACAGGCTGAGGTTCAAATCAGTGCTTCTCCTGATCAATTGAAAAATTGCAAAGAGACTTTGCACTACAAGTGCTCTAAATCAACATTTGGTGGTTGCTTGACTTTTGTGATTGGTGAAAATGGAATGGATTTAGCACTAAAATTTGGACTGCCAGCTGATCAAATTATTAAAACGGGTAATTGGTTAGGCCCTCTTCTTGTTTCTGCTGCAGAGCATGATGTGAAGAATCTTTTATTATTTGGGTATCATGGAAAATTGGTAAAATTATCCGGCGGTGTTTTTCATACACATCATCATCTTGCGGATGGAAGACTTGAAATACTCACTTCACTTGCTGTTAAAGAAGGTATCTCTTTTGATTTGATTGAATTAATAAGTAAATCAACTTCGGTTGAAAATGCGTTGGTAGCTCTTGAGGCGAGTAATTCTGAGGCTGTGGTTTTGATTTGGGAAAGGATGGCTAAAGAAATTGAAATTAAAAGCCAGAACTATGTAAATCGATATTTGTCTTCATCGATGGAAATAGGATCTGTTTTATTTGATCGTAAAAGACAAATTCGTTGGGCTGGTTCTAAAGGCTTAAAACAAATTAATTCTTTAGGGTTAATTCTAAAGTGATAGGCATATTCCTATGCTCTTTATTAGTCTATTTGATAAGAATGATGTATCAGGACTCATCAGATTGATATGGCTTCAATGATTTCAGAGGAAAAACGTAATCCGGCAATCGTCATTCTCGATTTTGGTTCTCAATATTCAGAATTAATAGCTCGAAGGATTAGAGAGACCCAGGTTTACTCATTAGTTATGAGTTACACAACATCTGCTGAGCAATTACGTGTACTTGAACCTAAAGGAATAATTTTAAGTGGAGGCCCTGGTTCGGTTTACGAAGAGGATGCTCCACATTGTGACCCAGAAATTTTTAATTTGGGTATTCCTGTTCTTGGTGTTTGTTATGGAATGCAATTAATGGTTCATCATTTAGGAGGTTCTGTTAAACCTGCGACTGGTAAAGCAGAGTATGGGAAGGCTCCTTTAGAAGTTGATGATCCAACAGCTCTATTAACTAATGTTATGAGTGGATCAACAATGTGGATGAGTCATGGAGATTCAGTTCAAGTATTACCTAAGGGATTTGTTCGATTAGCTCATACTTTCAATACTTCAGAAGCAGCTATTGCTTTGCATGATAAGAGTTTTTATGGAGTGCAATTTCATCCTGAAGTTGTTCACTCTACTCAAGGAATGGTTTTAATAAGAAATTTTGTATATCATATTTGTTCTTGTGAGCCAGATTGGACAACAAATCTATTTATAGATGAAGCTGTTTCTCAAGTACAGCAACAAGTCGGAAAGAAAAAGGTTTTATTGGCTCTATCGGGTGGAGTTGACTCATCAACTCTTGCATTTTTATTAAATAAAGCAATAGGACCTCAATTGACCTGCATGTTTATTGATCAAGGTTTTATGAGAAAAGGTGAGCCGGAATTCCTGATGTCTTTTTTCGATCAAAAGTTTAATATTAATGTTGAATACATCAATGCTAGAGAGAGATTTATTTCAAAATTAAAAGGAGTCACAGATCCCGAGCAAAAGCGTAAAATTATAGGTCGTGAATTTATTCGGGTTTTTGAGGAGGAGAGTCTTCGTCTCGGGCCTTTTGATTATTTAGCGCAAGGGACTCTGTATCCAGATGTGATTGAGAGTGCTGGAACAAATATTGATCCAAAAACAGGAGAGCGAATAGCGGTTAAAATTAAAAGTCATCATAATGTCGGTGGGTTACCAAAAGATTTACAATTTAAGTTGGTAGAGCCTCTGAGACGTTTATTTAAAGATGAGGTTAGAAAAGTTGGCAAATCACTTGGATTACCTGATGAGATTGTTAGGAGACATCCGTTCCCAGGGCCAGGATTGGCTATAAGAATTCTAGGAGAAGTGACTCATGAAAAGTTAAATTGTTTAAGGGATGCGGATTTAATTGTTAGAGAAGAAGTTAATAAGGCTGGCTTGTATCATGAAATTTGGCAAGCTTTTGCCGTCTTGTTGCCTGTGTACTCAGTTGGTGTGATGGGCGATCAAAGAACTTACGCATGGCCAATAGTTCTTCGTTGTGTTTCAAGCGAAGATGGAATGACAGCGGATTGGTCACGCTTACCCTATGAAGTTTTAGAGAAAATTTCTAATCGTATTGTTAATGAAGTTGAAGGAGTTAACCGAGTTGTTTTAGATATAACGAGTAAACCCCCAGGAACTATTGAGTGGGAGTAGCGGAAACGTCTACTTTCTAGTGATAACTTGATTTATATGGTTTTACGTGGGTTTTACGTGAGAGGTCTGATGAGGATATAACTAGGTTTTTGAAGTGTCAGTTTTACGTGGGTTTTACGTGGCACACTTTTACCGTCTCCATGGAGAAATCGTAGAAAGATGCTTTTCTCTACAGTCCTAATTTTTGTCTTACTAAAAATCTAAATTTTTCAGATCAACCAAATCCAGTCATTTCTGTAAAGAGTGCCTTGTTTTCTGCTGATTCAGCGAAACCCAAGAGAACTTCATATCTTGTTTCTGCTCCGCTATTAAGTTGACCTAACCAATAGTTCAATCCACTGCTATCAGGTAATCTTCCTAAAACATTTTGATAGAGATTATTGACGTAAGTAGTGTCAGAAACATTCTCTCCATAGCGCTGTTTAAATTCATCTGAGACAAGGAAAGATGATGCCACTGCTCGTGAATCATTTTCTCCAGAAGTATATTTTCCAATCCAATACTTCAATCCATCAGGATCAGGAAGTCGTTTGAAAGATGCGTTATATAGACGGAACATTTTTGCATCGTCTGTATTTAAACCAGTGACTTGATCAAACGTTCCTTTAATATCAACGATGGCACTGATGTCTTTAAATGAACTTGTCGCTGCTTCTCCTGCAAATGTTAGTAGTGGTAATCCTGTGATGTCGTCATAACCAGAATCAGTTTTGATTTGATAAAGACCATTCCCTTTGTCGTAGAACTTGTAATCACTAAACTCCCCACTATATGTTTTAACAATGTCTACCTTTGATTCTTCTACTGTTTGATCAGAGAACTGAATGTATTCAATATTTGAGAGAGTATCTGTACCATCTAGAAACCCCCAAGTTCTTTGATCTGCTATTTCAAGTGCATTATTAGATCTAGTAAAAGAATAATCAGAAAATTTACCTCTATAAATTGAGGTATCAGAACCTTCTCCACCATCAATAACATCATTTCCTTTTCCACCTGTAATCAAATCTGATCCATCTAGAGCGTAGATTTCATCAATGCCATTTCCACCTAAAATTGTGTCATTGAAATTAGTACCTGTCGTAATCTCAATATCATTATCTTCGGTAAGATTATTAACTGAAAGATCAATATAAAGAGGTCCAGAAGTCGATCCTGAGGAATCAATTGCTTCAAATAGAATCCTATAAGTATTTTTTGTTTCATAATCAGGAGATATGTTTATTTTTAGTTTATTACCATCAATAGTAAAAGAATTATTATCAGGACCATAAGTTGAATTAGAAACGAATTTAAAAGTATGTGTATCATTGACGTCTTCATCCACTCCACTGAGTGTTGCTATTGTTGAACCTGCAGCAATATTTTCATTAAAACTTGTAGATGAAACCCAGTAATTTGTTGGTGCAAAGTTTTCTCCCCAAATTGTTTTTAATGCTTGAATATCAAGAGATGTAAATGATAAAGAGTCAGTTAAATAACCACTATAATTGTATGACATTAGAGTATCAGTAATATTATATCTCGAATCATTTGGGTCGAAATTGCCTTTTGCTAAATCATGCTGAAGACCCAATGCATGAGCAATTTCATGCATTATGTAAAATCC
Organism: Prochlorococcus sp. AG-402-A21; assembly: GCA_003279655.1. GTDB lineage: Bacteria > Cyanobacteriota > Cyanobacteriia > PCC-6307 > Cyanobiaceae > Prochlorococcus_B. The sequence goes on along the minus strand of QCHI01000013.1, from coordinate 15,915 downwards.
TACTGAGGATGATAATGTTGGATAATCTTTTAACTTTGGACCACTATTTGCAATTGGAGTCCATTCAACTTCTACCTCATAATCATAAGGATACCACCACCAATTCCACGAGGCATATCCCCATATTCCTCCAGCAGTGACCGTTCTATATACATCAATAGTTGCTTCTGCTGCTGAGTAAACACGTTGGAAATTTAGGTCTATATATTTATCAATTTGTTTGAAGGTATCATCAATAAATTTCTCCTCATCATCTGAAATAGCATAGGCATAGTTATTATTCAATCTTTCAAAATTAACGGGTCCACTATTGTCATGGATATAGTATTTGATTGGTTTTGTATATGTTGAACCATTCCATCCTGCAATTGAATTAAACGCTTTTCTTCTACTGTGCGAAGTATCAAGAATATTTGATGATGCAATATCGTTAATCGATAATGTCAAAATCTATTTCTTCTATTTTTTCTAGTATATACCTTTGTTCTTCTGATTTGTACTGTTTCTCTACAAAAGCATCATTGAGTATATTTTTCCTTGTAATCCATTGGCACGACTGGGTTTTACGTGGGTTTTACGTGCTATGTATAAAGATGAAATCTGTTGGTATGACTGGGGTTTGAGGGTGCTCTTTTGCGATTGACTATTGAGTGGGAATAATTCGTCTACAAAAGAGTAGACATAGTCTAAAAAAAAAGGGTTTGTCATAAGTTCGACTCCTGATATTAGGTGACGAAATAACAGGGATTTAACCCCCGTGTTTGTTATGAGTTTGTTTTCTGACCTTGTCAGCGTCTCCATGGAGAAGTCGTAGAAAGATAGTTTTCTCTACAAAATCAAATTATTTTTATACTTGTGAAGTAGTCAGATTTTCGCTTTACAAACCCAGAATTGATACATCGCTCTGAAAGTGTTGGTGTGTTTTTCTTCAAACCTTGCCCAGTTTTGTAAGTTTGTTTGTTTTTTATCTTCTGGGAAATATTGCTTATAGACAGATTTAACTGGTTTTGGAAGCAAGAATCCAAGAAACTCTAATTCATTAGAGTTGAGAGTTTCTTGCAGTTGGTTAATAGTGAATCTATGTTCTTGTGCGTGAAAGCAAAGATCACGGCAGGAAGAGAGTGTATAAAAATCAGGACTCTTTGAGAGAGAGTTTAATTCTGGTGCTTTACCTGAAAAGATAGTTTCTCTAAAATCATGAATATTATCTTCGCTTGGTTGAAGATTTTTGCTGGCAATATAATTTCTTGCTTTAACGATATCTTTTCTTGCTAATTCACTATATAAACCTAATTTAATGAATCCAGTCGTTTTTAAAACACCTAATAATGTTTTCAAACCTTTTGAGGGATCATCCATATGGTGTAAAACACCTGAACATAAAATAAGATCAAACTTTTTCTCTAGTAACTTAATATCCAAGATATCCATCTGAATTAGTTCAACATTATTAATTCCAAGTTCATTTACCTTCCTTTGAGCATAAGCAAGACTAGATAAACTCAAATCAATAGCAGTTATATGAGCATTTTTATAGATCTGTGTATGTAAAATTTGTTGACCTGTTCCACACCCAGCAACTAGCACTTGTAATTGACTATCTCCAATATTGGAACTGATAGAATTAGGTATGATTTCATTATTAATTCCTTGCAAAAAAGATATCTTTTGACTTTCTGAATCATCTCCATATCTCCATCTAGGATATGGATTTTCTTCGTATTGAGATTTTACTTTTTTAGAAATAAAATGATCAATTGACCCTAGTTTTTTAATGCTTTGGGATATTTCAATTTCTATTAGAGGTTCTGTTATTTGTAATTCTATTAGTTCTTTGAAACTTTGATTAGAAGAAGTAAAAGATTTTAAAGATGGTATTTTATCAAGAAGTTTATATAGAGGAAAATAACAAGATAAAATTGATAAATGTATTTCACTGAAATTACTATCTCTACATTTCTTGACAATACTTGCAATAGATATATTTTCTTCTTCAGTAACTGAATAAACATATTCATTTAAGAAGCATTGCTCTCCTAATGCAATAATAAATTGTAATTGAGAGAAAGTAATAGTCTCTGTATTTTTATCTATAAGATCGCATATATTTCTTCTTGCTTTGGTTAGAATTTTATCCAACTTAAGATCACGAAATATAATCTTTCTAAGTGCATTAATTATGACTTTATTATTGACAAGTAATTTTATTCCTGAGAAGTCTGAATCAAACTTTTCTAGATTCCTTATTATTTTAGTTCTATATAAAAAATTAAATGCTTTGAATAATTCATTATGTGATATATTATTTTTCTCTAGTAGTAGATTTAATATATGTTTTAACTTTGACTTATTTAATTGAGATGGATCTGAATCTTTTAAAAATCTAGTTATATAAGGATAAATATTAGAATATGTTGGATTAATTTCAATTACTTTCAAGTAAGAATCAAATGATTCTTGTATTTTCCCAAGATCTCTCAATATATTTCCCAGATTGTTATGCGCCACTGCGTAATCAGGATTGATTTCAATTGCTTTGCGAGTAGATAATTCTGCTTCTTGTAACTTGCCCAGATCTCTCAATATATTTCCCAGATTGGAATGAGCATCAGCGAAATCAGGTTTAAGTTCAATTGCTTTGTGGTATGAAAATTCTGCATCTTGTAATTTGCCAAGATCATGCAATACATTTCCCAGATTGAAATATGCTTCTGCGAAATCAGGATTGATTTCAGTTGCTTTGCGGTATGAAAATTCTGCATCTTGTAACTTGCCCAGATCTCTCAATATATTTCCCAGATTGGAATGAGCATCAGCGAAATCAGGTTTAAGTTCAATTGCTTTGTGGTATGAAAATTCTGCATCTTGTAAATTGCCAAGATCTCTCAATATATTTCCCAGATTGGAATACGCTTCTGCGAAATCAGGATTGATTTCAGTTGCTTTACGGTATAACAATTCTGCTTCTTTTAGTTTGCCAAGACTTTGTAAAATTATTCCGGAATTATAAAAAACCCTGTGATCTTTGAAACCTTGATCAATAAAATATTGATAATGTTTTGCTGCTTCTGAAATATTTCCTCGTGAATGGAAATCAAATGCTTGCTTGATTATTTGTTCTTTAGAAGGTTTAGAAGGAGTATTAGTAGTAATAGTGATATTTTCTTTGATCTCTCCTAAAGGAAACGGAACTTGAAAAGTTTTTATCTCTTTCACTTTCTTCTTCCCTTCACCTTTTTGACTAGAACCATTCATCTTCTATTATCTTTTCTCTCTTTTGCTTTTCCCGATCTTACTGCTAATCTGGTTCCTTATTAAATCTTTCTAACATCATTTACTACTGATAGAGGAAGATGAATAAATTTTCTAATTTGTATCTCTTTTGGGAAAAATAATATGAGCAAGGGAAAAGAGAAATTCAACGTGACGCAGGGTATGACTCTTTTGTTACTAAAAAAAAACATTCTTTGCCTGCAAACGTAGTGTTTCTAATGATTCTTTTTATTACTAATCCAGCAAACAAGATTGGTTATGAGGATGAGTAGGCACAAAAAAACCTGCCCTAAAGCAGGTCTTTGTGAAGATCAGTCGCAAGTTAGTCGCAACTCGTTTTATGTTAGGCGCAATTTTGAAATCAGATCTTTAACTCGCGTCTCCACTCGAACTAAGCAAAGGCTTTTAAGTGATAAGAAAAGGTGCGTATTAGTCATTTCGTCGCAATATGGTCGCAATTTATTAGACGTTTGTAGTCTACTTTTTATCTAATTTCCAAAAGTACAAACCTGATCGATAACACCCAAAATCAATTCATCTCCATTGGGATCTTTCCATTCTGAATCTTGATTCTTGAACTCATTAAATTCCTTTGCTCCTACTGCAACGTCTCTAAAAGAATTTTCCGAACAGTTGACATCCATCGTGTACAGAATGTCTTGAGTAATTTCAGTAGTACTTTTAGGAATAAATTTGCTGAATACTCGTATGGATCCATCATGATTTTTTTGAACACTGTTCTTATCCCATAACTGCTCTCCATACTCACTCTTTGGAACTGCAACCCAGTCAGGCGATAGAGCATCTATTGTTAACGGATAAAAAATAAGTAGAAGTGCAAAACAACTAAGACAAAGACTTTTAAGAGTGTTGAAGGTCATTGAATAAAAAACATTATCGTTGATGGAAACTTCACATCAGTACGTCAATTTTATGAACAGACTGTTCTCGAGTGAGAGATCTAAATGGATCTTTGTAATTGGACTTGTTGCGATAGGTGCAGGATTTACAGCAAAGAATGTGATCTCATATCCAACTGAATGCACTGCTCCAGACATGGTCACTTTGAGATGAAATACAACTGGAAAGATCTTTTAGTAGATGCTGCAATCGTGGCGGTTGTTCTTGGAGCAGTGGCACTCATTGTTGGTTCGTTCCCAGCGACCTTCAGTAAGTTGCTTCCATTTCTGAAATAGGGGATTGAAAAATATACAAAACTAAAAAAGAAATAGAAGATTGGATAAAAAAATTCAATCCAGAGCAAGTTGAGAGGATGAGAGCAGACAATTATTTGGATCACATAAACGATGATGATTTAGATGGAAATGAAAGGTTTAGAGGTGGCGGAAATTGGTCAGTAGAACTTTTTGCTCCACAAGCATTACTTGATTTGTTACCAGAATGGGAAAGCAAAAATTGGTGGGAAGTCAGTGTTGTTATTGATGGTGAAGGTGAAGGAGTTTTTGATTCAGAGCAAGAAGCATTAGATGAATATGGGGTTAAAAGTATTGATGAAATCCATATACATTTCGCAAGAAGGTTTTATGAAGTTTCATTAGACGAAGAGGAATGGTGGATCTCGTTAGAAAAAGAAATCGAGGGTAAAACTGGTCTACCTTTTGAGCAATTTAGAGTTAATTATGGTTAGGCAGCGTCAACACAAGCATTGAACTTGGGACTCTCTATTAGTGGAAAAAGGATTGAAGATTTAATTATTTGATTGGACGATCTATGACCCAAATGTCTTCCTCTTTGGTTCCTTCATAAATCCATTCTTTAAACTCTTGATGGATTGCAATTTGATCTTTTCTATCAAGGGTTAACGATCTTTTTAAAATCTCTGTTAGAGAGGAACTAATTAAATCTTCAATAATCTCTTTGCTTCTCATTAAATTTAAAACACATACTTTTAATGAATTTGCGAGAAAGGGACAGGGTTCCTTTTCTAATACAGACAGTCCCCTATCTCTGGAAAAAAGGATAATCCGCATTACCCAATCGCCCACTATTAATCTAAAAATAAGTTCACTAAAAATTAGGGTCGGTTGAGGTAGTGCTTTTCTTCTAATTCCCATAAAGAAGGGGGCGAGATTTTGGTCGCCCCCCTTTGAGTCAAGCACTCAACTGACTGAACTAAATTTCCATCCTTTATTTAACTTTGACCCACAGAAGGTGCTGTGACTCCTAATTCATTAATAACAAATCCAGATCAGGTGAACATGAGAAAAAACTCCTGTTTAACCAACAACCCAATACTCTTTGTGCTTTCTGAGAATTAGTTTAAGAAGATCAAGAATCATTTTTTTACCTCAATATTTCAACTGAAAGTAATAAGGAATGAGATGAGGAAGTGTCCCCATAGAAATCAAAAAGACAGAAAACCATAGAAATATCGATGAAAGAGTATTCGATCCATTGGATCTGAAACTACGTGTTGCTTGCATAATTAGACCTCCTGTTAGGTCAATGTTTTTTTAGTAGTCAATTGAGCAGTTGCCAAACTGCAAGCATTCATTCTCGTAATCGACTTCATCAAAATCAGTTTCATAATTAGAAACCAGATCGCACCAGTCGTTCCCTTGGATAGGAACTCCACAAGATTTCGAGAATGTTTCTTTTACGTCTTCGATTGCATGTTTAAAAGGATTACCGCATGACATGGTTTGCCCTCCTAATAGTGCCTTGACTTATATCTACTCCTCCTAATTCAAGAAATCTATAGGACAAAAACCCTAAAGTATTAATTCTGATTACCCTACAAAGAAAAACCCCTGAAATCAATCAGGGGTTTGGGTTGTTCCGACCATTGCAGAGACCGCACGAAAGGTGTTCTCTGTTCACTACAGGAGGCGTGAGATTCCTCCCTAGAGTCAATGCACATATCCCCTTTAATATCTTCGAGAGTGCTATGACTCTTGATTTATTTCTACTCCTACTACATGAAAATATCTATGGTATTTACCACACTTAAGCAGCATCAATACAAGCATTGAACTGATGCTCCACTAATTCCCAACCATTACTGATTAGTTCATTCCAAGTTTCATAAGAGGATTGATAGTCCAATCTTCTTGTGTTCTTAAGTCTTGTGGGAACACCTTCTTTAGTGCAATACCAAAGTTGAGTAAAGACAGTCGGATCAACCATTACAGATTTCGGGTCACGTATAAAAAGCAGACAAAAATCTCTAGCGGGAGCGACTAACCAACCCGATGGTGTTGGCAATGCTTCTCTAACAGGTTCATTCATGTAACTGATATCTGATGGTGGATTCATTTCCTGCAAAGATTCTGATGAAATCAGCAGTCAGGGGAATCACGAAGTAGAGACAAAAAAAGCACCGCTCACAGCTGCTTTGATTGCTTGTGTTTGTAATGGGGAGAAAACTAATACAAATATACTACTTCTGTCTAGATGGTCAACAAATAATTTTTCATTAAAGAAGGGGACGAGATTTTGGTCGTCCCCTTTGAGTTCAGCACTTGTTTATCTCTACTGAACAATTCACACCTTGAACTAACAACTCTTTGACCTTCAGAAACGAAGTGCTAAAACTCCAACCCATTTCTACTCAAACCGAATTATTGGAACATGAGAGAAAACACCTGTTTATCTCCCCAAAAGAAAGACCCCTTGCCTAATATTGGCACCAGGGGTCTTCCTTTACTACAGAACTATTTTTGTTGAGGAGTTGTTCTGCTATTTCTTTTTTAATCAAACTCAGAAGAGGGCAACATCAGAATTTATTCCTAATCAAAGATCGTCTTCATTATTTCCGAATGGGTTGTATCTGATATCGAAAATCAAAACAACTGCTGTACTCAAAAGCAACAGTCCAAAAACAACTTGTGGAGATGGAAAAATCATCAGACCACTCTAGAAAAGACACAAAAAAACCGCCCTGTTCTGTTGGGGGCGGATTATTGTAGAGACCGGATGCAAGTGTTTCCTTGTTTCCACTGCGGAGGGTCTCTCACTCCTCACATCAGGAACTTATCGGAGCAGATTTAAGAATAAACCCTTATCAGGTTGGTTTTTGGATTGGCACAATCAAGTAAAGAAGTTAAAAATAGATACAGTGAAAATAAATACTATTTCCAAAATCTCTTAACGCGTCAGGTCGTCATCTCTTTATTCGCTGCTTTTTCTTTATTCACACCTCTTCTAATTACTGGTTGCCAAATGGGTTCGGAGGAAAAAATGGAAAAGCATGATCACAAAGACGACCATAAAGGGGATCATGATGGACATGCTCACTAGATAGCAAAATAATTTGCGATTAAAAAAGCACCCTTCTCGTTAGAGTTGGGTGCTTTTTAGTACAGAACTATGTGTGAGGAGTTGTTCTGTATATCCATTCTGATACACCCAAGACCAACATGGCAATAACAAAAATAATCTCTTAAATATTGAGAAAAATCCGCATTAGCAATCCGCATTAGCAATCAGCATTAGCAATGCCCATTCCAAGAACAGCACCTAGAGGAATAGACCACGCATAAGCATCTTTCTTGGAGATTGCAGCAGCAAGACCACCTCCAATCAATCCACCTGTAGTTGCATTGCCTGAACTACAACTTCCTCCACTAGTTCGATAACTACGAGAAACTAATACTTGCTGATGGGTTGGTCTGTTATACCTGCCATGAGTATGAGGGAAATAATGCACATGATCGTGTTGGTAATAAGCATGATTATGACGGTGACGATATTTACGAACTGGTGGATTCCAACTAAGTGAAGAGCAAGGTACTTCGACTTTGTCCAAGTAGGACTTCACATAACCCTTTGCTCTTCTATTCCCAGAAACATATTCCTCTCTGTAGATTTCTTTGTAGCAAGTTCGTTGAGTTGTATATCCCCTCTGGTGATGATATCCATCTGCCATTGCTGCTATTGGGGACAGAAGTATCGCAGTTAGAACAAATGGTCGGATTCTCATTGCTTACCTTTACCACTAATAGAAACATAGGATTTTTCTAAGGTAATTACCAGAAAATAAGACACTATTAGAAGTGCTTGGGGTATAAAAAAGCAAGATATTTTCTACCCCTGAGGTAATCAGAATTTTTCTCTAAAAATCACTTCCACACGACTTCCACACGGTTATTGTGTGATACAATAGGGTAAATATCCTTGTCACCTACTACGTTTTTTACATCAGATATAGTAGGAACTATTGAGTGGGAATAAGTGTCTACTAAAGGTAGATATAATTTAAAAAATAGGGTTTGTCATAAGTTCGCCTCTGGACATTAGCTCATGAAATAACAGGGATTTGAACCCTGGTGTTTGTTACAGGTTTGTTTTCTGACCTTGTCAGCGTCTGCATGAAGAAATCGTAGAAAGTTGATTTTCTCTACACTTATATAAAATTAAAAGAATATATATTTTTATGATTTCTCTACAAAATCAAATATTTCTTTCTTTAAGTATTTAACTTTCCGTTTTGAAAAACCAGAACTTATACATACCTGAAAAGATTGTGGGATGTTTGTTTTCAAACTTTGCCCAGTTTTATAAGTCCGTTTGTGTCTTGTCTTTTTAGTTAAAATCCTATTAATTTTACAGCAACTTGCTTCGTCACATAGGAGATCGCTAAAACCTCATAAGTTAAATTATTGTTAGAGCAAAACTCATTGAGTGCTTTATATTCATCCTGCTCCCAATTTTTATTGATAATAAATTCATCAAATATTAAAATTGTATCCTTATCTATTACAGGTTTTGAATAATTCAAGGCACAGAGAGTAGAAGAATAAAGGTCAGCATCAAAATTGATTATTGATGCCATAGGTTTAGGTTTGGAATAAAAAGTTGGGAGTGTATCTTCAAATTTACCTGCTATAAATGTTCCGCCCTCAATATTAGGAATGATTCCATCTGCTGAATATTTACCTTGCTTTTCATCATGCCAATCTTCAGGCAATCCTTCAAAAGTATCAAATCCATAACCTTTTTTGAAAGTATTGATTAGATACTTAAATGATTCACCTCGCCAAACACCAAATTCATAGAAAGGTCTATCTTTTTTGCTTTTTTTAATAATACTGTCAAATAACGCCCATCTATGGAAAAATAATTCAGGTAATTTTGGCAAAGTAGAAACCCATTGAATAGATCGGGTTATTGGATGATCATTATGAATTGATTTTATGAGATTATGAAATAACGATTTATCACCTTGATGCAATTTCAAAGCACTAAGTGTAAGTTTTGCTTTTAAATGACTCTTATCCATTCTCAAGCATTGATTAATTCTTTTTTCTGCTTGCTCAATAGTATTTGCTAATCCATATAAATTCCAAGCAGCACCTGCAAAATTAGGATTAAGTTCAATTGCTTTGCTGTATGATAATTCTGCGTCTTTTAATTTGCCAAGATCGCTCAATATGTTTCCCAGATTGTAATGTGCTTCTGCAAAATTAGGATTGAGTTCAATTGCTTTATGGTATGACAATTCTGCGTCTTTTAATTTGCCAAGACCTTTCAATATGATTCCATAATTAGAAAAAACTCTATAATCTTTGAATCCTTGTTTAATAATATATTGATAATATTTTGATGCTTTTGGAATATTTCCTTGTGAATGAAATTTGAATGCTTGATGAATTATTTGTTCTTTAGAAGTATGGGAAGAAGTACTACTATTAATAGTAATTGTTTCTTGATTTTCGTCTAAAGAAAATGGAATTGGAAATGTTTTTACTTCAGTAATTTTCTTGTTTTCTTCTCCTTCTTGACTAAAGTTATCCATCTGCTTTTATTTGTTCTCTCTTTCTGTTCTTCCCATTTTACTACTAATTTCAATCTTTATTAGTTCTTTCTGAAATCATTTACCATTTATCGAGCGAGGATAAAAAGTAGGTTTGAATATTATTTCTCTACTTAGAAGAGCAGGTGACAAGGTGACAGAACTATAGTTTTAGACATAAAATTGAATCAAACATTCTACTACTTCCCTGCAAAAGTATGATTGAGTGTATTTCCCTTTTTGATCTATTGGTATAACTAGATTGCACGTGGGTTTCACGTGCTATATGTAAAGTAGAAACCCTTTGGTATGAACGGGATGTGGGGGTTCTGTTTCGCGATTGACTATTGAGTGGGAATAGTTTAGAGCAGTAAAACGTAGTCCAATACACAAAAATCCACTTTCACACCACTTCCATACCAGAAATGACGTGACTGAGTGACAGGGTTTTCATTTGTCACTTAGTCACCTTCTCTATGGAGAAATCGAAGAAAGATGATTTCTCTACACTTTGGTTCGTGATTTATGGGTAGTAACAGGGGACAAATGATATTTCATATGCGTTGTATGAAGAATTAGAAGGTCGCGTGCGTGTTGATCCTCAATATATCTATTATTAGTTGTCGTAATAGAAGTTAACTTTATATATTTTGTTAGGTGCTTTCTTCTGACGATCTTGTGTTTTTAATGATTCATGAAACCAAGTCTCGATATTTGTCGGTTTGAGTAAGGATGTCTATGGAGGGTTTCAGCATATATTTGTAGTTCTTCCATCCACCAAATGATTTTGAATTGATTGGGGAACGAACTTCAACATTGCTTCTTGTTTGAACTGATCGAGGATTTAGATGAGGTGATAGATATGATTCTTGCCATTCCCAACCCAACCAATTGATTAAAGATTTAATTTCTTTAGTAGGATCGCTAACTAATGAGTCATAATTTAGGTCATATATTTTTGATCGAAATTTATTCTTATATTTTCTCATTATTTCCTCTTGATCTAAATAAACCTTTGCGCACTCAACTAAGGAAGAGGAATATTGATTTCCTTGTCCAAAATGTGCTCGATAAATTGAAAGAATATTATCTAAAGGATTTCTATAACAGTGAATAATTTTGCAATTTGGTATTTGATTAGAGATGACACCTGCGTATTGATAGTTATATAACCATTTGTTTGTTGTGATATTCAATCGGGTCTTATTACTTACTTTTTTGTCATATAATACTGCAAGATTTATCTCTTGGTTAGACTTTTGATACTCTAGAAATGATTCCTCCAGAATATTAGTTTCGCCTAGAGCATATACATCATTATTCATACTAATAATTGACTCTAGTAATGTTGAACCACTTCTAGGCATTCCTACAATAAAAATACTTTCAGAAGAATAGATGTGTTCTTTTTTATTAATAAGTTCTTTATCAGATAGAATTAGCAATACTTGAGATTTGTTGATAAAACTTTCAGAGATATATGGATTAATATCCAGTTTAAGGTTATTTGCTAATTGGAGGTATTTAGAACTATCTTCGTATTTTTTTTCCTTATGAAGAATATTTGCTCTAGCAAAGTAAATATCAACCTGATCTTTTTTTGACTTGTTATTTAAGATACTTTCAGAAAAGAGAAGATCCTTCCAAATTTCATTTTTATTAGAGTATTGAAGAGTCGATATAGCAAAAAATGCTTTTGCAAAATCAGGGTTAATTTGAATCGCTTTGCTATAAGATAATGTTGCCTCTTGTAACCTGCCAAGTTCGCTCAATATGTTTCCCAGATTGTAATGTAACACTGCTAGATCAGGATTTAGTTGAATTGCTTTGCGAGTAGATACTTCTGCCTCTTGTAATTTGCCAAGATCTTTTAAGATTGTTCCATAATTAGCAAAAACTCTGTGATCATGACATCCTTGATTTATTAATCTTTGATAACATTTTATTGTTTCTGGAATATTTCCTTGTTGATGTAACTTTCTTGCATTATTAAATATTTGTTCTTTAGAAGATTCGGAAGGATTATTAGTAATAATAGTGATGTTTTCTTTTATTTCTCCTAAAGCTAATGGAATTGGAAATATTTTTACCTCAGCAATTTTTTTCTTTTCTTCTCCTTTTTGATTAGAACTATCCATCTTCTCTCTGTTCGTTCTTTTGATTTTACTACCAATTTGAACTCTTATTACTTCTTTCTAAAATTATCTTGGAACTGATAAAGCGAGAATTTAAAACGTGTCTGTATATTTTTTCTATATCTAGATATCAGATGACGAGGTGACAGAAAAATAGTTGGTGACATAGAAGTGGAATACTCTAGTATTTCTCCAAAAAAGCATTATTGAGTATATTTCTCTTTGTAATTCATTGGCACGACTGGGTTTTACGTACCATATATAAAGATGAAACCCTTTGGTATGACTTGGGTTTAGTTGTGCTCATTTGCGAAGGACTATTGAGTGGGAATAAATTGTCTACTAAAGGTGGATATAGTCTGAACAATATGTTTTGTCAGAAGTGTGCTTCCTGATATTAGGTGATGAAATAATAGGGATTTATCCCCCCGTGTTTGTCACGGGTTGGTTTCTGACCTTGTGAACGTCTCCATGGAGAAATCGTAGAAAGATGTTTTTCTCTGAAAGAATAAATATTTTATTTCGTGGAAGTTTTCAATTCTCCTTTTTAGAAACCCAGAACTGATAAATACCTACGAAAGTTGATTGATGTTTCTCTTCAAACTTTCTCCAGTGATGTAAGTTTGTTTGCTTCTTATTGTCTGGGAAATAGTTATTATTATCAGGAATTAAATTTGTGTTTTTGGGGTTTGCGTAGCATGAAAGTCTCTTTTAAAAGAATTAAAACTTTTAGGTCCTTTTATTTGCTCATGAGTAATCTTATTTACACTTTGATCTCCTATCTTTTGCGCATATGCGATCCAGTTTCTCATTATAAGAAAGTTATTTAAATTAAATCCCTCAATACTTTTGTTTGATTTATCCCTATATTTCTTACCTTTATCTATTTCTTTTTCTATACTTCTCCAGCTCTCATTGTAATTCATTGGTTGATCTCCAGATATTTTTATCTCTTTATATTGTGGGAATTCTAGTGGATATTCAGAACAACCTCTCTTTACTTTGGATATTAAATCAATTCTAATATTATTTTGAAGGTGAACATTCAACTTTTTCGATATTTCTAACGCCTCATTTAGACCTAAACAATATATCAGTCCTTTATAAAATCCTGAGATATTAGTTCGCCCCTCGACCATACATTTTCTAGTATTGCTATTCTTCAGTTCTAGAGTATTAAAAACTAAAAATAGTTTGATTAATTCAATGATTGAATTCACTTCAACTTGAACTTTATAACATCCAAAGCAAAATTCAGGAATTATTTTTTTTTGATTAAAAATTAGCATATGTCTTTTGCAATTTAAATGTATTTCATTACTTTTATAGACTTGTGATAAAGATATTTCTAGATCCAAATTATATTTTCTATAAATCTCTAGTCCATCTTTGTATAGTTGAATTGCTTCTTCATCAGTAATTATAGACTTATATTGCTTTGGAAGACTTATATTTTTGAATTCTTTGTTTATTATATATAATGGATTTGAATTAATGATTTTTGGTTCGTATATAGTTAGTAAACTGATTAAATTATTTTTAATAGATTTGTTTTTAGGATCGATTTCAATTGCTTTTTGGTATGATAATTCTGCTTCTTGTAATTTACCAAGATCTCTCAATGTATTTCCCAGATTGGAATGGGCCTCTGCGAGATTAGGATTCAGTTCAATTGCTTTGCGTGTAGACAATTCTGCTTCTTTTAATTTGTCAAGATCACTTAATATCGTTCCCAGATTGGAATGTGCCTCTGCGAGATCAGGATTCAGTTCAATTACTTTGCGGTATGACAATTCTGCTTCTTTTAAGTTGCCAAGCTCTTTTAATATGTTTCCCAGATTGTAATGTGCTTGTGCGAAATTAGGATTGAGTTCAACTGCTCTTCGAGTAGACAATTCTGCTTCTTTTAATTTATCAAGATCACTTAATATTGTTCCCAGATTGTAATGTGCTTCTGCGTAATCAGGTTTAATTTCAAGTGCTTTTCGGTATGATAATTCTGCTTCTTTTAATTTGCCAATACCTTGTAAAATTCCTGCATAATTTGAAAATATTCTGTGATCTGTGAAACCTTGATTGATGAAATATTGATAAAGTTTTGCTGCTTCTGAAAGATTTCCTTGTGAATGAAACCGAAATGCTTGATTAATGATTTGTTCTTTAGAAGGTTTAGAATGAGTATTGGTATTAATAGTAATATTGGTTTTGATTTCACTTAAAGCAACTGGGACTGGGAATGTAGTTACTCCATAGACTTTCTTTTTTTCTTGATCTTTATGGTCAATTTGTTCCATCTATATCTTGCTATTTGCTTATATAAAGTATTTTACTATGAATTCCGAAATCATGATTATTATATTTTGAGTACCTTAAAGTAGTAGTCTATTTCAATTATTTTGTGCGAAATCTATAAGGTAATCTCGTCTGTGAAACGTTTTTAGTTCATCATTGTCTCTTATTAGTTTCACATAGGAATTATAGATAATCATACGCTGTAATTTATGTAGGTATAATAAATAATCTTGAACTTTGTATTTCTAGGGGAACTATTGAGTGGGATTAATTATGACTACTAATATGTAGTTATAAATTACAAGTTTTAGTTCAACGTATTACCTTCTTACCTTTTCTGTAAAGACATTGTAGAAAGATGACTCTCTTTACAAATCAAATATTCTTATACTCTGGAAGTAGTCAAATCTCTTTTTAAGAAACCCACAATTGATACATCCCTCTAAGAGTATTGGGATGTTTTTCTTCAAACTTTGCACAGTTTTGTAACTTGTGATTAGGAAGCGATGTCTTTATATCTATTGGTTTTAGTAAGTATTTCAATCGCAGGTTTCAGCATCTCTTTGTAGTTTTTCCATCCACCAATTGATTTTGAACTGATTGGGGATCGAACTTGAACACTACTTGCTGTTGAAACTGAGCGATGATTTAGATGAGGTGATAGAAATGCATTATCCCATTTCCAACCCAACCAAGAGATTAATGATTTAATTTCTTTAGTAGGATCGCTAACTAATAAATCATAATTTAAGTCGTATATTTTTGATCTAAATCTATTCTTATATTGAGTCATAATTTCTTCTTGATCTAAATAAACTCTTGTGCAATCAACTAAGGAAGAGGAATAATCATTTCCTTTAGCGAAATGCTGTCGATAAATTGAAAGAATATTATCTAAAGGATTTCGATAACAGTGAATAATTTTGCAATTTGGTATTTGATTAGAGATGATACCTGCGTATTGATAGTTATACAACCATTTGTTTGTTGTGATATTCAATTGAGTCTTATTATCTACTTTTCTCCAATATAATTCAGCAAGAGTTAAATCTTGTTTAGACTTCTTACAATCTAGGAATGATTCCTCTAGAATATTAATTTCACCTAGATCATATACATCGTTGCTCATACTAAGAACTGATTCCAACAATGTAGAACCACTTCTAAACATACCTACAATAAAAATACTCTCACGAAAGTTTGTGCTTTCTTTTTTATTAATTTCTTTTTTATCTGATTCAATAAGCAATGTTCTAGATTTATTGAGAATAATCTCAGGCTTAGATGGTTGCAGCTCAAGTTTCAATGTATTTGCTAATTGAAGGTATTTAGAACTATTTTCGTATTTTTTTTCATTATGAAGAATATTAGCTCTTGCGAAGTAAATATCAATTTGATCTTTTTTGGATTTATGAATTAAGATATTTTCCGAAAAGAGTTGATCTTGCCATATCTTATTTT